>DYLZ01000001.1 GCA_020721775.1 Sulfurovum sp.
ATGCCGATAATAAACAAATAAGATAAACTATACCATAAATTGTTATGGTTTATCTTACATCTCATCTCCTCTTTACCACATTTTTGATATAGTCTAACATAATTTCTCAAGGTTGCTTTTTTATGTCAAAAATTAATTTTACACATCTTCATTTACATACTGAATACTCACTGCTTGACGGTGCAAATAAGATTAAAAAATTAGCAAAAACCATAAAAAATCTTGGTATGAACGCTGTTGCCATGACAGATCATGGCAATATGTTCGGCGCTATTGATTTTTATACGACCATGAAAAAAGAGGGTATAAAGCCTATTATCGGTATGGAGTGTTATCTGCACAACAATGATGAATTGGGAGACAAAACAACAAGACAGAGATTTCATTTATGCTTATATGCTAAAAATGAAACAGGATATAAAAATCTTATGTATCTTAGCTCAAAAGCATATTTAGATGGTTTTTACTACTATCCGAGGATAAACAAAAAATTGCTTAGAGAGCATAGCGAGGGGCTTGTCTGCTCAAGCGCATGCTTGCAAGGCGAAGTGAATTGGCATCTCAATGATAACGATAGAAATAAAAGTCTTGGCGCCAAAGGATATGATGAAGCAAAGAAAATAGCGCTTGAATACAAAGAAATATTCGGTGATGATTTTTATCTTGAACTTATGAGGCATGGTATTGCAGATCAGCTCATGATAGATAGCCTTATACTTAAGATCGCAAAGGAGACAGGCATAAAGGTCATAGCTACAAATGATACTCACTACAATAGCCAAAATGATGCCCAAGCTCATGAGGTGTTTATGTGTATAGCTATGAATAAACTCTACGATGACCCCAATCGTCTAAGACATTCCGTTCATGAATTTTATGTCAAATCCCCGGAAAATATTGCAAAACTTTTTGCAGATATCCCTGAAGCTGTTACAAATACGCAGGAGATCGTCGATAAATGCAATTTGGAAATAAAGCTTGGCAATCCGACACCACCCAATTTTAAATTTTGCAGAGAAATGGCAATGAAAAATGGTCTTGACCTGCCGTTTCCCAATGAAGAGTATTCGCTTGAAAATGATACTATACTTTTTGAATATGAAGCAAAAAAAGGTTTAGAGGATAGACTTAAAAATATAGATCCTTCAAAGCATGATGAGTATAGAGATAGGCTTAGTGTCGAAATAGAAATAATTAAAAATATGAAATTTCCCGGCTATATGCTCATAGTATGGGATTTTGTAAGAGCCGCCAAAGAGATGGGAATACCGGTAGGCCCGGGAAGAGGATCTGCTGCTGGATCACTTGTTGCATATAGTCTTAAAATTACAGATATCGATCCTATACCGTACGGTCTGCTTTTTGAGAGATTTCTAAATCCGGAAAGAATATCTATGCCCGATATCGATATAGACTTTTGTCAGTCGAGAAGACAAGAGATAATCGACTATGTTATAGAGAAGTACGGCAGGGAAAATGTTGCGCAGATAATAACTTTCGGTAAAATGTTGGCAAAGGGTGTGCTTAGGGATGTCGCCAGAGTTCTTGATGTTCCGTATGCCAAGGCAGACGCATTTGCAAAACTTATTCCTGATGAACTTGGAATTGATCTTGAAAACTCATACAAAAAAGAGCCTAAAATAGCCGAGCTTATATCAAGCGATGAAAAAATGGCTCAAGTATGGGAATTTGCAAAAGCGCTTGAGGGACTAAACCGTAATGCAGGAACGCACGCTGCAGGAGTTGTTATATCAAATGAGCCGTTATGGTCCAAAACACCTCTTTTTAAACCTGCAGGAATGGATACGGTTGCTACTCAATACAGCGGCAAATATATAGAAGATGTTGACTTGATTAAATTTGACTTTTTGGGGTTAAAGACGCTTACGGTGATCGATGAAGCAAATAAACTTATTGAAAAACGCTAC
The DNA here is from genome assembly GCA_020721775.1 of Sulfurovum sp. Classification (GTDB taxonomy): domain Bacteria; phylum Campylobacterota; class Campylobacteria; order Campylobacterales; family Sulfurovaceae; genus BN30871. The sequence goes on from DYLZ01000001.1 coordinate 1,929, forward strand.
GGCAAAAGAATAGATTTTGCCACAGTGGATATAAACAAAAAAGAGGTATATGATTATATAAGCGCAGGGCATACATTGGGATTGTTTCAAATAGAGTCTTCAGGTATGCAAGACCTTGCAAAGAAACTAAAGCCGTCCTGTTTTGAAGATGTTATAGCGATGCTGGCACTCTATCGTCCGGGTCCTATGGAATCAGGCATGCTGGACGATTTCGTAGAAAGAAAGCATGGCAGAGCGGAAATAACCTATATGTTCCCGGAACTTGAACCGATACTAAAACCGACTTACGGGGTTATAGTCTATCAGGAACAGGTTATGCAGATAGTTCAGACAATAGGCGGCTTTTCGCTTGGAGAGGCTGATCTGGTTCGCCGCGCTATGGGTAAAAAGATAAAAGAAGAGATGGATAAGCTCAAAGATGAGTTTGCCGACGGGGCACATAAAAAAGGTTTTGATAGAACAAAAGCACAAGAGCTTTTTGATCTTATAGTTAAATTTGCAGGATACGGTTTTAACAAATCACATTCTGCCGCGTACGCTATGATAACATTTTATACTTCATATCTAAAGTGTTTTTATCCAACGGAATTTATGGCGGCGCTTCTGACTTTAGAGAAGGATAATACGGATAAGATAGTAAAATACAGCGATGAGCTTAAAAAAATGAACATCGATCTTGTTGCTCCAAATATAAACAGGTCAGACTTGGTTTTTGTTGCCGATAGAATTAACGATAAGGATGTTATTTTATTTGGGCTAGGCGCAATTAAAGGTGTCGGGGAAAGTGCTATAAATATAATTCTTGAAGCTAGAAGTGAAGGAGAATTTAAATCGCTTGATGATTTTGTAGGAAGAATAGATCCATCAAAAGTAAACAAAAAAGTTATAGAAGCGCTTATAAAATCCGGTGCATTGGATACATTTGGATTTACAAGAAAAGCAATGCTTTCGCAGATAGAAGATATATTAGAAGCTTCGGCAAAGTCAGCAATGGTAAAAAAAATGTCCATTGGGTCTCTTTTTGAAGAATCTGAAAATATGACAGAAGTGCAATTAAATATAAAAAATATGGATGAGTTTGATCAGCTTAGCGTCTTGGAGCTTGAAAAAGAGACCATGGGATTTTATATATCCGGTCATCCGCTTGATAAATATAGAAATGAGATAGAGAGTATTGACTTTACATTAAGTTCCGAAATCGAAACGCTAAAAGAGGGCTCTACTACATTATTGATAGGTAAAGTAGAAGAAGTAAATGAAAAAATATCTAAAAAAGGCAACAAATTTGGGATAATTAAACTTCTTGATCTGCATGGAAATATAGAAATAATGCTTTTTGAAGATAAGTTAAATGAACTAAAAGAGGATTTTGATCTCTCAAAACCTATATGCTTTAAGGTAAAAATTGCGAAAGACGGTGATTCTATAAAAGTAAATCCTATAAAAATACTTAGTTTAAAAGATGCAAAAAAAGAAAAAACAAAAATTATCAAGAGTGAAAAAGAAGAGATCGTGTATAAAACTGTAACAGTTTGCATAATGCTGGAGAGCAGTTTGGATAAAATCAATACACTGCACAATCTGGCAAAAGAAAATTTAGGTCAGCATCCGTTATCAATTTGTATTAAGAGTAAATTAGCAGACATCATAATCGAATCTTCGTATAGTGTTAATGAATCTTTTTTGGAAAAAGCAAAAGAGTTTGGTTTCTTTGAAAATTAGCTATCTAGTAAAAGAATAGAGTTCTCTTTTGTGTATTATGGAAACAGATATTTTTACTTTTTAATTTATTTTCTGATTGGTTACAAAATTTTGATATAAAAATTGTTAAACTATATATTACAAACTTGTATTTTATAGAAAAAGGAACAACATGTCAAAATCACCAAAAATAGTTTGGTCCAAAGTAGATGAGGCTCCGGCGCTTGCTACATATTCATTGCTACCGATAGTAAAAGCTTTTACTAAATCAGCAGGCGTAGATGTAGAAACAAGAGATATATCTTTGGCAGGTCGAGTTATTGCTACATTCGGAGAATATCTAACTGATGAACAAAAACAAAATGATGATCTGGCTTATCTTGGCGAACTTGTTCAAAAACCTGAATGCAATATCATCAAATTGCCAAATATTTCTGCTTCTATTCCGCAACTTAAAGAGTGCATAGCGGAACTTCAATCACAAGGATATGCAATTCCTGAATATCCGGAAGATCCACAAACTCCTGAAGAGATCGCATTGAAAGAAAAATTCTCTGTTTGTTTGGGAAGCGCTGTTAATCCGGTTCTTAGAGAAGGAAACTCTGATAGAAGAGCAGCAGTTGCTGTTAAAAATTTTGCAAAGAAAAATCCTCACAAATTAAGAGCATTTAACGATAATGCTAAAACTTATGTTGCGCATATGGATGCAAATGATTTTTACGGTAATGAAAAATCGATAATTAAAAACGGTGATGGAAAAGTAAGAATTGAGCTTAACGGTAAACTTCTAAAAGAAATAGACGCAAAAGATAAAGAGATACTAGACGGTACATTTATGTCTGCTAAAGCGCTTAGAGCTTTTTATGCCAAAACTCTTAAAGAAGCAAAAGAAAAAGGAGTTATTTGGTCAGTTCACTTAAAAGCAACTATGATGAAAGTCAGCGATCCTGTTATGTTTGGCCATGCGGTTGAAGTTTTCTTTAAAGATGTATTTGAAAAATATGCAAATGAGTTTAAAGAGATCGGCGTAAATGCAAATTTGGGACTTGGCGATCTTTACAAAAAGCTTGAAAAACTTCCAAACGACAAAAAAGCCGAGATAGAAGCGGCGATAATGGAAGTTTATACAAAACAGCCACACATTGCAATGGTTGATAGCGATAACGGCATCACAAACCTTCATGCTTCAAACGATATCATTATCGATGCCTCTATGCCGGTAGTTGTTAGAGACGGCGGTAAAATGTGGAATAGCGAAGGCAAACTAGAAGAGTGTGTTGCAGTAATTCCTGATAGAACTTATGCTACATTTTATAAAGAGATCATAGAAGATTGTAAAAAGAATGGACAATTTGATGTAACAACTATGGGCAGCGTATCAAATATCGGCCTTATGGCTCAAAAAGCTGAAGAGTACGGTTCGCACCCTACAACTTTTGAAATTGCTGAGGATGGCGTAGTTAAAGTAATTGACAGTGACGGAAGCGAGCTTATGAGCTTTAATGTTGAAAAAGGCGATATTTGGAGAATGAGCAGAGCAAAAGATTTTCCTATCCAAGATTGGGTAAGACTTGCGGTCGAAAGAGGAAAATTGACAGGTAGTCCGATCGTATTTTGGTTAGATGAAAATAGAGCCCATGATGCAAATATGATCAAAAAAGTAAAAGAGTACCTAAAAAATTATGATACAAGCGGTATGACCATTGAAATCTTTGCCCCTGAAGTTGCTATGGCGTATAGCTTGAAAAGAGTAAGAGCCGGACTTAATACAATTTCAGTTACAGGAAATGTACTTAGAGATTATCTAACTGATCTTTTTCCGATATTGGAGCTTGGGACATCTGCTAAAATGCTTTCAATAGTTCCTCTTCTTGCAGGTGGCGGCGTATTTGAAACAGGTGCGGGCGGTTCTGCTCCTAAACATGTTGACCAATTCTTGGCTGAAGGGCATCTTAGATGGGATAGCTTGGGTGAATTTTTAGCGCTTGCAGAGTCTCTTAGAATGATCGCAAACCAAAGCGGTGATGCAAAAGTTGCAGCTCTTGTTGCTGCACTTGACGAAGCAAATGCTGCTTATCTTGATAACAATAAAGCTCCAAGTAGAAAAGTGGGTGAACCGGATAATAAAGCATCTCACTTTTTTCTAGCTCAATATTGGGCAAACGCTCTTGCAAAAAGCAGCAATGCAGAACTTGCGGCAAAATTTGCTCCGGTTGCAAAAGCCCTAATAGAAAATGAAGATAAGATCATAGAAGAGCTTATGGCAGTAGAGGGCAAAGCGCAGGATATCGGCGGATACTATCATCCTGATATAGCTAAAGCAAACGCAGCTATGAGACCTTCAAAAACATTAAATAGTATCATAGACGCTATCTGACAAAAAATTAGTCAGTTTTGTTACTAAAAAATAATAAAACTGATGTACAATACATTCAATATTTTAATATTTCAAGGAAAGAGATGAAGAGAGGCAAAAAAGTAACCGTTATCGGAGCAGGAAATGTTGGAGCAACAGTTGCATACATTTTAGCGATGAACGGTGCTTGCCATCATGTAGTACTTCGTGATAGAGATATTGAAACAGCAAAAGGCAAAGCTCTAGATATGAGTCAAGCAGCAAATGCAGCTAGAATGCATACCATTGTATCTGTAGCTGAAAAACCGGAAGATATTGCAGATTCTGATATAATCGTAGTTACTGCCGGAAGCCCAAGATTACCCGGAATGAGCAGAAATGATCTACTTATGATCAATGCAGCAATTATAAAAGAAGTGATCGCTGATATCAAAATTTATGCTCCGGATGCAATTATAATTATGGTCTCAAACCCATTAGATGTTATGACATATGTAGCATTCAAAGAGAGTGGTTTTCCAAGGGAAAGAGTCATCGGTATGGCAGGTATTCTTGATAGTGCTAGAATGGCTCATTTTATATATGAAAAGATAGGTTATGGGGCAGGTCAAATTAGAGCATCGGTAATGGGCGGACATGGTGATGAGATGGTTCCACTGCCGAAATTTTCTACTGTTGCGGGTGTACCATTAACCGATCTTCTAAGCGATAATGAGATCGATGAAGTTGTCGAGAGAACAAAATTCGGCGGAGCAGAAATCGTAGGTTATCTAAAAACAGGTTCTGCATATTTTGCGCCGGCAAAATCAACTGCTATTATGGTTGAATCAATACTAAAAGATACAAAACAAATTCATCCATGTGCTGTTTATCTTGACGGTGAATATGGTCATAGTGATGTTGTTTCAGGAGTACCATTGGTATTGGGTGCAGGCGGAGCAGAAAAAATATTTCAATTAACTCTCAACGACGAACAAAAAGCAAAGTTTGCAAAAAGCGTTGATAGCGTTAAGAAAATGATAAATGTGCTCAATGAAAATAAATTTTTTGAAAAAGGAGAATAATATGGGTTTTAGAATAGAAAAAGATACTATGGGTGAAGTTAGAGTTCCGAATGAAAAATATTGGGGCGCTCAAACACAAAGATCATTGGAGAATTTTGAGATAGGCAATGAAAAAATGCCAAGAGAAGTAGTGTATGGTTTTGCAAATCTCAAAAAAGCTTGCGCTTTAGTCAATCATGATCTAGGAAGACTTGATGCATCAAAAACGAATGCGATCGTAAAAGCTTGCGAATGTGTATTGAATGGAGAACTTGACGGTGAGTTTCCATTGGTTGTTTGGCAGACAGGTTCAGGTACACAATCGAATATGAATGTTAATGAAGTAGTTGCCCATAAAGCTATAGAAATACTTGGCGGAGACTATACAAAAGATAAATTGGTTCATCCAAATGACGATGTAAATAAAGGCCAAAGCTCAAATGACACATATCCAACTGCTATGAGAATTGCCGAAGTTGTTGCAGTTACTGATGATCTTATCCCTGCTATCAATCAACTTAGAGGTACGCTTGATGCAAAAGCGAAAGAGTTTAACCATATAGTTAAAATCGGAAGAACACATCTTCAAGATGCTACTCCTCTTACGCTTGGACAAGAGCTTAGCGGTTATGTTGCAATGCTTGACACTAATCTAAGGCAGATAAATGATGCTCTTGTATACTGTAAAGAGTTGGCGATCGGCGGAACAGCGGTTGGGACGGGACTTAACTCACATCCTGAATTCTCACAAAAAGTTGCCGATAAACTAAATAGTTTTATGCCTAAAAATTATGGTTTTGTATCTCAACCAAACAAGTTTCATGCACTTACCGGACATGATGCCGAAGTTGTTTTAAGCGGAGCTATGAAAGCGCTTGCGGCAAATCTCATGAAAATTGCAAATGATATCAGATGGTTAGCAAGCGGTCCTAGATGCGGAATAGGCGAAATTACAATACCTGAAAATGAGCCTGGAAGTTCTATAATGCCCGGAAAAGTAAATCCGACACAAGCAGAAGCTATGACAATGGTGGCTGTTCAAGTTATGGGAAATGATGCAACTGTTGGAATAGCTGCCAGCCAAGGAAACTTTGAGCTAAATGTATTTAAACCTGTTATTGCTTATAATATCTTGCAGTCAATTAAACTTTTGGCAGATTCAATGAGAAGTTTTGATAAAAACTGTGCAGTAGGTATTGAACCTGTAGTTGAGAGAATTGATTCATATTTACACAATTCACTTATGCTCGTAACTGCGCTTAATCCTTATATCGGATATGAAAAGGCTGCTCTTATCGCAAAAACTGCTCATAAGAACGGAACAACACTCAAAGATGAAGCAGTTGCTCTTGGACTTATGAGCGCAGAAGATTTTGATAAATATGTAAAACCTGAAGAGATGATATCTCCAAAAGCGTAATAAAACAAGTAAAAATATACATTCAAGTATATTTTTACATTCTACTTAAGTGTGTAAATTGGTACCACTTAACTGCAAAACAACTTTCTTTTTTTAAAGTTCAAATAAAAAATAACATCAAAAGTCATATAATTTAATCATTAAATTATAAAGGAGACCTAGTGAACATACACGAATATCAAGCAAAACAGATCTTTGCTAAATATGGCGTTCCAACACCTAGAGGGATTGTGGCGAATACACCTGATGAAGCAGTGGCAAATGCAAAAGAACTTGGAGGGAGCATTTGGGTAGTTAAAGCTCAAATACATGCCGGCGGAAGAGGACTTGGAGGTGGTGTAAAACTTGCTCGTTCGCTAGATGAAGTTAAAACTTTGGCTTCTGAAATCATTGGGATGACTCTTGTAACTCATCAAACAGGACCTGAAGGTAAACTTGTTCAAAAAGTTTATATAGAAGAGGGTGCTGATATAAAAGATGAGCTATATCTCGGCATAGTTTTAGATCGCGCAAAAGAGATGCCTGTGATCATGGCTTCAACTGAGGGTGGTATGGCTATCGAAGATGTTGCTCATGATACACCTGAAAAAATTATTAAAATTGCAGTTGATCCTGCTATCGGTTTTCAGGGCTTTCATGGAAGAGAGCTTGTGTTTGGACTTGGTATCACCAATCCGGATGAGCAAAAAAAACTTATAAATTTTGCATCAAAACTGTATAAAGTATATATGGATAATGATGCGGAAATGATCGAGATAAACCCGCTTATCAAAACCGGAAGCGGCGATTTTTTGGCGCTTGACGGCAAAATGGGATTTGATGATTCTGCGCTTTATAGACATCCGGATATCGAAGCTATGAGAGATCTTAGTGAAGAAGATCCAGATGAGAGAGAAGCAGGTCAATATGGACTTAGTTATGTATCACTTGACGGTGAGATCGGCTGTATGGTCAATGGTGCAGGACTTGCAATGGGTACTATGGATACTATCAATTATATGGGGGGAACACCTGCAAATTTCTTGGATGTAGGTGGTAAAGCAAATGCCGAAACTGTTGCAAAAGGGTTTGAAATAATCCTTAAAAATCCAAATGTAAAAGCAATTTTTGTAAATATTTTTGGCGGAATTGTAAGATGTGATAGAATCGCAAACGGAATACTGGAAGCAACAAAACTTGTTGATGTTCATGTGCCTGTTATCGTTAGACTTGACGGTACAAATGCCGAGGAAGCAACAGAGATTCTAAAAAATGCAAATATATCAAATATAATAGCTGCCACAGACCTTGCTGACGGCGCAGCAAAAGCTGTAAAAGCTGCTAAAGGAGAGAAATAATGTCAATTTTAGTAAATAAAGAGACAAAAGTAATCGTTCAAGGATTTACCGGAAAAGAAGGAACTTTTCATGCCGAGCAGTGTTTGGCTTACGGTACAAAGATAGTTGGCGGAGTAACGCCAAATAAAGGCGGGCAAGAGCATTTAGGACTTCCTGTATTCAATACTGTTAAAGATGCTGTAAGAACAACAGGCGCAACTGTTTCGATGATATTTGTTCCGCCGGCATTTGTCGGTGATGCAGTTATGGAAGCTGCTGATGCAGGGATAGAGCTTGCTGTTGTTATCACAGAAGGCGCTCCTGTTAGAGATATACAGATGGCAAAAGCTTATGCAACTAAAAAAAATATGAAAATAATAGGACCAAACTGTCCCGGTATCATCACTGCAGAGGAGTGTAAAATAGGTATCATGCCGGGAAATATTTTCAAAAAGGGAAATATAGGGCTTATTTCAAAATCAGGTACTTTGACATATGAAGGAGCAAACCAAGTATGTAAAGAAGGTTTCGGGATAAGTACTGCTGTCGGTATCGGTGGAGATCCAATCATTGGTTTATCATATAAACAGCTTCTTCCTATGTTTGAAGCAGATCCTGAAACAAAAGCTATCGTAATGATAGGTGAGATAGGCGGAGATCTTGAAATCCAAGCCGCCGCCTTTATCAAAGAAAATATTACAAAACCTGTTGTCGCATTTATTGCAGGTCAGACTGCTCCTAAAGGCAAGAGAATGGGTCACGCAGGAGCGATAGTGAGTGGGAGCGCCGGAACTGCGGCTGAAAAAATGGAAGCTCTTAAAGCTGCAGGGGTAACGGTTGTTGTAAGCCCTGCTGAAATCGGTAAAGCTGTAAAAGAAGCTCTTTCAAAATAAAAATGGTGGGATTGCTATCCCACCTTACAAACCATCTCACTATAAATAATCACCAACAACTAAAAACCAATTTACTATACTTGAACCCTCTGAACAAACCATTCAAGCCAAGAGTTTGCCACGACTAGAACCCCGCTAGCTAACGCCTTCGAGCTGCCTGGCAAAATTGTCTATCAGGATTTATTCAGAGGATTCACTTGTTTAAAAAAACAAAGTAGCTTATCATGAAAAAACATTCCAAGTAGAAAATGTCAAGTGTGACGGATGCACAAATACTCTAAAAAAGCTTTCAAATGATTTTGGTTGTGTGGATGTAGATTTATTAGTGCAACAAAAAGTAACAGCTGTTTTTTTTAATCTGTTATTATAAAAGTTTAAAAATATCATTATAATTTTTTGGTTATCCTTTACTAAGTGAATAGGGATACCATCACTTCGTTGAAGATATTATCTTCATCTAAATAACAATACAAAAAAGGGGAATTAGATGTCATCAAATATAATAAAAGCTCCTGAAAATACACCGGTATGGGTTAATACCGCCAGATGTAAAGCATGTGATATATGCGTGGATGTTTGCCCTGCAGGTGTTCTTTCAATGAAACAAGAACCCTCATCTACACTTGGCGCAATGATCTCAGTTATTGCTCCGGAATCCTGTATCGGATGCAGTGAATGCGAACTGACATGCCCGGATTTTGCTATTTATGTAGCGGAAAGAAGTGAATATAAATTTGCAAAACTTACAGATGCGGCAAAACAAAGAGCTGAAGCAATAATTAATAATAAATATAGATTACCTGCGGATTATTAAGGAGAAAAAATGGCTACTAGAGAAGTGATAGCAAGCGGAAATGAATTGGCAGCTAAAGCTGCTGCTGACTCCGGATGTAAATTTTTTGGAGGGTATCCTATTACTCCTTCAAGTGAAATTATGCATGAAATGTCAAACTTGATGCCTGAGCATGGCGGTGTATGCATCCAAATGGAAGATGAAATAGGTGGTGTTGCAGCTGCAATTGGTGCATCTATGAGCGGCGTTAGATCGATGACTGCTACAAGCGGTCCGGGAATTAGTTTGAAAGCTGAAAACCTTGGGCTTGCTCAAATGGTGGAAGCGCCGCTTGTTGTAGTAAATGTTATGAGAGGCGGACCATCGACAGGACTTCCTACTCGTGTATCACAAGGCGATGTTAGACAAGCAAAAAATCCATCGCATGGTGATTATCGTTCTATTACACTTTGTGCCGGTAACTTAGCAGAGTGTTATACTGAAACAGTCAGAGCATTTAACCTAGCAGATAGATTTATGCAGCCTGTTTTTGTACTTTTGGATGAAACAATAGGTCATATGTACGGTAAAGCAGTAATACCTACAGCAGAGGCTACCAAAGCCGGTATTAAACCAAGAAAAGAGTTTACAGGCGATCCAAGCGAATATGAACCTTACGGAGTAGCTTACGATGAGCCGGCAGTTCTCAATCCTATGTTTAAAGGTTATAGATATCACTTTACCGGACTACATCATAATTCTACAGGTTTTCCAACTGAAGAGATCGAAACTTGTAGAAAACTCATTCAAAGACTTGAAGATAAAGTAATGATGCATACAGATGAACTTGAACTCAATGAGGAGTTTATGTGTGATGATCTGGAAGCTAATGATGTCTTGATAATTGCATATGGTTCTGTATCATTAGCGGCCAAAGAGGCTATTAAACATCTTAGAAAAGAGGGTATAAAAGCAGGATTGTTTAGACCTATTACTCTTTGGCCTAGTCCGGCAAAAAGAATCAAAGAGCTAACTGATAAAGTTAAAAATGTACTTTGTGTCGAACTTAATATTAGACAATATACAGAGGAAGTTGAAAGAGTTTCATGCAGACTAGATATTGAAGGTTTATACAAAGTAAACGGAAGAGCAATCTCCCCATACGAGATAGTAGCAAAAGTTAAGGAGGTATTCTAATGGCATTTAATTATGATAATTATTTAAGAGTTGACAAAATGCCGACACTATGGTGTTGGGGTTGTGGAGATGGTGTTATACTAAAATCTTATATTCGAGCTATTGATTCACTTGGATGGAAAAAAGATGATATTTGTTTAGTTTCAGGTATCGGATGCAGCGGAAGATTTTCATCTTATGTCGATTGTAATACCGTTCATACTACACACGGTAGAACAATTGCATTTGCAACAGGTATTAAACTTGCAAATCCTGATAAGCATGTTGTGTGTGTAGCGGGTGATGGCGATGCTTTGGCTATCGGTGGAAATCACACTATTCATGGCTGTAGAAGAAATATTGATATAACATTTATTTTGGTTAACAACTTTATATATGGTCTTACAAATTCTCAAACAAGTCCAACGACACCACAAGGTTTCTGGACCGTTAGCCAACAAGCCGGTAATATAGATCCGACTTTTAATGCTTGCAACCTCGCAATTGCAGCCGGAGCGTCATTTGTCGGTAGAGAAACCGTTACTGAGCCTAAAAAACTTGAAAAACTAATCGCAAAAGGATTGGCGCATAAAGGATTTAGTTTCATTGAAGTGTTATCAAATTGTCATATCAATCTTGGTAGAAAAAATAAAATGAATTCAGCTATGGAAAACTTAGATTGGATCGACAGCATCACTGTTTCTAAAACAAAATATGACAAAATGAGCGAAGAAGAGAGAATCAATCTTCTTCCGACAGGAGTATTGCATGAAGATAAAAATGCAGTAGAGTATTGTGAAATGTATGAGCAAGTAAAACTTGTACATCAAGGTAAACGCAAAACGATCACTCAAGATGATTTTGCTAAAAAGATTTAAGGAGAGACACGATGGCTAGAACGGTAATGAGATTTACAGGTGTTGGTGGACAAGGTGTTCTTCTTGCAGGTGAGATCTTTGCAGAAGCAAAAATAAAATCCGGTGGATTTGGTCAAAAAACAGCTACATATACATCACAAGTTAGAGGCGGTCCTACGGTTGTTGATATTATTTTGGACGACGAAGAGATATTTTACCCTTATGCAAATGACGGCGAGATAGACTTTATGCTTTCAGTTGCACAAGTTAGTTTTAATCTATTTAAAAATGGTGTAACACCAGGCGGTACGATCGTTGTTGAGCCAAATTTGGTACATCCAACTGAAGAAGATAGAAAAAAATGGAATATCATAGAAATTCCTATTATTACTATTGCAAAAGAAGAGGTTGGAAATGTTATCACCCAATCCGTTGTGGCTCTTGCAATTGCTAATACAATTATGAAAGCTATAGATAGACAAGTGCTGATCGATACAATGTTAAGCAAGGTACCGGAAAAAGTGCATGAACTTAACCTAAAAGCTTTTGATCTTGGTGAAAAATACGCTAAAGAAGCAATGGCTAAATAATTTTTACAGTCCAAACGGACTGTAAATTTTTCAAGAGGCTCTTGAATATTTAGCTAAATTTTTTAGTTGAAAATACCAATCATCATCTTCTTGAATTTCATAAATATTTATCTTTTTTAAACAAATCTCAAGCTCATTTCCATCAAAACTAGTATAATCTATAAGATGAATAGGAATATCTAAGCTGTTTTCACAATATTCAAGCTGATAAAACTCATAATTAAAATCTTCAATATTTGATATATCTAAATTATCAATAGGTATAAGAAAATAATCTTCTAACGCAAGATTTTTATTTTGCTTTTTCATTGCAGTTATTCCTTTGTGAACACTTTGAGCAAATTTTTTGTTGCAATTCAATATTATTATTTATAAGTTTCAAAACTTCACATTTAACAGAATCTATATTTCTTGTACTGTATGCCACGCATACTCCTCTATTTTTTGCTTCTTGCTTATAGTGCAGCATTGCATTATGGTTAAGAAAATTTGTAAGCATTAATACCATGTCAATATTCTTTGGTATTTGTTTCGATTTCTTGCTTCCATTTTTTAAATTTCTTCCAGTCCAGTGAGTAACACTTGTTATACCAATATCGTATAATATACTTAAAATAGGATTTATCTTATCCCCGCCCAATATTAAAACTGACATTTTTCCCCTTTATTTTAATTTGTCTCTTTTATTATATTTTTTGTTAGATTTACAATATATTGCTTGTCTAACTTCATATGCCTCATTTTTATTATTCTTGCAATTGAATAAATAGCTTTTTCATTTGCCCTTGTATAACCATTTACCATTTGTCTTATTTCCATTTTGATTTCACATTCACTCATATTCATCCTTTATGATAATAGTTATCAAATAGTATCATTTAAAAACTTAAATTTCTATTAATTTGATAATCATTTTCAATTAAATAATGAATTGATAATAATTTTTAAAAAATACGGTATAATTCCACAGGCGCGATAGGTAGTTGCCGGTGAATTTTTCACGGGAGGAAAGTCCGAGCTACACAGAGACAAGACTCCACCTAACGGGTGGCCGGAGTAATCCGAGGGCAAGTGCAACAGAGAGAAGACTACCGCTTTGGCGGTAAAAGGTGAAAGGGTGGGGTAAGAGCCCACCAGTGGTTATGGTAACATAGCTAGCTAGGTAAACCCTGTCTGTAGCAAGAAGTACATGGTAAAAGTCTCTAATTTGGCAGTAATGCCAAAATAGTACTTCGCTTGAGCATTGTAGCGATACAACGCCTAGATAAATAACTACCCACGACAGAACTCGGCTTATTTCGCGCCTAACTTTTTCAAAATAACTTACATAAAAATCTTTAAATTAAGCAAACAAAATATAATATAACCAAAATTTTAAAAGGTACAAAATGCAACACACAGCCTGCGCTTTAGACTGTTATGACGGATGTGCCATTGTTTACGATAATTATAAAATAAGCGGTGATAATGAGCACCCTTTTACGCAAGGTTCACTCTGCACAAATATAAACTCAAATATACAAAAAGCATCACGCATAACAACACCTATGATAAACGGTAAAGCCGTGAGCATGAAAGAAGCGCTGGAATATGCCGCGAAGATCATAAATGATAAAACTCTGCTTTGGAGAGGCAGCGGCAATGTGGCTGTTATGCAAGAGATAACAAATCTTTTAATGGATAAGGTCGGAGGAACGCTCACTAAGGGCTCTTTGTGTGATGGCGCCGGAGATGCCGGAATTGTAGAGGGTAGAGGAATCAATCTAACCTTGCCCGCAGAGCAGATAGCAAAGAGTGAAGTAGTAGTAGTTTGGGGAAAGAATATAACCGTAACAAATAGACATCTTTTGCCTTTTATAAAGGATAAAAAACTTATAGTAATAGATCCTATAAGAACAAAAATAGCCAAAAATGCCGATCTGCATATTCAGATAGCTCCTAGAAGTGATATCTATCTTGCAATTTTGCTTGCTAGGTTTATCTTTATGGAAGAGCTGTATGATAATGAATGGTTGGAAAAATTTTCGAGCGATTATAAAGAATATTATGACTTTGTGAGAGAATTTCGCATAAAAGCTCTTTTGGCGCTTGTGGACATAAATCTTGATACTATCGGTAAGTTGTTATCTCTCATAGAGGGTAAAAAAGTTGTTTTTTTAGTAGGCGCCGGAGTGCAAAGATACTCCATCGGAAACGAAGTTTTAAGAGCGATCGATGCAGTTGCAGCGCTGCTTGGACTTTTTGGCAAAGAGGGATGCGGAGTAAGTTTTTTAGGTGATTCTAAGCTTGGATTTAAAAACCCGTTTGCCGTTAACCTAAAAAGAGTTTCAAAAGTAAATACCCCATTTGATAATTTTGATACTGTTTTAGTACAAGGCGGTAATCCATGTGAATCTATACCAAATACAAATGAAGTTATAAAAAGATTTGAAAATGTAAAAAATGTAATATATTTTGGGTTATATGAAAATGAAACTTCAAGAAGAGCAAATGTCATAATTCCCGCAAAGAACTTTTTTGAAAAAAATGATGTAAGATTAAGCTATGGTCATAGTTATATATCAAAAATAAATAAAATAAAAGAGTGTGATTTTGGTATCAGCGAATATGATTTTACAAAAGAGCTTTTTAGACTAAAAGGATTTGACAACTTAGAAAGCGAAGAGTATTATCTAAGCTTTTGGCTGGATCAATGCGAACAAAAAGAAAATATGCTTATATCAAAAGCGTATAGAGAACTTCCGTATGAGAATGGTTTTGGCGAAAACGAAGATGAAGAGTTTGTTTTTTTAGATGATCATGATGATGATTTTGTCGATAGAAAAAAACTTAGATGCTCAGGAGGATATAAAAATTTATCAAATGACAAGAACTCTTTTTGGCTGGTGAACAGTAAATCAAATGATTCTTTAAATACCCAATTTGAAAGAAATGATAAAATATCGGTGCATCCGAGTTTAGGATTTTTGGACGATGAAGAGGTGTTGGTAGTTTCAGAATTTGGTAAAATAAAATTAAAGGTAAAAAACAGCAAGGATATAAGAGTCGATTGCGTGAAGATAACGGCAAATACTATAGGTTTAAACAAGCTAACTCCGCCAATCATATCAAATGAGGGACATAACGCTTGTTATGGAGAAGTAAAGGTATCACTGTCTAAAGTGTTGATATAATTATAAAAAACAAAAGAGAAAATAAGATGACATTAGAAGAATTAGATAAAAAATATGTTTTGCAAACCTATGCAAGAGATTATACAAATTTCACATATGGCGTAGGTTCTACACTTTATGATGATGGCGGCAAAGATTATATAGATTTTGCAAGCGGAATAGGCGTAAACAGTGTTGGGCATGGCAATGAAAAGCTTGCAAATACCATCTGTGAGCAGGCAAAAAAGATTATACATATATCAAATTTGCAAGTAATTGAGCCGCAAGCTAAATTGGCGCAAAAGATATCTGAACTTTACGGTGAGGATGTGGGAATATTCTTTTCAAACTCCGGAGCAGAGGCAAATGAAGGCGCTATAAAGCTGGCTAGAAAATACGGTGAAATTAAATTTGATAAAAAAAGATACAAGATCATAACACTTGAAAACTCTTTTCACGGCAGAACTCTCGCAACAGTAAAAGCGACAGGGCAGGATAGTTTTCATCCATCATGTTTTGCGCCTTATATCGAGGGTTTTTCGTGCATTCAAAGCTTGAAAGATATCGAAAATGCGATAGATGATGAAACAGTTGCGGTTATGATAGAGCTTATAAAAGGCGAGGGCGGTGTTGCTGAGCTGCCTCGTGATGAAGTAGAGCATTTATCAAAAGTTTTAAAAGAAAAAGATATCTTGCTTATAGTCGATGAAGTTCAAACCGGAGTTTTTAGAAGCGGAGAGTTTTTAGCTTCACAAATTTACGGCATCAAACCCGATATCATAACATTAGCCAAAGGACTTGGAGGCGGTGTGCCGATAGGCGCCGTTGTAACTCCTCACAAAGATATATTTACAGCAGGCGATCATGGAAGTACATTCGGTGGAAACTACCTGAGTACCGCAGCAGGTAACGCAACACTTGAAATATTAGAAAATATTAAAAATAGCGGGCAACTTGACGCTACAATAGTTTACTTTGAAGAAAAATTAAATGAAGTAATAAAAGCCAACCAAGATAAATTTGATAGTGTTACCGGGATAGGGCTTATGAGAGGACTGAAAGCAAAGAGCGCAGAGATACAGATCAAAACTATTAAGCAAGCGATGAAAGAAGGCGTGATAGTGTTAAAATCCGGCAATAATACCGTTAGATTTCTGCCAAGTCTTACTATCACAAAAGATGAGATAGATGAAGGTTTTGTACGACTAAACAGGGCTTTAAAATTATATGAATTTTAGCAGTTATATGCATGAGTGGCTTTACGGAAAAAATGGCTATTACAGCAGTTTCAAAACCATAGGTAAAGAGGGCGATTTTTATACTGCTGTGAGCAGCAGCAGATTTTTCGGCGCAAGTATAGCCAATTTTCTAATCAAACTTATAGACCAAGATGACTCAAAAAAAACAGGATATCTTGTAGAGATAGGCGCTCATAGAGGGTATCTTATCTGTGATATGATACAGTGGATATACAGTGTAAAACCTGCTCTTCTTGAAACTCTTAAATTTGCCATCATAGAAAAACATCCGCAAGTTATAGAGGAACAAAAATCATATATTTATAGCAGATTTGGCAATGATGTTAAAGTAGAGCATTTTAGCTCTATAAAAGATATTAAAACAGATTATGCTTTTGTGGTTTCAAATGAGATATTTGACGCATTTCCTTGTGAGCTTTACATGGATGAAAAAATTGCAACTGTGGATGATCACAAAATATCATGGATAGAGGCACCTGCTGATATGATAGAGTGGAGCAAAAAACACCGCCTGACAAAAGGAGAAATTGCAGTCGGATATGAAGAGTTTGCAAGTGAATTTTACAACTTGCCCAAATGCGATTTTGTATCATTTGACTATGGAGAAAAGTATATAAGGAATGATTTTTCTGCCAGAATATATAAAGAACACAAAACCTATCCATTGTTTGATGAAAATATAAAGATAGAAGATCTTTTTGGAAACTCTGATATAACATATGATGTAAATTTTACTCATGTTATAGAGGCTTTTGAAGATAACGGATTTAAGCTTGTCTCATTTCAAACACAAGCAAGGGCTTTGATAGAGTTTGGCATCATAGATTTGCTGGAGCAATTTGCAAGGCAGACAACAAAAGAAAGATATATAAGTGAAGCAAGCAAGATAAAAACTCTCATTTCACCTACTATCATGGGGGATAAGTTTAAAATGCTACACTTATCAAAATGATAAAAATTAAAATAATTACAGAGCAAAGGTTAAAAGATGAAAATAACGGTTAACGGTGAGGCAAAAGAGTTTCAAGATGGCGTTACGATAGAAAAAATTATAGAATTGCTCGATATCAAAGTCGGTGTTATGGCGGCTGCTGTCAATATGGAGATAGTGAAAAAAGATGAATGGGGTAGTTTTAAGCTATCTGAAAATGATAAAGTAGAGTTGTTGCAATTTGTAGGTGGCGGCTAATTATTCCCGTCATTCCCACAAAGACAGAAAACCGGTCATCGCGAACGAAGTGTGGCGATCCATAAAGAAGAGTGGACTGACACAACTTTGGCAAGTCTCGCCTTGTTTTGGTATCTTTTTTCTTTAGCTACTTTTTTATAAAAGCAGCACAAAAAGCACAAACACTCAGAGTTCACTTCGTTCGTATGATGCTTCGTGTTTGCAGTTATTTAAAATTTCATACAAACTCACACTCACACAGATTAACTATTCATCAATAACCACAACAGCAATGGCAAATCCACCATCGTGGCTAATCGATAGGGAACTTTTTTGGATAAGAAATCTCTCTTGTGCTTGAGGGCTTAGCTCAAAGCATGGAGCGCCTTTAGAATTTTTAGTGATGATGATGTCATGAAATCCCAGCTCACCGCCTATGCCACACCCAAATGCTTTACTTATGGCTTCTTTTGCTGCCCAAAATCCGGCTACGCTTGCGCTGTTTTTTGCCAATGCTATCTCGTCCTCATTTAAAAACCTCTCTTTAAATGTATTTCCATGCTTTTCTATGGCTTTTTCTATGCGGCTAATCGCAATAATATCTGTTCCTATTTTCATAGGTATTAGTTTAGCATAAAACTACTCAAACATCCATTCGACTACTTTGGCGACATCTTCGGCAATGAAGCATTTGATCTGTGTATCTTCAAGAGGTTTTGCAGGGATGATGGCTTTGGAAAATCCTTGAGTTTGCATCTCTTTTAATCTTAGTGAGAGATTGCTCACATCTCGTATCTCGCCTGTGAGGCTCACTTCTCCCAAAAATACGGTTTTAGAGCTCAACTCACGGTTGCGGTAACTGCTCAAGATCGCTGCAATGACTGCTAAGTCTGCACTTGGTTCATTTATCTTAATCCCGCCACTTACATTAATATATACATCATAAGTCCCTAAAGGCAGATCAAGTTTCTTTTCTAAAAGCGCCAAAAGCATAGATAAACGGTTATTATCAAATCCCGTAGAGCTTCGTCTAGCACCCCCGTAACTTTCAGCTACAAGCGCTTGTATCTCTACTACGATAGGGCGGCTGCCTTCTAGCAGGATAGTAAGAGCTGAGCCTGCTTGAAGTTTTGACTTGTTATAAAACTTACTTCCAATTGTTTTGGCATCATTTAAGCCGTTTTTATTCATTTCAAATATTCCAACCTCATTGGTAGAGCCAAAGCGATTTTTGAATCCTCTGAGCAGTCTTAATTCGCTGTTACTATCTCCTTCAAAATACAAAACAGTATCTACCATATGCTCTAGTACTCTAGGGCCCGCTATAGAGCCGTCTTTAGTAATGTGTCCGATGATAAATATAGGTATATTTTGGCTTTTTGCTATCCGCATAAGCTCAAATGTTACGCTTCTTACCTGCGCCACAGACCCGGGAGAAGATGGGAGCTCATCGCTGTATAATGTTTGAATGGAATCAATAACTATAAAACTATACTCTTTTTGGATAATTTCGCTTAAAATATTTGAGAGATTTATCTCACTAAGTAGAAATAGATGTTCGCTATTTGCATCCAGCCTGTCGGCTCTTAACTTTATCTGCCCTAAGGACTCTTCGCCGGATACATACAAAACATCTTTTTTATTTTTGGCAATATTGCCTGCTATTTTGAGAAGCAGGGTGGATTTGCCAATGCCCGGACTTCCTCCTATGAGTGTTAGTGAGCCTTGTACTATGCCTCCGCCAAGAACTAGGTCAAGCTCACTGCTTCCGCTTACAAATCTATGAAATTCGTCTTGGACTATGTCTGTAATCGGCATAGCTTTTGGGCTGTAAGATGATGAGGATGAAATCTCTTTTAGTATCTCTATTTGTGCTGAGCTTAGCTCCATCATACTATCCCATGTGCCGCAATTGGTACATTTGCCCATCCATCTCGGGCTTTGAAATCCGCATGATTGACACTCAAATAAAGTTTTTTTCTTTGCCATGACTACTCCTTGTTATGATGAGATTATAGGATAAAAAATAAAAATGATGTAAAAATATGTCAAAATGTAAGATTTATTTGCAACGCATGAGCAATGTGTTATTACAATATATGGATAACTTTATGCTTTTAAAAGATACAATATAGTAATTAATTTAGGGTTGGCTGTTTATGGTATTTAGTGAATCAGATACTCGCTCAAAACTTATCGATCCAAAGATCAAAGAGAACGGGTGGAGTGAATCCCATATCGTCAGAGAATATTATTTTACTGATGGACGCAAGTTAATAGGCAGCAAAAGAGGCAAGCAATATTTTGTCGATTATCTACTTACACATAAAAATACCAATTTAGCAATTATCGAAGCAAAAGCAGAAAATAAAACAGATAAGATGATAGTAAAAAGGTAAAGGCACAAAATGAAAAAAAATATTATCCAAGAACAAAGCATCAATGACAAAAACTACCAAAAACTCAAAGAGCTTTTTCCTCATGCCGTAAGTCTCGATGAAGATGGTAAATACATCATCGATCCCCAAAAGTTGCAGATGAGCTTAGACCCCTCACTTGCCCAGATAAAAGAGAATGGGTATGGGCTTAACTGGGTTGGCAAAAAAGAGACGTATCACCGTGCATTTACCAAAAACTACAAATCATAATCTTGAGAAACCCCAAATGAAACATCACTTTTTGCTGTTCTTTTTTTCGAAGGGAACAATGCAACAAAATTCCCCTCGATTATGGAGTATTACTAAAGATACATTTGATGATTATTATAAAAAGGGGAAAATTGTTTTTCCTGATGATTATAACTTTTTAAATATTTCAATTCCAGCATATCGTGTTTTTGAAAGTGAAGACAAATTAAAAGCTTTAAAAAAATATGGTAGTGAGATAGGAATTAAAGCAGCAAGTACTTTTTTAGATAAATATGTAGGTATGACACAGGATGGAAATAAGGATATGATAGATATATTTGGAAAAGTTTTATTTAGTTTTCCAAAACCTACTTCTCTAATTACTCATTTCTTAAAAATAATAAACGATAAAAATGCAGTTGTCCTAGATTTCTTTGCAGGAAGCGGAACAACAGCTCATGCGGCTATGGATTTAAATGCCAAAGACGGCGGAAACCGTAAGTTTATCTGTGTGCAGTGGGCAGAGGAGACACCAGAGAAAAGTGAAGCACGAAAAGCGGGGTATGAGACTATTTTTGATATCACCAAAGAACGGATAAAAAGAGCGGGGGAGAATATATTGGGAAGTGAGGCTTTAGCCTCACCTAAAAGTGCGGGACTGAAGTCCCACCTCCGAAATAGTGACAATCTTTTTGGCGGGACTGAAGTCCCACTTCCGTTAGATATCGGTTTTCGTACTTTTGAAGTGGTAGAAGATGCCAAACAAAAAATCTATCAAAAATCACTAGAAGAGGTAAGTCAAGAGGACTTAGTGGCTATGATGGAAAAACCTAATATTTCATCCAACGAAGAGATACTTTACAATCTTTTTGTAGCAGAGGCTTTACCGCTTAGCGCAAAACATCAAGAGCTTATAAAAGATAAATTTTATTTGGCTTCAAATGTAGCGTTTATTCTTGAAGATATCACATCCGATGAGTTAGTTGAAGCTTTAAAAGATAAAAAAGAGTGTGAATACATAACTGTCTATAGTCCAAATATCAGCAATGACAAGTTTACGCTTGAAATTGAGAGTAATATAAGCAAACTGGGTATCAAACCCGATAAACTAAGGTTTAGGGGATAAAGATGAAAAAAGAGGAAATATTAGATTATCTTAAAAAGCACAAAAATGAGTTTGCCACAAAGTACCAAATTACCAAACTTGCTCTTTTTGGCTCAGTTGCAAGAGATGAAAGCCATGAAAATAGCGATATTGATATAGCTATTGATACAAAACTAAGTGATTATTTTTTGCTTTATGATTTTAAAGAGAGTTTGGAAAAAGCATTTGGTGCAAAGGTGGATATCGTAAGAGTTAGAGACAAGATGAGCCCTTCTTTAAAAAAACATATTTTAAAGGATGGCATCTATGTATGATAAAGAGCTAGTGCTTGATATTTTAGACCAGATAATAGAAGCGATAGAAATAGTGCAGGAACGATGTAGGTTTGCGAATTGTGAAAATGACTTTATGGATACAAAAGAGGGTCAAGAAAAACTTGATAGCATCTGTATGAAACTCATAGCAGTTGGTGAGAGCCTAAAAAATATAGACAAAATTACCGATAAAAAGCTTTTAACCTCTTATCCACAGATAGAATGGAAAAAAATCAAAGGGATAAGAGATTTTATTTCACATCACTATTTTGATTTGGATGCGGAAGTGATATTTGGGATTTGTAAAAACAATATTGATAGTTTGCTAGAAGCACTCAAACAAATTAAAAGTGATTTGAACTAATGTTAAAAATAAAATTTGACAGAAGAGTCTAATGATCACAAAGAACTTTATTTTGTAGTCGAAACTAAGGGGTATGATAAGTTTGATGATATAAGTACAAAAGAAAAACTTCAAATTGCAAGTGCAAAAGCTTTTTTTAAAGAGCTAAAAAACAAAGGGATGAATGTTGAATACAAAACTAAGCTAAATAATCCTGAACTGTCACAATTAATAAGTGATATTTTGAAGTAAATCCACACCACATCTCAAGCATTGAGTTTTCACTTTTTAGAGATTCTAAAACAAGTTCAGAATGACAAGATGGAAAGCCTTAAAGCGTTGAAAGCTTTGATTTTGAATAAAGCATTTATGGGTAAGAAGGCTATCCGGCTTATTTCTCAACCTCATACCCCTCATAATAATATGACTGCTCAATGTCATATCTATTTATTGTATATTTTTGATAATTTCCGGGATATGATAGCCTTTTTGCATATTTTCTATTTTTTTGCTTATCATCTCTGGATTATTTATAAAGTTATAACCTTTGAAAATAGTCCATGCGCCATATATCATGATCATAAACGCGCCAATTTTTACGATCGTCGTTCGTAAGTTTCCTCTTTGTAGAAAGTTTGAAAGAGAAGCTAAAAATAGAAGTCCCGGAATCGTTCCAATTCCAAATACGAACATCACTATAGCGCCATATAGAGGGCTTGCCGTGCTTGCGGCAACTATGGCAAAAGCATATACCGGTCCGCAAGGCAGAAGTCCATTTAAAATGCCCAAAAAATAAAAACTTGATAATGATTTGCTTTGCAGAAGTTTTAAAAACATGCTTTTAAACCATGATTGTTTTGATAAAGACCAGCTGGAAGTATTTAAAAATTTTACCCCACCTGCAATGGCAAAACCTGTCAGTATCATAAGTATACCTGTTGCAATAAACAAAAATCCTCTTGTTGCCAAAGAAAAAGTAAATGCTTTGCCAAACAATCCAAATATAACTCCGAATATGGTATATGTGGTAACCCTGCCGAAATTGTAGGCTAAATGGGATATGGTTTGTCTTGAAAATGATGATGCTGTATCTACCTTTGATGTACTGTAAGCTACTACTATACCGCCACACATACCGATACAGTGTCCAAAGCCTATCATTAAAGCCGTTGAGAGTATAACGATGAGTTCTAAATAGTTCATTTTTCTGCCTTTAGTATTATTTCAAATATTATAATATGCAAATATTAAAATAGTGTGAGTTTTTTATTTTTTCAATGTATATTTTATATTTAATTACTAAGGATTTTGATTTTTTGTAGTTGGTTGCGGAGACAGGATTTGAACCTATGACCTTCGGGTTATGAGCCCGACGAGCTGACCTGACTGCTCTACTCCGCGATAGATTAGAATGGAAGAATTTCCAAGGTGGATGGGGTAAAGGGATTCGAACCCCTGAATGACTGGACCAAAACCAGTTGCCTTACCGCTTGGCTATACCCCAATAGTATTAGCTATTGTTGTGGATGGAATTATAGCCAAAATGATAGATAATGTCAATATCTTTTTTGAAAAAATTTAAATATTTTTTTGAAGTCATAAAAGGTATAATTAGATTAAAGATATGAAAATAAGGTTTAACAAAATGAAAGAATCCATTAAAAGAGTAGAAGATGCCATAAATGCTATCAAGCATGGTCAGATGGTAGTAATGATGGATGATGAAGACAGAGAAAACGAGGGCGATCTGGTATATGCTGCGACATTCAGTACACCTGAACATGTTAATTTTATGGCAAAAGAGGCAAGAGGGCTTATATGCACTCCTATAACGGTAGATTTGGCAAAAAAGCTTGATCTTATGCCAATGGTGCAAAACAACAACTCCAACCATGAAACAGCCTTTACGGTTTCCATAGATCTAACTAGCGCCACAACAGGCATATCAGCCCTTGAGCGAAGCGAGTGTATATCAAAACTAACGCATCCTATGGCGCATAAAAGCGATTTTGTCCGCCCCGGACATATATTTCCACTCATTGCAAAAGAAGGAGGGGTTTTAGTGCGAACAGGTCACACTGAAGGCTCGGTGGATCTTTGTAAACTTGCAGGTGTTGCTCCTGTGGGCGTAATATGCGAGATTATCAAAGACGATGGAACTATGGCAAGAAGGGGTGATCTTGAGATATTTGCAAAAAAACATGATCTTAAAATAGTATATATTTCCGATATCGTTGAGTATAGATTGGCAAATGAAAAGCTTGTAGAAAAAATAGATGAATATGAAATAGAGATAAATTCATCAAAAGCAACGCTTGCAGTATATAAAGACCATTTAAACAGAATACATAAAGCTGCGCAATTTTACAAAACGCACGAAACTTCAAATGTTAAATTTCATAAAATAGGGCTTGATAGCGATCTTATACTAAATTCAAAAAGATTTGATAATTTGATAAAAAGCATAGAGTATCTTAAAACAAACGGCGGTGTACTGGTATTTTTGGATACGCAGACAGTATCGAACGAACAGGTAAAAGAGTTTGGCGTTGGCGCTCAGATACTAAAAGATCTGGGCATTTCGAAGATAAAATTACTTACCACAAATGCGGATACGGAATTTGTGGGACTTGCAGGTTTCGGACTTGATGTTGTAGAAAAGATCATTATTTAAAGTTTAAGCTAAATATTATAATACAAAGATTAATCTTACCATATTAATAAAATTTTACAAGGGATAAAAATGTTAGAAGAAAAATATTACCCAAATGAAGAACATATAAAAAATGCAGCAATAAAGAGTATGGATGAATATCATAAACTGATGAATGAAGCAAAAGAAGATTATGAAGGATTTTGGGCAAGATTTGCAAATGAAAAAATAGATTGGTTTAGCCCCTTTTCAAAAGTTCTTGACGAGACAAATGCGCCGTTTTATAAATGGTTCATTGACGGCAAGCTCAATGTTGCTTACCAATGCGTAGATAGACATCTCTCTTCAAAGGCAAATAAAGCGGCAATTATTTTTGAAGGCGATAATGGCGATAAAAGAGTTTTGACATATCTTGATCTTGCGCATGAAGTGAACAAAACCGCAAATATGTATAGGAACGAATTTGGAATACAAAAAGGCGATAGAGTAGTGCTTTATATGCCGATGATCCCTGAAGCGGCAATTAGCATGCTTGCCTGCGCAAAAATAGGCGCCATTCACTCTGTGGTTTTTGGAGGATTTAGCGCCGAAGCCCTAAGGGATAGAATCGTGGATGCTGAAGCTAAACTTGTGGTAACTGCTGACGGGGCTTTTAGGAAGGGCAGCCCGTATATGCTAAAACCTGTTGTTGATGAAGCGTTGAGTTCAGGTTGTGAGTGTGTCAAGGCAGTTTGTGTAGTTGAGAGAAACAATGAAGAGATACATTGGGAAGAGGGGCGTGATTATTCGTATAATGAGCTTATCAAAAACCAATCTCATGTTTGTGAAGCTGAAGTTATGGATAGCGAAGATCCGCTCTTTTTGCTTTACACAAGCGGAAGTACTGGAAAACCTAAAGGGGTGCAGCACTCTCAAGCCGGATACATACTTTGGGCTCAAATGACAATGGAGTGGGTATTTGATATAAAAAATAATGATACATACTGGTGTACTGCCGATATTGGCTGGATAACAGGGCATACTTATATAGTTTACGGCCCTTTGGCAGCAGGAGCAACTACTATTATATTTGAGGGTGTTCCGACATTCCCTGATGCGGGCAGATGCTGGAAAATGGTCGAAGAGTACAAGATAAACCAATTTTACACAGCACCTACGGTTATCAGGCTTCTTCATAAAATGGGAGCCGATGAGCCTAAAAAATATGATCTTAGCAGTTTGAGAATTCTAGGTACCGTTGGCGAGCCTATCGATCCGACTGCGTGGAAATGGTACTATGATGAGATCGGCAGAGGAAAATGCGCCATAGTAGATACTTACTGGCAAACAGAAACAGGCGGGCATATGATAAGTCCGCTTCCTTTTGCTACGCCCATAAAACCTGCTTGCGCAACATTTCCGCTTCCGGGGATCATGGCAGAAATAATAGACGAGAACGGCAACCCTACGCCGATAGGTGAAAAAGGATTTATGTGTATCACAAAACCATGGCCAAGCATGATAAGAACTATTTGGAATGATGGGGATAGATTTGTAAGATCATATTTCGGGGATTGTAAAAAAGACGGCAAACCGGTATATTTTACAGGTGACGGAGCTATGATAGATGAAGAGGGCTATATGACGATAACGGGCAGAACCGATGATGTCATAAATGTAAGCGGTCATAGAATGGGAACTGCTGAAGTTGAAGCAGCTATCAAAAAACATCCAGCAGTTGCGGCAAATGCAGTTGTGGGCAAACCGCATCCGATAAAAGGAGAGGGAATCTTTGCTTATATCGTATTAAAAGGCGATGATAACTTTGCAACAGAAGCTGAAACTATAAAAGAGATAAATGAGATAATCAAAAAAGAGATAGGCGCAATAGCTGTTTGTGATGATATAGTTTTTGTTCCTGATGTTCCAAAAACAAGAAGCGGCAAGATCATGAGAAGACTTTTAAGAAGCATAGCAAAAGGCGAAGAGATAACTCAGGATATTTCAACACTCGAAGATCCAACTATTGTTAAAAAAATAGAAGAGATAGTTAGGTCTTGTAAATTGTAATGCCCACAATACGGGTATTACAAAGCAGATAATCAGTTCAATAAAATTCTAACTTGTTATCTCATCATACAATTTTTTTATACTTTTTAAATCCTCAAAAGCCTCTTTTTTTGCCGATGGATTTCTAAGCAGATAGCTTGGATGAAAAGTTGGAATGATCGTAAGATCACCTTGTTTGATAATGGTTCCTCGTACTTTTGAAATTTGAAGCTCATTTGTTGTCAAATATTTTAAAGCGACACTTCCTAATGTTACAATTATCTTTGGTTTAATTATCTCTATCTGTTTTTTTAAAAAAGGCAGGCATGTATTTGCTTCTTCTGAGGTAGGATCAGCATTTTTAGGCGGTCTGCATTTGACTATATTTGTTATATATACATCTTCTCTTTTTAGTAGTAAAACATTTTCTATCATAGAGGTAAGCAATTCTCCGGATCTACCCACAAAAGGACGACCTGAGTTATCTTCGGTTTCTCCGGGGGCTTCACCGACAAACATTATTTTTGCTCCTATGTTCCCTTCGCCAAAAACCACATTTGTTCTGGTTTTGCTAAGATGACACAGATGACATTTTAATACTTCATTTTTTAGATCATCTATATTTTCAGGTAAGTCAAGTCTATTTTGTTGTTCAAGTAAGTTTGGATTATAGTATTTATATCCAAGTGATTTAAGAATTAATAGTTGTTTGATTTGCTGCGCTTTGGTGATTTTATCCATAATGGAATCTTACCAAAGATCGTATAAAATTTGATAAAATGAGTCAAAAGACTCATTTTATTATTCTGTAACTTCTACCTCTACAGGTGTACCTTCCCAGATGCCATGTTTTGTGCAGTAACCATGTGCTACAAGGTTAAGTTTTTTACCGGTTGGAATGATAGTAAAAGTAGTAGTGTTATGCGCTTTTACATTTCCAAGAGTTCCGGGTACATATGTAGCTTCGGCAAGTTTTGTTTCACCGTTAAATAGTGTCACAGATTCGATATAGTGATCAAAATCATCAGGGTGAGTATATTCATTACCCATTTTAACTGTTACTTCGAACGGCTCGCCTGCTTTTGCAGTCTTTGCACAGTGAATGAATGGAGAGTGTCTATCTATAAAATCTTTTTTAGCTTCTCTCTCAACAGTATCTATATCTACATATTTATTTATTTTTGGCATATTTTGTCTCCTAATTTTTATTTACAAAACGATTATAACACAAAAAAATTATAAATAGGATAAAATTTATCTTAATTTATATTTTTTTAATCCAAATAAGAACAACAATAGTCAGTCGGCGTCAAAACCTCTAGATCAAAAGAGCTATGAGCGGCTACATGAAAGGTTGTAGAAGCTATTATATCCATCCATTCATCCGATCCTGCAAGTTTAACTTTTAGATGACCTGCAAGTATCTCCATATCCTCTGCTTTGTCTGTTCCAAAATTATATGTGCCGGGAAGCATTATCCCTAATGTTTTTTGTTCCATCATTAAAAAGAATTGTTCTGCTGGTAACTTTACCGTCAAAGTATATATTTGCTTCTTTAACTACTTCTACATTTTTAAAATTCATTATTGATTCCTTTACTATTGATTTGTTTTTACAAAAAGACCAAGCATTTTATCTTTTTTTACTTTAGTATAATCGTCCACAAGCCCATTCATGCAGATATATATTCCTTTTTTATCACAATTTGCCAAAAATCCGCAACTCATGGCAAAATTTGCCGTCGCTTCTATCGGATCTATACTAAAAGGCATCATGGCACCGGTTAGCGCCACTATTTTATCATTGCAATTTTCATTTAAGAACTTAGCTGTTATATCCATAGTGTCTGTTCCGTGTACGATGATGAACTTCTCTATTTTTTTATGTTCTTTTATAGTTTCAAGTATCAGCTCTCTATCGCTGTCTAAAAAATCCAAACTGTCTTTTCCTATGATATTGACTATTTTAAACTCACAAAGCCAATTTTTCATAATTTTTTCCAAAGCGCCACAGCTATTATCCACAAGCAGCTCTCCGCTCTTTGGATTATAGTATTTGTTGAAAGTACCGCCTGTATTAATAATCAAAATATCATTCATAACACTCATCTCCTGAGTAGTATTTTATCTTATTAGTGGTAAAATATTGGAAATTTTTTATGTGGAGATATTTACAAATGATAATGCAAGGCAAAAAAGGTGTTGTTTTAGGAATTGCAAATAAAAAGTCAATAGCTTACGGTATTGCGAAGGCTTGCCAAGAGCAGGGTGCAACGATGGCCATCACTTTTTTAAATGAAAGATTTAAAGAGAAACTTGCTCCCGTGGCTGATGAGCTAAACTGTAACGGAAGATTTTATCCATGCGATGTAAACAAACCGGAAGAGATAGCAGCGCTTAGAGAGTCCTTGAAGAAAGATTTAGGAGAGATTGACTTCGTGGTTCACTCAATAGCATTTGCGCCAAAAGAGGGTCTTAGAGGAAGATTTGTTGATATCAGCAAAGAAGCCTTTGATATTGCAATGAATATTTCAGTATATTCTTTGATAGAATTGGCAAGAGAACTAAAGCCTATCATGAGCAGCAACTGTTCTATATTGACACTAAGCTACTATGGGGGTGTAAAATATATACCAAACTATAATCTAATGGGTATTGCAAAAGCTACACTTGAAATGACAGTCAAATATCTAGCAGAAGATCTTGGAAAAGACGGAATAAGAGTTAACGCTATCAGTGCAGGACCGATAAAAACACTTGCAGCTGCAGGAATTGGCGATTTTAGCTTTATGTTAAAATGGAATGCAGCACACGCTCCTTTGAAACAAAATGTAACTATCGAGCAAATAGGAAATAGCGGCATGTATCTTCTCTCTGATCTTAGCAGCGGTGTAACAGGAGAAATTCACTATGTTGATGCCGGATATAACATTATGGGTATGCCTGCGGTTATATTTGATGAAAATGGCAAGCCACATATTGCATGGAACGGCGAGAATTAGTAGAGAAGACCCCAAATTGCAAGACAGCCAAAACTATATTGACAAAAAAGCAAAATTAGCCAAAACGCTCACTATTTACGGTAGAAATGCAGTAAGTGAAGCGCTCAATGAACTTGCTATCACTCCAAGCAAACTTCATCTTTCAACTTCAAACAAAAGCGCAAAAGTCATCGATGATATGATATCTATTTGCAACAAAAGAGGCATTGAGGTAGCGTATCACGACAAAATGACACTTTCACGAATATCAAAAAATGCCAAACAAGATCAAGGCGTAGCTCTTGATATCACAATGGACAATTTTGTAAATGAAGATGAATTTATAGCAAATAATATCAATTATAGGCTGCTTGCTATTGACGGTGTATCAAATCCACAAAATTTAGGTATGATCATCCGCTCTGCAGCAGCAGGGAACATAGATGCCATTATAATTCCAAGCAAGGGAACATCTTCGATAAACTCTCTTGTGATAAAGGCAAGTGTCGGAACGATATTTAAGATGCCCATCATCCTTTCAAACAATCTAAGCGAAACATTAAAAAAATTCAAAGCCCATGGAGCTGTTCTTTATACCCTCAGTCTAGATGCCAAAGAATCTTACAAGAATGTAGCTTATGCGGACAAAAGTATATTTATTTTGGGCAATGAAACAATGGGAGTAAGCGATCAGATACAGCGTCTTAGCGACAAAAGTATAATTATACCGATGAAAAGAGGGGTAGAATCGCTTAATGTTGCCGTAACCGCATCGTTACTTGCGTTTATGTAAAAGTCTTGAGTTTATATTTGACATTAAATTTCATGATATAATTGATTCTTTAAAATATTTAGCGCATCTCGGTAAATTGGCTCATCGATAAACCCGTATCTATCATCCATAAAGCCGTTTATACCATTTGATGAGTTTCGTTCAAAAATCTCTTTGATGTATTGTGCTTTTTCAAGTTCAAAATTGTCTATATTAAAAACTTCATTGGCAATTATTGCTTGTTTTGGCCCCATGCAGGCTTTGCTCTCAAAACCCATACTTTTTTCATATTCACACCATTTGCGAAACCCATCAGTATCGTTATAGTCTTGAAACATAAATGAAACAGGGCGGATGTTTACCGTTTTGCACTCTATGAGAAATTTTGTAAGAATATGATCTATAGTAGGGTTGGCAATTTTAACAATTGATTGAGGCAGTCTAAGAGATGCAAGCAGATCAAGCATTCCCAAATTTGCAGTAGTTATGCGTTCATCGATTTTAAGTGTACTTATGCAGGCAAAAGCCTCTTTGGTTTCAAGTGAAAAATGAAGTTCACGATCTTTATTTAAAATTTTTAGAGCCGATTCAAGTTCTTTGGGACTTTTAACTTTAGCAAGCCTGATCGCATCAAAACCGAAAGCATTCAAAAATTCTATCTCTTCTTTGCCGCCCTCATCAAAAGGGTTTGTTCGAATTACTATAAAACTATTTGAATTTTCTAGATGGGATAAAAACAGAGCTATATTGCAAAGTGCCTCTTTTTTTCTTGATGGCGCGATAGCATCTTCAAGGTTCAATGTAACTACATCAGCTATATTTTCATCAAGTGAGTTTAAGTGTTTTAGATTGAGAGGATTTAGCATCATATTTGAGCGATGGAGAGTGTTTATATATATGGATTTCTTCTTGTTTCCAAACAGTTTCTTTTTTTCTTCTATGCTTTTACCTTCAAATATACTCAAATCATCAAATATCATATGCTCTCTTTTCAATCTAGCTAAAATGGTATTGATAGTATAATACAAAAACTAAAAAAACCAAAAGGTAATTTTTGAAGAAAATATTCTTGACCTTGTCATTATCGGCTATTCTTTTTGCAAACAGTGGCTTTTTTTCATTTTTAAACAAGGACAATAAATATAAAAATAGAGCTGTCCTATCCATAAGTATGCAAAATGTATTTTGTCAAACACATAAAAACAAAAAAGAGTGCCAAATGGGCAGCAAAAAGATCCTAGCGCTTCATGGACTTTGGCCTCAGCCTAAAAATAGACAATACTGCAATGTAAGCAAAAAAATAATAGGTGCTGATAAAAATCACCAATGGTACAGACTGCCGGATATAAAGATTGATTATAGAACAAGGGAAGAACTTTCAATAGCTATGCCCGGCGTTGCTTCAGATCTTCATAAGCACGAATGGTACAAGCACGGAACATGTTCAAACTTTGGCAGTAATGAATATTTTATGAGATCGATCAGCTACTTTAAACAATTTGAAAATAGTAGAGCAGGAAAGCTGATATATTCAAAAAGAGGAAAAATTCTGTATATTGACGAACTAAGAAAAAGTTTTGATATAAGTTTTGGCAATGGAGCTTCAAAAAAAGTCGAGATGATTTGTGAAAACGGAAAAGTTACTGAAATAAGAATAAATCTCGGTAATTACATTAATAAAAATTTAAACAATGCCGTAAAGAACGGTATGAATGTTAAAAAATCTTGTAAAAGCGGTATGGTAATTTGAAAAAAGTTAATGAAATTTGCGAGCTTCTAAAAAAAGAAAATGTTTTTTTAACAGGCGGGGCAGGGGTAGGGAAAAGCTATACTACGCTAAAAGTTATAGATAATTTTAAAAAAATGGGCAAAAATGTAGTCTCGCTTGGCTCAACCGGTGTAAGCGCTGTTGCAGTTAACGGCATGACGGTACATAGTTTTTTTGTTTTTGGCATAGCAAATTCACTAGAAGAACTTGAAATGGGAGATAAGAGATCAAAACATAGATTAGTAGAGCTTAAAAAAATAATTTCAAATACAGATTTGATTGTAATAGATGAAATATCCATGATAAGTGCTAATCTGATCGATATGATAGCTTACAGGCTTGATTCGATGAATTTTTCAGGCAAAATTTTGTTTGTAGGAGATTTTTTTCAGCTTAGCCCAATTGTGAAATATGTGAAATATAAAGAAAATGTAGGTTTATTTGACAGCTTGCTTTTTGCATTTGAAAGCAGCTCATGGCAAAATTTTGCTCCAATAACCGTAGAACTTACTAAAATGCATAGAACGCACGATATGCATTTTACAAAGATATTGTCCAAGATCAGAAAAGGTGAAGTTGATACGCAAGTCATTGAATATATAAAATTATTGCAACAAAACACGGCTTTGGAAAATTCAACATATCTATTTGGCAAAAATGAACATGTTGAAAAGATGAACAGGGATAAGCTTGCAGAGCTGTCATCGCCTGCTGTAACTCTGATAGCTCAAAATAGCAGCATCAAAAATGTTCATGAGAGTAAAGTTGCAAATTGGAAGAAATCTCTTCCGGTATCTGATACATTAACTCTAAAGGTAGGCGCTCCGGTGCTTTTTTGTGTAAATAAACGGGACTTGTATGCAAATGGCGAAAGAGGTATCATAAAAGAGATAAGCGCTAAAGCCGTCATTGTTGAAAAAGATGATAGTTTTGTTCGTGTAGAGCCTCATGTTTTTGAACTTGTAGAGTTTCGCGCAGATAACGACGGTAAGCTAAAATCAGTTACACTTGCAACCATGTCACAGTTCCCGTTAAAGCTAGCCTATGCCATAACTATACACAAATCACAAGGCATGAGTATAGACAACCTTGTCTGCAATGTAGATAATATTTTTACGCCGAGTCAATTTTATGTCGCGCTTTCCCGTGCAACAAACCCAAAAACCCTAAAGGTTGATTATAATGGCAACAACTTGGAATATTATCTAAAGAGAGTTATCTCTGTTGACCAAAGAGTAGTAGAATTTTACAACAGTGTCATATAGTTGCCAAAGAGATATTTCCAACTTTTTTGATAACTATCTTTTGTTTTTTTACAACGCTTAAGTCTCCGTCAAACTCCAATACATTATAATGATTGTTCAGATCAATCTCTAGATCATCATCTAATCTGCCATATATGTTTAAAAATCTTTTAAATTTTAGCGGCGTAAAGACAAAAAATCTGCTTTTAGAAAAAAGTAAAAACGGTGTAGCTAATAAAAGAAACGGCAGCAAAAACATTAATGTGATCATATATCTCAATAAGCCTGTTTTTAAAAATCCAAATCTTAATACTTCAGATAAAAATATATGAGCAACATCACTTGAGTTGCCGCAAGAAAATAAAAATATTTTTTTATCTATCGCATAAAAAGGTATGGTTATATTTTTGATATGTTCATTGTTAGATATAGATGAAAGTATCTTATAAAAACTCGGCAATCTGTGTATTTTGGCTACAACATTGAATGATCCGGTTGGATTGATGATGAAAGGAGGAATTAAAGAAGTCTCAAATTTGTGATATAGATCTTTAAGTGTCCTTCTGATAGCCCCATCACCACCGCTAACGAGTATATAATCATAGTCTGATATATTTTCTATTAAATGTATATTTCCAAACGGGGTATAGACAATCTCCAGATTTTCAAATTCTATATGTTTGCCAACGGAGAGAATTTTCATCTATTTGGCGCTTTTTGCTTTATAGTCATTTTTTATTTGATTTAAAACATCTATCAGATCATCTTTGCTTTTTGCGCCTATTATAGGTTCGTGCAACTCTTTACCGTTACTGGAAACAAAATACAAAGTAGGAGTACCGAATGGCTCCATAACGCCTTTCGGAAGTGTGTTTGCTTTTGAAATATCTATAAATTTTACTTCAAAATCACTATCGAGTATTTTTTTAACATCAGCTTTTTTAAATGTATCTTTGAGCAGCTCGCAAGAACCACAGCCGCTCTGCTCAACAAATAAAATGGATATTTTATCAGATTGCCCAGCTTGTCCACCGGCAGATGCCGCATTTTTTGAGTCAGAGCAAGCAATAACAAATAACAATAATATCGGAAGTAATAAAAACTTTATATTTTTCATTCTGCTATCCTATTGATTAAATAGATCATACTCTTGCTGCAAAGTAGGAAGTATAGATTTATCCAAATTATACACAAATGCGTAGTTATATGTCAACTGTTTTAGTTTTTGCTGCACATCGTGAATATCATCGAACCAAACAGGATTTTTCTCTAAATCAATTTTTGTTTTTTTGGGAGTTAGTATTATGCTTCTTATCCATTTGAGACGAAAAAATATATACTCATTAGCTTCATAGATATCTTTAAGGTTATCTACAAATATTACGGCTTTTTCACTTTTTGAGCTTGACTGGATCCTTAGCTGATTGTCTATAAAAACCGGAATAAAATGTTTTGTATATTTTATCTTTTCTATATCATACCTAAGGTGATGCGCTTGTAAAAAATGCAATACTTTTGTCAAGTGCTTCATATGAAAAGGGGCTATATCATAGTTTTGATATACATATCCGTCTATTTTGAAACTGCATTTAAACAGTGTATCTGAAATGAGCTGGTAGTCCATCTCTTTGTCAAGTCTTGCAATATTCGGCTTAATGGTAGTAAGCAGCTCTTCGTCATCTCCGACAAAAAGCAGATCATTGCTATTTACTATCTGTTCAAATGTTTTTCTCCAATCATTTGAGAGAATAGTTATATTTCTTTTATCGACCGCAACCATTTTTAAAAAACTTAATTCATGGGTATTTAGCAGATATATATCTATCTCTTTTTTTAGCAAAACATACCGGATAAGCTTCATAGCGGCAAGCTTTATATCGCTTACTTTTATCCATGCTATTTCGCTATCATTTCTGACTATGTCATCATTATCAAAAATAACAGCATATGCGCCGTTACTAATTGCGCTGTCAATATCCTCCTGATTTGATGAAAAAAAAAGATCGCCTTGTTCTACTTTTGACGGATAAACCGTAGCGCTATTGACCGATTGTATTTTCGGAGTACCTACAAGCTCTCCGTTTGTTATATTTACGACATCACTTATATTCATTATTTAACCGGTGTCCCTGGAGTTTTGGGTGCTTCGGGACGAAGAAGATGAAGCCCGTTTTCATCCTTTGCAGCTAAAAGCATTCCTTCACTTATATTTCCCATGAGTTTTGCCGGTTTTAAGTTTGCTACTACGCATACCTGTGTTCCCACTAGAACCTCAGGAGCGTAAAACTCTTTGATACCTGCTACTATTTGTCTTGGGGCATCTTCGCCCAAATCAACTTTTAAAAGCAGTAATTTTTCACTTTTTGGAACTTCTTCTGCGTGCACGATAGTGCCTATCTTAAGAGATGTTTTGAAAAAATCATCTATGCCTATTAGCGCTACACCTTCATCATTTTTGGCTTCATTCACTTTTGGCTCACTTTGCTTTTCATTATTTTTTTGAGGTTCATAAGCTGCCATTAGAGGCTCTTCAATTCTTGGAAATAGAGGAGGGATCTTTGATATCGTGAACTCCGGTAAACTTTTTTGATCTATTACAAAATTTTTCCATGAGCTATTATCTATCTCAAAATTAAGCACATTTGCTATTTTTTTAGAAACTACAGGCATTATAGGATATAGCATGATCGAGACACGAGCCAAGATATTAGCAATAAGTGCTACAAGTGCCATTGCTTCCTCTGTTTTTTCTTCTTTCATGAGTGTCCAAGGCTGATATTTGTCTATCGCTTTATTTGCAACGCCGATAGGTCTCCATAACTCTTCTAAATATTTATGTAATTGCATTTCATACAAGAATGGTTCTAATTTTGACAATGACTCATTGACTTCATTAAGCTCAATAGCATAATATTTTTCAATATTAATTGAGTTAATATTTCCGTTAAAATATTTTTCACTCATACCGATAAGTCTGTTTAGAAGATTACCCAGATCGTTGCCAAGGTCAGAGTTGATCCTGTCAATTAGTGCTTTTTGGCTAAAGTCACCGTCTCCGCCAAAAGGTACTTCACGAAGCATAAAATATCTAAAGTTATCAAGTCCGTAAGCATCTGCTACCTCTTTTGGATTGATAACATTACCTTTTGATTTACTCATCTTTTCACCGTCTCTTGTCCACCATCCATGAGCCGCAACATGCTTTGGAAGAGGCAGATCAAGACTCATCAAAAATGCCGGCCAATATATCGCGTGAAATCTTAGTATATCTTTGCCTATCAGATGTACTCTTGCCGGCCAATACTTCATTTTGCTCTCGTCATTGCCATATCCAAGAGCCGTGAGATAATTCATAAGGGCATCAAGCCATACATACATTACATGTTTCGGATCGTCAAATTTTGCAGGCAGTTTAACGCCCCAGTCGAAACTTGTTCTTGTGATAGAAAGGTCTTCTAAGCCGCCCTCTACAAATCTGACAACTTCATTTCTTTTGCTTTTTGGCAATATGCAATTTGGATTTTCATTGTACCAAGCAAGTAGTTTATCTTGGTATTTTGAAAGTCTAAAGAAGTAACTCTCTTCTTCTACCACAGTAGTGCTTTTCCCACACTCTGGGCAAAATTCATCGTCTACAAGCTGTGTTTTTGTAAAAAATGTTTCGCAGGATATACAGTAATGACCGCTATAAACATCTTTGTATATATCGCCATTGTCAAACATCTTTTCAAATGCGACTTGAACGCCTTTTTTGTGTTTTTCGTCCGTTGTTCGTATGAATGAATCATAACTGATATCAAAATCATCCCAAAGGTTTTTAAAACTTGCAGAGATTTTATCTGCATATACTTTTGGGCTTTCACCTCTGGCTTTTGCCGCTTCTTCTATTTTTTGACCATGTTCATCCGTGCCTGTCAAAAAGAACACATCATAACCTATCATTCTAGAGTATCTGGCTATAGTATCGGCTATGATCGTAGTATAAGCGTGACCTATGTGAGGGACATCATTGACATAATAGATAGGGGTTGTTATATAGGTTGGTTTGTTGCATTGCATGAAGTTTTCCTTAACAAATGAGTTTTGGGATTTTACAAATGGAGTGTAAAACTATATGAGGATTATATCTAAAAATTGCTTTTAAAGTGATTTGCAACTTTTCTTAGTTGCTTTATTCTTTATATTGAATCCTCTGAATAAATCCTGATAGACAATTTTGCCAGGCAGCTCGAATGGCGAAAGCTTCGGGGTTCTAGTCGTGGCAAACTCTTGGCTTGAATGGTTTGTTTAGAGGGTTCAATTGATACAATAACATACTAAAATACCGCATCATTCGCTTCAAATAAAAACTCCGGTACAATATCTCTTAGAAACCAATCCTCAGTGCCAAATGTTGTGGACTAATACACTATCTTTGCAAAAACTTAACAAATATGATAAAATGGTAGAAAATGACAAAAGGTAAAAGCATATGAGTGAAAAAGAATTGATTATACAAAAACTTATAGCCATTAAACCTCTATTGTCAAAAAAATATCACATATCCTCACTGGCTCTGTTCGGTTCAGTTGCCCGTAATGAGCAGACAAAAAAAAGTGATGTAGATTTACTTGTGGATTTTTCTACAACTCCGGATTTGCTGAAATTTATAGAACTTGAAGAGAGGCTAAAAATTGAATTGAGCCGAAATGTAGACCTTGTTCCAAGGAGAAAACTTAGAGCTGAATTGTATGACCAGATAGAACATGAGAAAATAACTATATGAAGCGAAATTATCTGCTATATATAGATGATATACTTAGAAGTATTGATAAGTGCAAACAATTTATTGATGGTTATGATTTTGAAAAATTTAAAACTGATGAAAAAACAATAAGTGCTTGTGTTCGTGAAATTGAAGTAATTGGCGAAGCAACAAAACAAATACCTCAAGAAATAACAAGCAAATATCTTGATATTCCATGGAGTTTAATGGCAAAAATGAGAGACAAAATGATTCATTGGTATTTTGAAGTCGATGAAGAGATTGTTTGGAAAGTTATAAAAGAACAATTTCCAATTTTAAAAGACAATATTTATAAAATGAAACAAGAGTTGAATTCTTAAAACTCAAATCCTCCGCCGCGTCCTTTATTCATACTTTCATAAACAGCTTTCACATAAGCCTCTCTAGTTTCACAATCAAAAAAGGCATCACACTTAAAGCAGCTATCTAATCCTTTGGATTTTTGACACTCTGTGAGCTTATCTAGTTCCACTTCAAGTTTTTCTTCCCAAATATCTTTTGGTTTTTTATCAATCTCGCTCAATCTCAAATCCCATAAGCACTTTTAAGGGCTTCTATCTCATATTTTGAACCAAAAAAGCAAGGAGTTGTATCATGCACAAATGATGGTTTAAGAGAAAGTAGATTGTCGCCTTTATCATCTATCGCCATTCCGCCGGCGCTCTCATATACAAGAGCAAAAGGCAATACTTCAAAGAGTTGTCTGAGTTTGCCTTTTGGTTTATCGCTAGTTGCCGGATAACTAAAAAGTCCGCCGCCTTTTAATAGTATTTGATGCAGATCAGGCACCATTCCGCCGCTATATCTAAGTCTATATCCCTCTTTAAAAAGAGAATCTATGAAGTTTTTATGAATTGGTGTCCAATTTTGCTGTGTTCCTCCCGGAGCATTTAGCTTGCCTTTATCATTTAGAGTTATTTCGCCGATTTGCGTAAATTGACAGCTCATATATCTATAATGAATAGGCTTTTTGTTTCGCTCGCATATCACAAGCTCAATTCTCGGTCCATATACCACATACGCAGATGCCACAAGCCCATTCCCGTCTAAGCTATTCTCATATATGCCAAATATTGAACCTACTGAGAGATCCACATCAACAAGGCTTGAGCCGTCAAGAGGATCATAACACACAGTATATTTTCCATTCTTGTTCAATGTTGTCATACCTTCTTTTTCTTCACTTACTATGGCTTTAACGGATGCAACACTTTTAAAAGTTTCTTCGATGATAATGTCGCTTTGAACATCAAGTTTTAGTTGATCTTCACCTGAACTGTTTGAACTCTGATTATATCCCAGATCGGAGTTTTTTATTGCATTATCAATTTTAAGAGCTATATCCTTAATATTGTCAAAAATTGTATTCATTATATCTCCTTGCCGTTTTGTAAAATCCACTCTATGATGGTTTGCGGATCATTTAAATCCATGATATTCATACTCTTAGATACATTATATCTGCTCATATCAACAGTGCTATCTACTGCCAATGCTTCACTATAATCCAGATAGCTTTCATCTATCTCGCCTCTTGCAACGCAGATTCTAGGAAGCGGCAAATTTTTAAGTCCTTCAACTAACAATATATCAATATCGCCAAACATCAAAACCAGTTCTTCAAGTTCTTTTTGTCTATGAGAGAAATAAGTAGTTCTAGTCGGCGATACAACAGCCACTTCTGCACCTGTAGAAAAAAATTTAAAACTGTCTTTTCCCTCTTTGTCAAAAATAGCCTTATCTTTTGGATCATGTTTTATGATACCTACTTTATATTTATCTTTTAAAATAGTAGAAATTTTTTCAATTATAGTCGTTTTACCGCTGTTTGATATGCCGGTAAATGCTACTGCTAATGCCATTATTTACGCCTTTGAACATATTTAGCAATTATACTTAAAAGTTCATTGAAACTATGTTAAAATGTTCTTTTTAAATTTGATGGGATTTTAATATGTTAAAAATAGTTATTGTTTTTTTTACTCTTTTATTTTTTTTAGCCGGATGCAGTGCTAAAAAAAATGACTTGCTATTTAATGATTTTGGAAATAAGCAAGATAAATTTGATAAGATCCAAAAAACCAATAAAGCTCTCATCAAGCAAGACGGCAAAACTACAGGATTTATCACTGCTCTTTACGATAATGATACAAAATATGAAAAATTTTTAGTAGGTATATACGCCGAAGAAGATTTGAAAAAATTGCAATTTTTACTTGACGGCAACAATGCTTTAAGGGTTGAAGAACTACAAAATAACGATAATAGACTAGATAAAATACCGCTAAAAAACAGATGGAGCAGATATTTTGAATTGACTTTTGTCAAGAGTGATCTAAATGTAATTAAGCTGCAAATTATAAATGGAAAATTTTGGAATAAAGAGATGATCTTTTCTAAAGTACCAAACTATCTGAACAGTAAAGACAATAATATCTTTTGATCAGATATTAATTTTGTAAAATTGTATAACGAGCAAATAACCCAAAGCGCTTAAAGCTATTGTACCTATCAAATTTATAGTGATATTGCTAAAAGCTTGAAAAAATCGTCCGGATTCTAATAAAAAAAAGCTCTCGATCGCAAAAGTAGAGTAGGTAGTAAGCGCTCCTACAAAACCTGTAGCTAAAAAGCTTTTTACATGAGGGGATAGTGTAGGGTGATGATGAAAATATGCAAATAAAACGCCGATTATAAAACTGCCTGATAAATTTACAATGATAGTTCCGTAGGGAAGATAATTGCTTAGATTTTTTGCGGCAAATCCATTTACAAGCATTCTTGTAATTGCGCCAAGCGCACCGCCGCTACCTACTGCGATTATTAAACTTAAGTTCATCATCTATGACCTTCTGCATCTGTTTTTGAATTTCTTCATACCAATCCTCTCTAGAAGTTTTGATATCTATGGTTGGCAAGAAATTAAACACAACATCGCTTTTATGGCTTAATTTTTTTGCTTCATCCACAAGCATCCTGCTGCCTGTTACAACAACCGGTTGAACTTTCAACTCCAATTTTTCAGCTATTATCTTTGCTCCGGATTTAAAATTAAGCAATTTTTGACTTTTAGATCTAGTACCTTCCGGAAAAATGGCGACTTTTCTATTGAGAGTATTAATTGAATATTTTACATCACTCAACAGTTTTAAGATGCTTTTTTTACTTTCTCTATCCACAGAGATCATATCTCCTAAATGCAGAAGTTGCCCGATATACGGAATATTAAATAACTCTTTTTTTGCTATCCATCTTAAATGATTTGTCTGAAGCGCTTCCATAGCTATGATATCAATAATTCCTTGATGATTCAAAAGATACATATCTGCATTTAAATCCATTGTGCCGACTTGTATGGGTTTACTGCCAAGCAAAAACATAATAACACGATTTAACTTATGCATGATAATGCCCTTGTGTTTTCGAAAAACGAACACAAGCGGTATCATCAAAAATGAAACTATTACAAAAATGACAATTGCGCTCCAAATAAATCTTATTTTGGCAAAAATGGCATTCAACCTTCAAAACCTTTTAACATTTTAACTCCATCATCACTTCCAAGAAGTATTTCTATGGCGCGCTCAGGGTGAGGCATAAGACCGAAAACATTTTTTGTTTCATTGCAAACTCCGGCAATTGCTTCAACGGATCCGTTAATAGACTCTTCCTTGCCGTTTTCATCACAATATCTAAGAAGTATCTGAGCGTTTTCTTTCATTTTTGCTAAATTCTCATCATCAATATAGTAGTTACCGTCTGCATGCGCTATAGGCACATGTAAAACTTCATCTTTTTGACACTTATTTAAAAAAGCATTATCGTTTGAGACAACTTTAAGATGTTGGTATTTTGATATAAAATGCAAGTTTGTATTTCTTTTTAAAGCCCCCGGAAGCAGCTTTGCTTCTGTTAATATCTGAAATCCATTACATATCCCTAGTACTTTTCCGCCATTGGCAGCAAATTTGCCAACCTCTTGCATAACCGGAGCAAATCTGGCAATAGAACCCGATCTAAGGTAGTCGCCGTAAGAAAATCCGCCGGGAACTACAACAAGATCTATGTTTTGAGGTAATGTTTTATCATTGTGCCAAACTATTTGTGTAGAGTGACCTAATTTTTCAAATGCATACTGCGTATCAAACTCGCAGTTTGTACCGGGAAATCTAAGAATCGCTACATTCATGGTTTTAACTTGAAATTATAATCTTCTATGACAGTATTTGCTAACAATGTCTCACACATCTCTTTGATTATGTCCGAAGTAACACTGCTATCTACATCAAGAACTATCTGTTTGCCGATCCTAACATCATTCACGCCATTAAATCCAAGTGAACCAAGCGCATGATGAACTGCTTTTCCTTGCGGGTCAAGCACTCCTTGTTTTAGATATACATTTACGATCGCTTTCATTTATTACTCCCTAAAATTCTGTTTAATACCTCTTCGTATGCTACTTTCAATCCGCCAAGACCTTGTCTAAATCTATCTTTGTCCATTTTTTCACCGGTAGAACTATCCCATAATCTGAAATTATCAGGACTTAACTCATCTATCAAGATGATATTGTTATTTATATCTCTTCCGAACTCAAGTTTGAAATCAACCAATGTCAGATTTAATTTCGCATAGAACTCTTTTAGTAATACATTAATTCTTCTTGCTATATATCTTATATAGTCAAGCTCGCTCTCATCTTTTACAAGATCAAGTATCAAACAGTGTTGATCGTTTAGTTTTGGATCTCCAAGCGCATCATTTTTGTAAGCAAATTCAACAAGCGTAAAAGGCAATACTTTACCGTCTTGGATGCCTAAGCTTCTACTCAAGCTTCCTGTTGCTATATTTCTAACTATAACTTCTATTTTTATTACTTCTGCTTTTTTGTGGAGCATATGATTATCGTCTATCATTTTGACAAAATGTGTGCTTATGCCTTTCTTTTCCAAATATTCAAAAAGTTGTGCTGAAATTTTGTTATTTAAGGCACCTTTTCCTTCTTCAACAGCCTTTTTTTCGCCATTGAATGCTGTTAATTCATCTTTAAATTCGGATATCAAAAATGTTTCATCTTCTGTTTTCCATATTTTTTTTGCTTTACCTTCGTAAAGAAGTGTCGTTTTTGTCATTATTTTCTTCCCTCTGTAATGATTAATGCTTTTAATATATCGATGGCGCTTTTTAACTGTGAATCTTTGTTTATATCTGATTCGCTAATACTGCTTCCTTTTCCAATAAGTTCATTTTGTATGACTTTTGGAGTATTGTTTGAATCGCTGTTTTTCAAATGTTTATCAAGTTCGCTCTCTTTGATAAGCCCATTGCTTGACATTTCATTTGTTATAGAACCAGGGTGCACAACAACATCAGGATCTACTCCTTTTGCCTGTATGGATCTTCCGCTTGGAAGATAATATCTGGCAACGGTTAGTCTAAGTCCCTCTTCTTTTCCTATAGGAATAACCGCCTGCACGCTTCCTTTTCCAAATGTTTTTTCACCAACAACTACAGCGCGTTTTAGATCTTGTAATGCTCCACTGACTATCTCGCTTGCGCTTGCGCTTCCGCCATCAACCAAAACAACCATAGGAATTTTTACATCATCTTTATCTGCTTTTGCTTTAAATGTTATATTTTCAGCTTTAGTTCTTCCTTTTTGTGAAACGATCACGCCTTTATCTACAAATAGATCTGTCAAACCAACGGCTTGATTTAATAGCCCGCCGGGATTGTTTCTAAGATCCAAAACTATACCTTTTGCTTTTGA
Source organism: Sulfurovum sp. (assembly GCA_020721775.1). Taxonomy (GTDB): domain Bacteria; phylum Campylobacterota; class Campylobacteria; order Campylobacterales; family Sulfurovaceae; genus BN30871. The sequence continues at coordinate 46,025 of DYLZ01000001.1, forward strand.
ATATTTTGCAAGAGCTTTTTTAACTTCTTTTACGACATTTTGATCAAATGATGTAACTTGGATATAAAGCAAGTCTCCGTCTATAATTTTTGCATAAACAGATTGCACCTTTATTATTGCACGGCTTATTTTTATCTCACGAGGCTTTTGTTCATTCTTTCTAACGATCGTAAGCAATATACTGCTTCCCGGTTTTCCTCTCATGATACTAACAGCTTCATCGATATTCATACCCATAGTTGCTCTATTGTCAAGTTTTATGATAACATCGCCTGCTTGGATACCTGCTTTGTATGCCGGAGTATCTTTAATAGGAGCAATAACCGTAAGCGCGCCGTCTTTCATGCCGACAGATATTCCAAGACCGCCGAACTCGCCTTTTGTATGGATATTTAAGTCTTTATATTCTTTTTTATCCATATAAGATGAATGCGCGTCAAGATTACTCATAAGACCTTTGAGAGCTTTATTGACAAGCGCCGTTGTATTTGTCTCATCAACATATTCATGCTCGATAATATTTAAAATTTTTGTAAATTTTATATAGGCTTCAAGTTTTTCTTTCGAAATAGTCTGATTTGGCTGTGGCTGCGTGGCAACTGGCGGCTGGGCATTGGCGTTCAGTCCGATATAATAACTGCCGATCGCAACTGCAATAGATGAAAGAAGAAATGGTTTTGTTTTATTTATCATGCTGATAATTACCTTTTGGTATTCTTTAAGAATATTATTTTATTTAAAAAGCTCTAAAAATATGCTTTTGATATACTACATCTTTAATATTAATGAAAGATTAATGGATAAACTTCGCTCTAAAATTTCGATTTTTTATCTTAATCTTTTGAAGTTTCAGTAAATCTGAACCAATTCTTTTTTTTGCTTATGGCTACATAGGAACTTTATCTGTTATGGTAATATCGCCGATATCCTTAGCATCAAATTCCAATTCTTTACATAATGTTCTGAGTATATCGCCCTTTCTAAGCTTGTCTTTTTCCTCCAAATATACAAAGTGTTCTAAAGGCTCCTTTTATTTCAAATTTTTTATTTACCGATAAAGCATCAATATTCAGAGAGACAAGATTCGGCAAAATTTCTGTAGCAACTCTTTCTTCCCTGCTTGTAAAAAGCGAAACGGCGATACCTTCTTTACCTGCTCTCGCCGTTCTTCCTATGCGATGCGTATATGTTTCACTTTTAAATGGAATATCAAAATTTACTACAAGCTCCACATCGTCTATATCAAGACCACGGGAAGCCACATCTGTTGCTATGAACAAAGGGAGTGAGCCATTTTTAAACAACATAAGCGCCTCATCTCTATCTCTTTGTTCAAAATCGCCATGCAACAAAGCGATATCAAAATGAAGATCATCTAAAAAATCAAACAGACTGTTTGCTTCTGCTTTTGTATTGCAAAATATAATGGTTGATGTCGGTTTATAGGTTTGTAAAATAGGAAGCAAAGCTTGATATTTATCTTTTACTTTATATAGATACTCTTCTATATTGATAACAGTATCTGTATGTATATTGATCATCATAGGATTTTTCATTATCTTTGATGAGAGTTTTTTAATATTTTCAGGATAAGTGGCTGAAAATAACATGGTTTGCGGTTTCTTTTTGATGTGATCTATAACTTTCATTATATCGTCAAAAAAGCCCATATCAAGCATTCTATCCGCTTCGTCCAAAATTAAAGTTTCTATTGTATCCAAAACTAATGTTTTACTGAAGAGATGATCGTTCAATCTGCCGGCTGTTCCTATAACGATATCTGCGCCTCTAAGCATATTTGTTGCTTGCGCTCTAAGGCTTACGCCGTCATAAAGCGTAACTATCTTTAGATTTTTGTAAACATGCCCCAACTCCTCTAAAAACAGTTGCTATCTGTTCGCATAATTCTCTGGTTGGAGCAATGACAAGAACTTTCAGATTTTTATTTTTTGACTCAAGTTTTTGTATAACAGGCAGTACAAAAGATATAGTTTTTCCCGAACCTGTCTTAGCTTGCACTATAACATCTTTGCCATTCATAATCGCAGGAATTGCCTCTTTTTGGACCGGGGTAAGCGTGTTAAGCCCAAGGTTTTTAATTGTAGCTTTCAGATCATCTCTGATATTTAATTCGTCAAAATGCAATATTTCTCTTTTTTTTATAGTATTATATCATATATGGTTATTTTTACAAGATTTAATTTTTTTTAGGAAAATTGACAAGACTTGACTAAATGTTATATAATAATTTTAGATTTAAACCCAAAGGATTTTTATGAGTATTTTAGAAAAATTAACCAACCAAATGACAGAGAGTTTGGACTCTGCGGTATCATTGGCTCTTCACAATAAAAACCAAGAGATTATGCCAATACATTTACTGTGGGCACTAATAACAAATACCAATTCCATACTCAATCAAGCGTTAAATAAGCTTAATATTGATAAAGCCGCGCTTGAACTTGAGATAAAGAGCGAAGCTGCGAAACTGCCAACAGTATCAAATCTAGTAAAAGAGAATATCAGGTTATCACAACAATTTATTTCGTCTTTACAAAAAGGCGAGGGGTTAATGAGTGCTAGCGGGGATAAATTCTTGGCGGTTGACACTTATCTGCTTGCAAACATAGATGAAAGCTTTATGAAAACCATTATAGGCAAATATGTCGATAAAATGGAATTCAAAAAAACTTTAGAGAGCATTAGGGGCGGAAAAAACATAGATTCTAAAAGTGCAGATGAAACGCTTGAAGCTCTTGCGCAATACGGTGACGATCTAAACCAAAAAGCAATTGACGGCAAACTTGATCCGGTTATCGGCAGAGATGAAGAGATCCAAAGAACTATGCAGATCTTGATCCGTAAAACCAAAAACAATCCTATACTTTTAGGAGAGCCGGGTACCGGTAAAACTGCTATTGTAGAGGGTTTAGCTCAAAGAATAGTAAACAAAGAAGTTCCTTTGAGCCTTCAAAAAATGAGAGTGATAAGCCTTGATATGAGTCGTCTTATAGCGGGCGCGAAATATCGCGGTGAATTTGAAGATAGACTAAAAGCTGTAGTTGATGAAGTCAAGAAAGCCGGCAATATTATCCTATTTATCGATGAGATTCATACTATTGTCGGAGCAGGAGCAAGCGAAGGCAGTATGGATGCTGCAAATATCCTAAAACCTGCTCTTGCACGCGGTGAACTTCATACTATCGGAGCGACTACACTCAAAGAGTATAGAAAATATTTTGAAAAAGATATGGCTCTTCAACGCCGTTTTCAACCGGTAAAAGTCGATGAGCCGAGCATTAATCAAGCGCTTCAAATACTCAGAGGTATAAAAGAGAGACTTGAAACACATCACAATGTGAACATCATGGATTCGGCCCTCATAGCAGCTGCAAAACTAAGCGATAGATATATCACAGACAGATTTTTGCCGGACAAAGCGATAGACCTTATAGATGAAGCGGCGGCTGAACTAAAAATGCAAATAGAAAGTGAGCCAAACGAGCTGGCAAAAACAAAAAGAGAACTTTCAACATTGCAAGTAGAAAAAGAAGCTCTCAAGATGGAGGAAGGCGACAAAAACAAAAAAAGGCTTGATGAGATAGAAAAAGAGATAGCCGACTTGGAAGAAAAAAGGGTAGGGCTTCAAAATCAATTTGAGTTAGAAAAAAATGTTTTCAATGATATTTCCAAAGTCAAAACCCAGATTGATTCTCTAAAAACAAAAGCAGATACCGTAAAAAGAGAAGGTGATTTTGCTAAAGCGGCAGAAATAGAATACGGTCAAATTCCTGCAGCAAAACAAAAGCTTGAAGAACTTGAAAAAAGATGGGAGAAAATGAAGGCAGAGGGCACGCTGCTCAAAAATTCTGTTGATGAAGAGATGATAGCAAGTATCATAAGCCGCTGGACAGGCATACCTGTAAATAAAATGCTTCAAAGCGAAAAAGAGAAAATTCTCCACATAGAAGATGTGCTTAAAGAGGAAGTTGTCGGTCAAGAAGAAGCCTTAAAAGCGGTTGCCAGAGCAATCAAGAGAAACAAAGCAGGCTTGTCAGACACAAATCGTCCGATAGGAAGCTTTATGTTCCTTGGTCCTACCGGCGTTGGTAAAACTCAAGTAGCAAAAACGCTTGCAAAATTTCTATTTGATAGTGAAAAATCACTTATTAGAATTGATATGAGTGAATATATGGAAAAACATGCGGCAAGCAGACTTGTCGGCGCGCCTCCTGGGTATGTTGGATACGAAGAGGGCGGACAGCTCACAGAAGCCGTTAGAAGAAAACCATATAGCGTCGTGCTTTTTGATGAGATAGAAAAAGCCCATCCTGATGTGTTCAACACACTTTTGCAAGTGCTTGATGATGGAAGACTCACTGATAACAAGGGTGTAACGGTTGATTTTAAAAATACTATTATCATCATGACATCAAATATCGCTAGTGATAAGATTATGACTATAACCGATAGGGAAGAAAGAGAAAGCGCAGTTAATAAGGAGCTCAAAAACTATTTCAAACCCGAGTTTTTAAACAGACTTGATGATATAGTGATATTTAATCCTCTTGGTCTTGAAGCGATTACCGGAATTGTCGATATACTGTTTGACGGTATCCGCAAAAAACTTCAAGCAAAAGAGATAGAGATCGCTCTTACCGATAAAGCAAAAGCTTTTGTAGCAGAGGCTGGATTTGATCCTGTATATGGCGCTAGACCGCTTAAACGAGCTCTTTATGAGATTGTTGAAGATAAACTAGCCGAGCTTATACTCGAAGAGAAAATAAGTGAGGGAAGTAAAGTAGAATTTGATGCAAAAAATGGAGAAATAGTTGTAAATATTAGTTAATATATTATCGCGATTTTCTTATCCCCGTGTATAATACGGGGATTAATGCATTATATTAAATTATAAAACTCTTTATGAACACTCTCATTTTTCATTTTTTTCACTGCTCCTGCAATGATAGCCTCATATCTATCCACATCCGCATTTAACGCTTCAAGAGTATTTTGCATATCTGCATTTGTTACTTTTGCATTCAATGCAAATCTCTCTTTTTTAGTAAGTCTTTTTTTTAGTATTTGTGAAAGCTCATCTTCGCTCTTTAGTGTTCCTCTTTCACCTAGAACAGAAATGATAATTTCACGGGCTTTCAATTCTTCTAATTTCATATAATAAATCCTTAAATTTGTAAGGCATTATATTTGAAATATGATATAATCTACATAAAAAGAGAGTAGTTTTGGCATACGAACTAAAAGATAAACTAGTAATCGCTATATCTTCAAGAGCTTTGTTTGATTTGGAAATCGAAAATAAAATCTTTGAGGAGAATGGCTTGCAGGCTTACTATGACTATCAGTTAAAACACGAGGACAAACCTCTCGAACTTGGTACTGCATATAGATTTGTAAAAAATTTCCTGTCTATCAACAAAAAGTTTGACGACAAGCTCATAGAGGTTATAATTCTTTCGAGAAACAATGCAGCTACCGGACTTAGAATAGGGCGGAGCTTAGAGCATTACGGGATAAATATAGAACGCACCGGATGGACGGCCGGTACGCCTGTGGCTAGATATCTTGAAGCTTTTAAAGTTGACCTTTTCTTATCAGCAAACAGTGAAGATGTTCAAGATGCCATCAATGCAGGAGTGGCAGCTGCAACAATACTGCCTTTTTCAAATCAAAATAGAGATGATTCAGATATAGTCCGCATAGCATTTGACGGTGATGCCGTTCTTTTTGGTGATGAGAGCGAAAAGATATATCAAGAAAAGGGACTGGACGCATTTTTGGAGCATGAGAGAGCAAATGCTAAAAATCCCCTAAGCAAAGGACCATTCTTTAAATTTTTAAAAGTAATATCAAGTATCCAAGATAGATTTAGCATGGAACAGTCTCCAATACGCACCGCTCTTGTTACTGCACGCAATTTTACTACTTACGAGAGAGTTTTGCGTACGCTTGATGCCTGGGGAGTGAGAGTAGATGAAGCATTTTTTCAAGGCGGTGTACGCAAGCATGAAGTTATAGCGGCATTTGGAGCGGATATATTTTTTGATGATCAAGATGCTCACCTAGAAGACACATCACCGCTGACTCCAAGCGCAAAAGTGCCGCATAGGAAATAAAATGATCATCGACAAAGTAGAAAATTTTGGGCTTTACCATTTTGGCTCGTTGTCAAAAAAAGTCGTCATTAATAAAAACTATATATTAGTTTTTTCTCTTTTTGCATAAAACTCAATTCTAAACTCATCAAAACGATTTTCTAATATTGCTTCTCTCATCTGTTTCATTAGATCTAAATAATAATATAGATTATGGATAGTTGCAAGTCTAAAATAAGTTATTTCTCGAGAACGAAATAGGTGTCTGAGGTAAGCTCTGGAGTAATTTTGACAAACCATACAATTACACTCAGGGTCTATTGGAAGCGGATCTGTTTCGTATTGTTTTGCTTTGATCGTAACCTTTCCGAATGATGTAAAAAGCGTACCGTTTCTTGCATTTCTTGTCGGCATAACGCAGTCAAACATATCCACGCCTCGCTCTACATTTTTCACTAGATCTTCAGGAGTTCCGACACCCATGAGATAGCGCGGTTTATCTTCGGGCATAAACTGTGTGGTCCACTCCACTGTATCATACATTTCGGTATTAACCTCTCCTACACTAAGCCCACCGATAGCAAAACCGTCAAAATCCATAGCGCAAAGTTCCGTTGCCGATTTTTCTCTAAATGCTTTATCTGTACCGCCTTGGATGATTGCAAATATGTTTTGATCTACACCAATGCCTTTTTGCTGATTGGCTCTATGATAATCGATAGATTCCTGCGCCCATTTGGTCGTGCGTTCTATGCTGGCTTTAATGCGTTCATGCGTAGCGGGCAGAGCAACAAGGTCGTCAAGTATCATCATGATATCGCTATTTAGATTATTTTGTATATCGATGACCTTTTGAGGCGTAAAGTAGTGCTTACTGCCATCTATATGACTTCTAAATGTGATTCCGTTTTCATCAATTTTGACATTATCCGAGAGTGAAAAAGCTTGAAATCCGCCGCTATCTGTAAGAAAGCTTTTTTTAAAACCGGTAAATCCGTGCAATCCGCCCATAGTTTTAACAACTTCATCATTTGGTCTGAGATACAAATGATATGTATTGCCTAAAATAATTTGCGGATCTAAAAATGTATCAAGATCAGTGGCATCAAGCGCTTTAACCGCACCCACTGTGCCGACAGGCATAAATACCGGCGTTTGTATGGTTGAGTGAGCAGTTTTGATAGTACAAGCTCTTGCTTTACCGTCTGTTTTATCTATAAAAAATTGCATTGTGGTATAATATCCTCAAAATTAATTGCGTTATTTTACCAATTATATATAGAGAGTTTAATGAAAGATATATTGATCATAGCCGAAGGAGAGATTGCAAAGCATTTTATTTTGTGGTTAAACAAAAAAAAAGTTGTCGGCAATCGCTACAATATAATATCTACTTCCATAAATCTAAAAGATATCAAACTAAATAAGAATATTGTCTTTTCCAAGGTTGATGCTACCAGCGAAAGCAAAATCCAAAAATTACTCGGTCAAAAAATATACTCTCACATTTTTATTATAATTGAAAATTATGATGATTTGAAATATATTTTGCAAAACATAAATAAAATAGATAATAAAATAAGAGTTATTTTAGCTAATCACTGGGAAAATGAACAAAACATAAAATACCCAAACAATGTAACATTAATTAATATTAATGACTTGATATCCAGCCATTTATATGAAAAACTCCCTAATGTCCCTCTTGTTGCAAACAATATAGGTCTCAGGGAAGGTGAGATCATGGAGATACATATACCTTTTGGAAGTAGCTATGCATACAGGCATATAGGCTCTATTTTGCAGCAAAAATGGAAGATAGTCGCTCTATACAGAAACGACAAAATGATAATGTCAAATAGCGCCACTATGATAAAGCCAAACGATACTATCCTTGCAATCGGAAAGCCGTCCGTTTTAGAGAACATATACAGGATAGTCAACAAAAGAAGGGGATTGTTTCCGGAGCCTTTTGGAAAAAATATTTATCTATTGCTGGATTTAAGATTTGATAAAAAAAATGCGTTAAATTACATAGAACAAGCCATCACAATCAGCAAAATGATAAACGATAACTCTAAGCTGTTCATAAATGTGATATATCCTTCAAATAAAAATATTATAGAAAAAATAAAAGAGATAGCTACAAATGAGATAAAAGTAGATATTACCTTTGATCTGACGGGTATAGAGGATACCATAGAGTACAATATCACCCAATATGATATAGGTCTTGTAATCTGCAGCAACCGGACTTTTTATTCTAAACATAGAATGTCAATGTTTTATAATTTTAAAAAAATTGTTTACATTTTAGGACAAACTCGGATAGAGCAGATCAAAAATGTATCTATAATTATGAATGACGATGAGGCTATGGAGTCGATATCAACGATAGCATTTGATTTCTGTGAAACATTTAAACTGCCTCTAAAACTTTGCGATTTTGATCCGAACGGAGATTTTGAAGATAGAAAAATGACCATAGAACATTATGAAACAATAGCAAATCTTTTCAATGTAAACTTTTTGGTTGAACAGAATATTGCCAACCCATACAGAGAACAGCTTCAAATGAAAAACACTTTAAATATAAGCGCATTCAAAAAGAAAAACACAAATTTATTTAAAAGATTTAAAGATTTTATTAAAACTATTTATATCTCAAAAAGTACAAATCCTCAAATGTTGATACCTTTTGAAAATAGTGAAAACTAAAAATTGATTTTATTAAATAAATTAAGATAAAATATATCTATTAAAACTTTACAAAAGGTTTGCCCATAATGACTATCCCGGTAATTCTAAAAAAAGAGTGCGACGACTCATATAAAATAATAATTGATGATTTGGATATTCATAGCTTCGATACGAAAGTTGCAATTGTAACAAATACCACTATTGCAAACCTGCATCTAAAAACTCTGCTTGAAAAAATTACTGCAAAATCACTAAATATTATCATTATACCCGATGGTGAAGAGTATAAAAATATTAAAACATTAGAATACATTTTGGACAAAATGTTTGAATACAAATTAGACAGAAAATCGATTCTTATAGCTTTTGGAGGAGGCGTAGTAGGGGATATGACAGGTTTTGCTGCAAGCATCTACCAAAGAGGTATTGATTTTATGCAGATACCTACAACCCTTCTTGCTCAAGTAGATGCAAGCGTTGGCGGCAAAACAGGGATAAACAACAAATTTGGGAAAAATCTTATCGGCGCTTTTCACCAGCCAAAATTAGTTTACATAGATATCTCTTTTTTGAAAACTTTACCAAAAAGAGAATTTGGAGCAGGTTTTGCTGAAATAGTAAAAATGGCAGTTACTTTTGATAAAGAGTTTTTTGAATTTTTAGAAAATGCCGATTTGGCAAATGATGATGCACTTAAAAAAACAATAGCAAAATGCGTCAAATTAAAAGCTGAGATAGTAGGCAAAGATGAGAAAGAAGCAGGCATAAGAGCTGCTCTTAACTACGGACATACATTTGGCCATGTCATAGAAAATGAAACAGACTACAGTAAGTTTTTACACGGTGAGGCTGTAGCAATAGGTATGGTGATGGCAAATGAACTTGCTTGCGAATTAGGCTTTATGGCAGTAAGTGAAGCAAATAGGGTAAAAGAACTTTTAAAAAAATATAATTTGCCGACCGAGTATAAAATCAAAAATATAGATGACTTTTACGAGCATTTCTTTTTGGACAAAAAAAGCTCTAATAGCAAAATAAAATTCATACTTCCAAAACATATCGGAGATCATATTATTTCTTCTCAAATTTCAGAAAAAATTGTAAAAAAAGTTCTCAAAAAATTTGGAGATAATTGATGATAAAAAAAACTTTATCTGCATTTGCCGCAATACTTCTACTTTTTGTCAATATTGTGTATGCTGACATAAATACAAGTAAAAAAGATACTGCTTTAAATGTGGATATTAAAAGTGAAATATCAAATCTAGACGAAAATATTAATGATAACAGCTGGATCATAACTTATGAAAATTACAACAATTATCAAACTCTAAATAGTAAAAAAAATGATATAGAATATAAAATAAGAAGACTGGAAAAAAAATCAAGCTTAAGTAATGAGCAAAAAAATAAACTTCAAGCGCTCAAAGATGAACTTAGCGGTATAAATAACAAACTATTGCTTCTTGGCAAATATGACAATGAACCGTTCAAAAAAATGCTTTCCCCAAACAAGATAGATACTCAGCCTGAAATAACAAATCCATTGGGGATATTTTACGCATTGTCGTATCAAGAAAAACTAAAAATTGATCAAAAAGAGTTTCACGATAGATTTGACTCTCTTAGTGATCTCATCAATGATCTGGAAACAAAAAAAACTATGTTGGAAGATTTGATCAAAACTTCTAAGAACAACAAGGAAAATTATCAAGAATTAGAAAAAACTATCAAACTTATAAAAATATTTAAACCTTTAAGAGAGATAGCCGAAACTACTAAAAATATTTATGACAAAAAAATATACGAGATAAAATCAAACTTAAATGACAATATAGCAAAAGAGAGCAAGAAGCTTGGAATTGTCGGAATCATCGTAGGTATATTTTTCTCACTTTTATTGTTATCAAAATATTTAGCAAGAAAGTATCTCAAAGAAGTCGAGAAGCTTTATGTTGTCAATAAAGCATTAAATACCACATTTATAATTTTTACTGTTCTTTTAATACTGTTTGCTTATATAGAAAATGTGGGTTATCTTGTAACCATCTTGGGATTTGCTTCAGCGGGTATCGCTATTGCGCTTAAAGAGTGGTTTATGAGTATCATCGGCTGGTTTGTTATATTTTTCGGCAACAGTATACATGTCGGCGATAGAATAAGATTTGTTAAAGACGGAAGCGAATATCTAGGCGATGTCATAGATATTTCTTTGCTAAAAATTACAATACTCGAAGATGTTACTCTTACTACATTTGAGCGAAACAGGAGAGCGGGCAGGGTTATTTATATCCCAAATAACTATGTTTTTACAAATATGATAGCCAACTATTCTCATGACGGGCTGGATACTGTATGGGACGGTATAGACTATATCATAACATTTGATTCAAATATAAGTAAAGCCGCTGCTATAACAAAAGATATAGCGGTCAAATACTCTAAAAATTTTGCCGACAATACAAGATATACTTTAAATAAATTAAGAAGAAAATATCATTTAAAACATATAAAAGTCGAGCCTAGGATATTTACGCTCATCACCCCATACGGCATAAAGATAAGCGTATGGTATCTAACAAACAGTTATGCAACGCTTTCGCTTCGCAGTACCATATCAGCCGCTATAATAAATGCAATAAAAAAAGAAGATGATATAAGTTTAGCATATCCGACACAAGCTATAAGTATATGGGAAGACAAACAGAAACAAACTTTTGAGAATTTCACAGAAGACACAAAATGAAAAAAGTATATTTCAAAACATTCGGATGCAGGACAAATCAATTTGATACGCAGGTAATGTTATCAAAACTAAAAAATTTTACCATAGAAGACAATGAGAGCTTAAGTGACATTATAGTCGTAAACTCCTGCACGGTAACAAACGGCGCAGACAGTTCTGTTAGAAGCTATATATCATCTGTAAAAAGAAAAAATCCAAATGCAAAAATAATCCTGACAGGATGTGGGGCGCATTCAAAAGGCAATACACTTTTTAACGAAAAAGCCGTATTTGGCGTTATGGGGCATTCAGAAAAATCAAACATAGATACTCTCTTGCAAAAAGAGGATCCCTTTTATGAAATAGGGGATCTGGATCATATTGATTCTACGGTTGTCGGAGATTTTATCGGAAAAAGCAGAGCATTTATCAAAATACAAGAGGGGTGTGATTTTCGATGTTCGTACTGTATTATCCCATCTGTTAGAGGAAATGCAAGATCTCATGAAACAGAAACCATATTGGAGCAGATATCACTTTTGTCATCAAACGGATTTGGTGAATTTATATTGACAGGAACAAATGTCGGCAGTTTTGGAAAAGATAAAAATACTACTTTAGCAAAACTTCTAAAACAAATCTCTTACATAAGAGGTGTAAGAAGGATCAGAATAGGAAGCCTTGAGCCTATACAGATAGACGATGAGTTCAAGGAGCTGCTAAACGAGCCATGGATGGCAAAACATCTTCATATTGCGCTCCAGCACACAGATGACAAGATGCTTGCTTTAATGAATAGAAGAAATAAATTTTTGGAAGATGAAAAGCTTTTAAACTATATAAGTCAAAAAGGTTATGCGTTAGGGACTGATTTTATTGTCGGGCATCCGGGAGAAACTGAGCAGATATGGCAAAATGCCATCAAAAGGGTTCAAGCATTGCCTTTAACGCATATTCATGCTTTTACATACTCAAAACGAGACGGAACTGCATCGGCAGGTATGACAGATATCGTTAAAGGGGATATAGCTAAAGCAAGACTTAGCGAACTTACAAAATGTATAAAAGAAAAAAATCAAATATTTAGAAAAAACAACCGGTCAAATCTCGAGGTTTTGGTTGAATCAACAAAAAATAACGGTATTTATAAAGGATATGACCAATTTTACAATTTACTTGAAGTTAAAAGTGAAGTTGATCTATCAAATAACTGGATAATAGTAAAAGAGGCAGAGGTAAAAGATGATAAGAACTTTTTTGAATATGGATGCTAAAAGATTAAAAACGATCGCATTATTGTTTGGTGTTTTGATAATTATAATAATTATCGGGATATTTAAAAACAACAATACAACCATAACAAGGGGAGAAGCAAAAAGGCTTGATCAAAATGGAACCATAACAAAGGTTATCATAGACGGTAATTATCTATATCTGAATACAAAGAATAAATCCTATAGGATCTATAAAGATGCAATTGATTATAAAGACTTTTTTGACAAATATCCCGTTGAAATAAAAGATGATGAAAGCTTTAGTTTAAACTGGAGTATTCTTTTATTTTTGATGATCGGTTTTGCACTTTTTTATACTTTTGGTAAAAAAAAGGCTGTTGATATATTTAAAACCGGCAAAAATGCTTTTAAAAGCGGCGAAGCCGAGGAAAAGAATGAATACATATATCCCATAAAAACTAATATCAGATTTAAAGATGTTGCAGGCATCAATGATGTAAAAGAAGAACTCGAAGAGATCATAGATTTTTTAAAAAATCCAAAAAAATATAAAAGTTTCGACATAAGACTGCCAAAAGGTGTACTTTTAGTGGGTCCTCCGGGGGTTGGTAAAACGCTAATAGCCAAAGCAGTTGCAGGGGAAGCCGATGTACCGTTTTTCTATCAAAGTGGGGCAACCTTTGTAAATATATATGTCGGAATGGGTGCAAAAAGAGTCTCATCATTATTCCAAATAGCAAAAAAGAATGCGCCAAGTATCATATTTATTGATGAAATTGATGCTATCGGCAAAAGCAGGGGAGCCAAACAGAGCGATGAAAGAGAGGCAACGCTCAATCAGCTTCTTACGGAAATGGATGGCTTCGAAGACAGCTCAGGTGTTATAGTAATAGCAGCTACAAACAAAATAGATGTGCTTGATGATGCGCTTTTAAGAGCCGGTAGATTTGACAGAAGAATATTCTTATCTTTGCCAAGCATTGATGAACGAATAAAAACACTTGAGCTTTATCTATCTAAAAAATCCCATACAGTAGATGTAAGAGAGCTTGCAAAAATGAGTATAGGATTTAACTTTGCATCGCTTTCTACATGGGTAAATGAGGCAGCTCTTTATGCGGTTAGACACAATAAAAGATATATTGATGCAAGCGATTTTGAAGCAGTAAAAGACAAAGTAATAACAGGAAAATCAAGATTTCTAACTTATGACGATGAAGAAAGAAACATACAAGCAACATATCAAGCCGCTAAAGCATTGCTTGCAACTTGGTACGATATAAGTTTTAGCAAAATCGGCATTGCAATACAAAACTTTGAAGTCCTAGATCATAACCTCACATCAAAAAACAGTATGATAAATAAGATAAAAGTTTATCTTGCCGGATCCATTGCAACAAATTTAAAATACAAAAACATATATTCAAATAGTCTTAAAGATATAGAGCTTAGTAAAGATCTAGCCGATAAGATCGTTAATGACTTTGATCTTATTCTCAAAAATGATACAAAAATAGAATCTTCAGAGCAAATCCTCCAAACTGCCAAAAAAGAAAGTACGGTTGTTTTGGAAAAATTAGATTCTGTGCTAAATACAATTACTGAGCATATACTAGAAAATGAATTTATTACGCAAGAAGAAGTTAGAGAGATGCTTCGTGAAATTTTTTAGCGGTTTTGGTTTCAAAAATGAACAAGAACTTTTTAGCGATTATTTAACAGATAGTCAATATGCGGTTGGAGGTTTTAGTTATGGGGCTCAAAAAGCCTTAAAGTACACACTTGAAACAACAAGCAGGGTAGATAGGCTTATTCTTTTGTCACCGGCATTTTTCAACGACAAATCAATGGGTTTTAAAAGAGCGCAAATACATTATTATAAATTGGACAAAAATGCATATCTGGAAAACTTTTTAAGCAATACTTGTTATCCAAGCGATATCAAGATAGAAAACAAATATATATCCAAAACAACACAAAATGAGTTAAATGATCTGCTTGAATTTGAATGGATAGAGCAGGATATAAAAAAAATTATAGATAAAAATATTGTAGTCGAAGTATTTTTGGGAGAAAAAGATAAGATCATAAATTCAAAAGCTGCAAATGATTTTTTTTCAAAACTTGCTACAACTTACCTTATTAAGCAAACAGGACATTTACTAAATGTTTAAAAGATTGTACTATATTGAACTATCTTTATTACTTGTATTCATTGTCCAATGGATTTTTGGGCAATCTCTCCGGTTAGCAGAGCGGTATTACAGCGCTTCTAATTTTATATATATGGAATAAAAATGAACAATAAAGTAGTTATAATAACAGGATGCAGCAGCGGAATAGGGCTGCAAAGTGCGCTGTATCTAAAAGAAAAAGATATGATAGTTTGCGCAACCGCAAGAAAAACAGAAGATGTCGAGAAATTGAAAAATTTAGGATTTGATGCCTATAAACTCGATGTTACAAACAGTTTGGATATAAAAAATGCCATTGAAGAAGTTACAAACAAGTATGGGAAAATAGATGTTTGGTTTAATAACGCAGGATATGGACAGCCAGGCGCTATCGAGGATTTACCGATATGTGCGCTCAAAGAACAATTTGAAACAAATGTTTTTGGACTCCACGAATGCACGGTCGAGATCTTAAAAATCTTTAAAAAACAAGGATATGGAACCATAATACAGCACAGCTCTGTTTTGGGATTAATTTCTCTTTCTGGCAGAGGAGCATATAATGCAAGTAAATATGCTGTTGAAGGCTTAAGCGATACTTTGAGGCTCGAATTAAAAGAAACGAATATACATGTAGTAACACTCAATACCGGTCCTATTACGAGTGATTTTAGAAAAAATGCTATTATAAAACTACAAAAAAACATAGATATAGAAAACTCAAGGTTTAAAGATATTTATCAAAAAAGCATCAAAGGCGACGGTAAAAAGGTGCCTTTCAACGAAGATGCCCTGTCTGTTGCCAAAATCGTACATAAAATAATTGTTTCAAAAAAACCAAAACCAAGATACTATATAACCAAAGCTACTTATATATTAGGTTTTTTAAAGAGAATTCTTAGTACAACTCTACTAGATAAGATACTTGTAAAAATATAAAGGATTTAAAAAAATGCAAACAATCAAAATAGGCGTTGTCACTATCAGCGATAGAGCAAGTCAAGGTATTTATGAAGATATTTCAGGAAAAGCTATCATGGAAGTTTTGGGAGAATATATACTAAATGAGTCTATTTATGAGTATAGATGCATAGCTGATGAGCAGAGTCTAATAGAATCAACTCTTTTAGAGTTAGCAAATGCGCAGTGTGACCTCATAGTTACCACAGGCGGCACAGGACCGGCTCCAAGAGATGTAACGACAGAAGCGACAGAGGCTGTATGCCAAAAACTGCTTCCGGGCTTTGGGGAGCAGATGAGGGCAGTTAGCTTAAAATATGTACCGACTGCGATTTTATCAAGACAGACTGCAGGAATCTGCAATAAATCTCTCATAGTTAACCTGCCGGGCAAACCAAAATCCATCAGAGAGTGCCTTGAAGCTGTTTTCCCGGCGATCCCATACTGCATTGACTTGATTGGCGGAAGCTATATAGAAGCAAATGAAAAAAATATCAAAATATTTAGACCGAAGGCATAAAAAATGAATATAGATTTTATAGAATTAAAAATAAATGAAATTTTACAAGAACTCGAAAATGAAGCCATGAGCTGCGTTATGAATGACAAATTTGATAAAAAAATAACAAATCTTCACATGAAGCCGATAGTAAGCGCAAAACAGATATTGCTAAATGCGCTTGATAGCATCAAGATGGCAGAAAAAATTGCAAAAGAAGAGCTTGAAAAGTAAATAAAGCATTATTTTCTAGCAGTCATTGCAAAAACTGAAAATTGACCGTGCGGTTTTTCTATGATATTTGCCGTTTCAAATCTTATATCGCTAAAACCAACTTCTTTTGCGATAGACTCCAATTTCTTTCTATCAAAACCAAAATGAAATACACCTTCATTATCACTATGAAAACTTCCATCTTCAATGTCAAGATCAGCAATAGCGATAAAACCGCCAATATTAATCATATTATATAATTTTAAAAAAAGTTCTTTAATGTTTTCAATATGATGCATGGTCATAGACGAAACTATACCGTCATACTTTATCTCTTCATTGCAATCCATTATATCGCCATGTATCACATCCGTAACACAAGCAAACTCATCTCGCTTGGCAATAAACTCATCAAGCATCGAACGCGAGTTGTCTATGGCTACTATTTTACCTACTCTAGAAGCTATAAAGTAGGTTAAAAGTCCGGTTCCTGCGCCAAAGTCTGCCAATATCATATCTTTATCCATAGATATATTTTTTAATATTATATCGGCTACCTTTTTTGCATTTCTAACTCTCACGCTATTCATATCCCAGTTTTTTGATTTGTGAGCAAATAAATCTTGTTTAATTTTCATTTAAAATCCTAAAATAAAGTATCTTTTTTGTCAATTTTGATAGTATCCCAAAAAAATTCTACATGTTTTTCAAACAATGATACCATAAAAGAGGTTGATTTTTTGTCAATTTTAAGCAATGTTATCTGCATTTGATAAAAAAATAGCGGCGCAAAAAACTCATTTGACAAAAGTATAGGATCTGATGATTTGATCATCTCATCTTGCATCATAGAAAAGAGATAGGAAGAGAGTTTTTTTACATTTTCTTGATAAAAATACTCATTATATATCTCTCTTATATTAATATTATTAAATATTTCCTGCATTAATAGCTTGAATAATGCTTCATTTTTACTATCAAAGCTTATAAGTTTAAATGTAGTAGCAACACTTAAAAGGAGCATTTTCCCCTGTTTATAGGCATCAGGAGCGCTAAAATTTGAAAATAACTCAGCAATAGCCGAACTTGTAAGCTCTGATATTAGCGCAGAGAGTATCTCATCCTTGCTTTTAAAATGGTTATACAGCGCACTTTGCTTTATTCCCAGCTCTCCTGCTATATCTCTTACGCTAGTGGCTTTGTAGCCGTTAACAGCAAATAGTTTAAGTGATACATCAAGTATGGCATTTTTTGTTCTATCGCCCCTAGATAGGGGCTTTACAGCATTTGTTTTATCAACCATATTTTTCTCCGTAAAGTATTAATATTATTATAGTTAACATTTGTTCATTTGTCAATAATAAAGTGCAAGAAATAAGTGAACACTTGTTAATTTAATAACTTTATGATCATTTTCATATAAGAACACTTGTTCATTAATGTAATAATCTTATATATACATAACTGAACAGTTGTTAATACAATACCTTATATAAGCCTATATAGCGCACTTTTAAATTTTACCTAATTGCTGATATATAAAATTTGATTATATTTTTGAAAAGCATGGGTATTGTGAAATTAAATAATATTATATTTGCTGCAAAAATATATGAGTAGGGATATTATTTTTATAGAATTTATATTATGTTAACCATATGATAATATATTGAATTTTAACATTTGAAGTGCAACACACAATAAGTTCAATTTGATTTTTAACTCCTATGCCAAAACTTCCGCCATATTTTATGCTATACTTATATATTATATAAAAGAAGTAATTATTTATGGGAAAAAAGAAGAAAAGCTCACACATAAAACTAAACAATAAAATTCGAGCATTTTTTAGAGGTTTGCCTTTTGACGAAGGCGTTACATCGCTAAATACAGATCAGCTAAAAGGTCTGATGCTTTTATTTGAGATCAACCCTCATCATATGGACAAAGAGGAGATGATAAGAAATCTAAGGAGAATTTGGAGCAATGCAGAGTTCAAGTCAAGATCATCGATAGTATCTTTCTTGACTGACAAAAAAGACGCAAGTTTGGACATGGGAAAATCAAATATATCTCAAAAAACTGCAAATATACTCGATATTCTCTCCACAATAGAACACACCAAAGAAGAAGAATGCAGCGTTTTAGAATCATTTTTAGACACTTCAAATCACAAGATAACGCCTGAGAAGATACGAAATAAAATCTTTTATATCAGACAAAAGAAATATCTGCAAAAAATAGAAGATACTTTAAATGTCCATTTTGACAATATAGGAAAAATGGAGTTTCATCATAGTTTTCATTTTAAAATAAAAGAAAATGAATTTAGCAAGATATTGACATGTGTCTCAAAACCTATTGATTTTGAGCTAACAGAAGAAAATCTAAGCTCTACCATAGACGATTTGAAAGTTCAAAAAGAAAATATAATAAAAACGAAACAAGATGAGATCGATGCTTTCTTACATCTCATAATGCATAAAAAAAATCCTTATTTGGAAACTGAAGATATCGTAGAATCTATAAAAAATATGCCTCCGGACGGTTCCATAGAGCACTCCCCTATTTCTATAGATAAAATTGAAGAGATTTTGCATGAAATAAACAAAAAGTATTATCTTACCCAGAGCAGCGATGATTTTATCATCGAAAAAGAGGCGCACTATACATATTGCGGAAGTGATCTTAAATACAACATATCCGTTACATACTCGAAAAAATTAATATACAGTATGATCTTAAAGGGAGAAGAACTCTATATTCAAGAAGAGTTTGATTCATTAAAAGAGAGACTCATTGAAGATTTTAATATTCAAATAAAAGATCTCAAAGATGAGATGCGCTCATATGCTATGGGACTTAAAATTCAAGATGAGTTTATATCTGACTTTGTAATGGATTTTGTTGTTGCGCAGGTTGAAAATTCAAGAAACTTAAAAATAAAAGAAAAGACCAGAAGAAAAGTAATATATCATTGGCTTGAATATATAAAACCTTATCTTGAAAAATATAAACAAGAACAACTTTTGGCAAAAAGCATAAGGGATTTCAAGCTTCTTTTTCCTCTTGCTAGGTCGCTAAAGCGAAAGATCATTTTTCATGTCGGTCCGACAAACAGCGGAAAAACACATAGTGCACTAAATATTTTGGCAAATGCAACCACCGGAACATATCTTGCTCCTCTCAGGCTGCTTGCTTTAGAAGGTTATGAAAATCTAAATAAACTCGGCGTTACTGCATCCCTTATAACAGGTGAAGAGGAGATCATAAAAGAAGACTCTACGCATGTAAGTTCAACGATAGAGATGATGAACTCTCAAGTTGCAATAGATGTATGCGTAATAGACGAAATTCAAATGATAAATGATAGAGATAGAGGCTGGGCATGGGCAAATGCGCTTATTGGTATGCCGGCGCGTACAATTATACTTACCGGTTCATCTGATGCTATCAAAGCTATAGAAAAACTCTCAAATTATCTTGAGGAAGAGCTTGAGATCGTCCATTTTGAGAGAAAAAATGAACTTGAGATCTTGCCTCACCCTACCTCTATAAATAAAATAGAAAAGCAAAGCGCCATAGTAGCATTTTCAAGAAAAGATGTATTGGCGCTAAAACAACAGCTCTCATCAAAATATACGGTATCGGTAATTTACGGCAATCTATCTCCGGAAGTAAGACGCGAAGAGGCAAGAAGATTTAGAGAGGGAGAAAGCGAAATTCTTGTAGCGACAGACGCTATAGCGATGGGTCTAAATCTTCCTATAAAAACCATTCTTTTTGCAAAAGACAATAAATTTGACGGCGTACACAGAAGAGAACTTGAAACATCTGAAATACTTCAAATATCAGGGAGAGCCGGAAGATACGGTTTTGAGGAGAAAGGATATGTTGGCGCGCTGGACAGCGGTACGCTTGAGACTATAAAAAAATCTTTTTACGCACCCCTAAAAGATATAGAACTCCCTGTTAGCGTAATGGCAAGCTTTGAACATGTTATGCTAATAGGAGATATACTTCAAACGGATAACTTGGTTGATATTTTAGACTTTTTTGCAGACAATATGGAATTTGAAGGTCCATTTACGGCGGCAAACATAGACAGCATGATCGATATTGCAACTATAGTTGATGAATATAAACTTGATCTGAAAACAAAATACTATTTTGCCTGCGCGCCTGCAAGCCTATCTTCTCCTTATATTGAATCTGTCCTGCATAGATATATAAGATTGATAGAATCCGGTAAAAAAGTCAATTACAATCCGCCTAAAGACTTGCCAAAGTTTGCCCAAACGAATGACATGCTGTTAAATGCAGAGGATAGAGTGAGAGAAATTTCGCTATATCTTTGGTTATCTTTTAGATTTCCTCAATTTTTCGAAGATACTGATATGGCTATCAAAAGCAGGGTCAGACTAAATAACTTTATAGAAAACTCTCTTAAACATGGATATTTTGTTAAAGAGTGCCACAGATGCGGCAAGATATTGGACTTTTCATATAGATACTCTATATGCGAAGAGTGCCATACTAAAGGCAAAAGAGGCACAAGGTTTGCAACACACAAAAACAGAGAAAAAGCAAAATTGATCAAATAAAGAGTTTTAATGATAGAAAACAGCTTCTATTATATTGCTATTCTTATATTAATAATCGGGCTTGCGGCTTGGATAGAAAAAAAATACCCATATAAAATTTTTGAAATACTTCCAAGCATAGTCATAATCTATGCTCTTGTGATGATTTTATCATCTTTGGGATTATGGAGTAAAAACGAAGGCATAGAAAATACATATAACGCTTTCAAGGATGCCCTACTCCCATCTATGATATTTTTGATGCTTTTAGATGCAGATATAAGACTTATAGGTAAACTGGGTAAAAAAATGATATTTACATTTTTGCTGGCTTCTATTTCAATTATGTTTGGTTTTATAATATCTTTTAGTCTGTTTCACAACTTTCTCTCAAGCGATGCATGGATGGGATTTGCCGCTCTTTGCGGTTCATGGTTAGGCGGAACAGGCAATATGATGGCAGTTGCAGGAGCATTAAATGCGCCAAATGAAACGATGGGCAATATACTTGTAACCGATTCTATCAACTACACACTATGGGTAATGCTGCTTTTAACTCTTGTTCCCTTTGCAGCAAAATTTAACAAATGGAGCAATTCCGATACATCTATTATTGATGAGGTTTCAAAAAAAATAGGATCAACAAGCTCTAAATCAGATATTTCATCAGCTTCAATGCTGTTGCTTCTCGGTGTCTCTTTTGTTGTAAATATAGGAAGTGATATACTGGCTTCACTTTTGCCTACAACAAAATTCTTAAGTCATTACACATGGCTTGTGTTAATCTCAACTGCTTTTGGCATACTAGCTGCGATGACGCCGATATCCAAGATCGGCGGATCAAATATTATATCTTCGATGATGCTTTATCTCTTGGTTGCGCTTATCGCCTCAAGGGCTGATTTTAGTCAAATGTCGCAAGCGCCGACATTTATCATTGCCGGAGCTACTGTTTTACTTATTCATCTTGCTTTGATGATATTTTTTGCAAAAATTTTTAAACTTGATCTTTTTTCTATAGGCGTAGCATCACTGGCAAATATTGGCGGCGTTGCCTCCGCGCCTATACTGGCAAGCGCATATTCTAAAGCACTAATCCCCATTGGCGTTCTAATGGCACTCATGGGGTATATCTTGGGGACCGGCGGCGGTCTTATGATTGGAAAAATTTTAGAAATTATTGCTAAATAGTTTTAAATACACGATGAGTTCACATTATTGGCTTATCATTCTCTCATGATCAATAAAGCCGTTATGATGAAAAAAATAAATTTAAAAAATATTTTAGTTGCAGGTATATTATGAAAATAATGATAGAATAAGAGAGCGCAATATAGATACAAGAAGTTACAACAATGACAGAAAATACGATCAAAATGATGCAAGATATCAATACTATTGAACCCATAGATGAGCTAATAAGCAAAAAAAATAAATTATTGATAAAATACAAGGCTCTTGCCGAGCCGCTTGAGTATGCTCAAAATGATTTTGAAAAAGGTCTTATAGAAGAAAAAAGAGCGGCGTTAGCCAAAGAAATAAAGTCTTTGGCTGCCCAAATAGAGCAGATAAAAGAAGTTTAATGCGAATCAAATCAATTCAAACTGCCCTATTCCAATCTCCGCTTAAAACTCCATTTAAAACCGCGCTTAGAACAGTATATAATTTAGAAGATATTGTTGTAACCATAGAGTGCGAAAATGGTCTTTTTGGATATGGGGAAGGCGCTCCTACTGCTGTAATAACCGGTGAAACAATAGGAACCATGACGGAAGCGATCAAATACATCTCCGAGTTTCTAATCGGTTTAAATATTGATACCGATTTTGATGAGATCATAAATATAATCCACTCCAAATTACTGCACAATACTACTGCAAAATCAGCGTTAGAGATAGCAATATATGATTTAATATCAAAATATCGCGAAAAGCCTTTGTACGCTCTGCTTGGAGGAGTGGAAACAACTTTTAGAACCGATATTACTATAAGCTTAAACGACATAGACAAAATGGTCAGCGACTCTTTGGATGCTGTGAATCTTGGGTACGATATGCTCAAAATAAAACTCGGCAATGATGCAAAAAAAGATATTGAACGCGTAATAGAAATATATAATGCATTACCAAAAAACACTCTTCTTAGGCTTGATGCGAATCAGGGATGGAGTAAAGAAGAGGCAGTAGAGATAATGGAAACTATAGAAAATCTCGGTATCTTTCCACAACTCCTCGAACAGCCGGTAATTGCCGATGATATAGATGGATTAAGATACATAAAAAACAGGATCAAAACGCCTATTCTTGCTGATGAAGCTGTATTTAGCCTATCCCAAGCAAAACATATTTTAGAAACAGGGTCTGCTGATTTTTTAAATATCAAACTTGCAAAATGCGGCGGAATAAGCGAGGCACTAAAAATTGCCAAATTGGCACAAGATAATAATGTAAAGTGCATGATGGGTTGTATGCTCGAAGGCCCGATAGGCATAATCGCATCATTGCATGTAGTTTCCGCTGTGTCGAACACTATAAATATGATCGACCTTGATGCCGTATCTCTTCTGTTAAATAAACCAAAAAACTGTAGTGTGGTATTTAATGAAAGTCAAATAAAGCTATCTGAAAATAGCGGCTTGGGAATAACATACTAATACCGTTTATCCTCTATTAATCAAACAAAAGTATAATAAAAAAATAGAAAAAACAGGATTTAGAATGTCAAAAAAATTATTTTTTATTATTTTACTTAACATATCCATACTTCATGCGGGCTATTATCTAAGTCCTGGCGAGAGAAAACATAGTAAGATTGACAAAATGCCAAAAGCCCAATTTGCCGATCTTTTAAACATACCGCAAGACTTATCATACTATGCCAATCAAGCAAAATCTTTTAGCTATGCAGAGCAAAAAAAATATGATGATGAGTATAATAAAAAATACTTTGCGCCATGGAGCAAAAGCGAAGTTATGATCCCGCCTCAAGACTTTGGATGGGAAACAAGATTTGTAAGAGAAAAACCTATTTTTAGAGATAATGCTTTGCAAATATCCCCTTATATTTACGAAGAGTGGATAAATAATGCTAATATGCAAAGCTACAATACCGTAAAAATAAAAGCAATAACGATCAAAAGAGTTGATCTAAAATCACTTCCAACAGATGAATCATTTTACAGAAATCCAAATCAGGTCGGCGAAGGTTTTCCTTTCGATTATAATCAAAATAGCGCATATCCACCAAATATGCCGTTACTTATCTCCCACTACTCAAAAGACGGCAAATGGGCATTTGTACAAGGTGCATACGCTTTTGGCTGGATAAAAGTATCACAGCTTGCAATGGTTGATGATAATTTTATAAAACAATTTCAAAATGGACACTATGCTATAACTATAAAAGATAATTTAAAACTGCATAATGACAACCGCACGATAAGCTTAGTAAAAATGGGGACAATTTTTCCATACGATAAAGATGGATACTTTTTTGCAACAAAAGACAAGAACGGTTTTGCAATTTTAACCAAATTAAACCCAACCCAAAAGGGACTTATATCTTCTAAGCCACTCAAATTTACCCCTGAAAATATCACAAAAATTGCAAGTCAATTTAAAAATGAGCCATACGGATGGGGAGAGAGCTACGAAACTAGAGACTGCTCTGCATTGACAAGAGATTTCTTTGCGCCTTTTGGCATATTCTTGGACAGAAATTCAGGACAGCAGGCAAAAAACGGTTGCCAAGTATCTATCAGATCTCTTAATAAAAATGAGAAAAAGAAAAAAATCTTAGAAAATGCAAAACCGTTTAGATCCATGCTTTTTGTGCCTGGTCATATAGCGCTTTATCTTGGTGAATACAACAATGAACCTGTTGTTATGCATGCATACTGGGGGATTCGACAAAATGACTGGACAAAGCTCATAACAGGCAGAACCATCATATCAACAACTGAGCCGGCAAAAGAGCTCAACACAACAAGGAAAGAAAGCCAATTGATAGAAACTCTACAAAGTATCATTTCATTTTGATTAAAAATTATTAATATAAAATTATATCTATGAAACATGCAAAAAATTTTATAACACATATAATTGCCGGAAAATACAAAGGCAAGCCTATTGAAATTCCCTCCATTGATACCACAAGAAGCTCAAAATCTATTTTAAAAGAATCTTTTTTCAATACATTGCAATTTGACATTATAGATAAAAACTTTTTTGAAGTTTTTGCAGGCAGCGGCTCTGTTGGACTGGAGGCTTTGAGTCGTGGAGCCAAGCATGCCTACTTTATAGAAAAAAATAAAACTGCTTTTGAAACACTACAAAATAATGTAAAAAATATAGATAAAATCAACTCTACTACACTCTTAGGAGATAGTTTTGAAAAATTTAAAATAATATACGGCATGATCAAAAATGAACATATAAAAACATATTTTTACTTTGATCCGCCATTTTCTATCAGAGAAAATATGGACGATATATATGAAAAAACGATCGATCTTATATCATCAATAGAAAACGATGTATGCGAAATGGTAATAATAGAGCATATGAGCAATATAGAACTTCCTCAAACCATAGGAAATGTCAATCTGACAAAAACAAAAAAGTTTGGCAAAAGCACACTTAGCTATTATGCGCCGAGCAAATGATCGCTCTCTTTGAGCAGCTTTGCTTCAAATAAAAAAATGGATGGTTTGAACTCCGTCTTTTTAACTTTATCATAATTTGCAAACGACAAATATAGTTTCTCCTTTGCTCTGGTTACTGCAACATAAAAGAGTCTTCTCTCTTCTTCTAATTCACCGCCCCTGCTCATAAGTTTTGTATTTGGAAATCTTCCATCCATTAAGTCTATTACATATACATCCGAAAATTCCAATCCCTTACTTGCGTGAACGGTCAGCAAATTTACCCCATCGCCTTGGCTAAGCTCCCCTGCTCCCAAAATCATGGCATTTAAAAACCTGTCAATTTCATGATAATTTTTAGACAGTTCATAAAGAAGCATTGCTTTTTGTAAAATTCTCTCTTTGGCCTCACTATATCTATTTTGCTCTATTTCCCCATTTTTAAGCCTTGATCTCTGTAAGCTCAAAAGCTCAATTATACCTTCATACAACGGCGATTTGATAAGCTTGGCTATCATTTTTGATGGTTTTTTTTCTTTTAGTATCTCTTTATAATATTCTTTAATATTTTCAAAAAATGCCATATTGTCATCATCTGCTTTTTGATGAGAATACAATGGATGCGTGGATCTTTTTATATTTTTTGTGTTATCTTCCATCTCACCAAAAAGACTTCCTGTTGTTAAATTATTTTTTTTAGGAAGTGTGTTTATAGTTGGCGATAATATGCCTTTTAGCAGATCGCCCTCCCCGACATGCACAAGGGAGAGAAAAAAATCTTTGGCAAGAGCAGGACCGACACCTTTTGCATATTCAAATATATGTAAAAACGCCATCATATCTTTTGGATTTGAAAATAAACTCAAAACATCAAGCATGAATTTAACCTCTTTTGTATCAAAAAAACTGGTTCCGCCTTTTCTTTTACAAGGTATGCCAAGCTCCCTTAGCGTTGCCTCAATGCCGTCTGCGCTTGAATTGTTCCTAAAAATTACGGCTATATCATTGTACGGGACATGCGATGACCAAATCGAATGGGCAATGGCGTGGTATTGTTCAAAAAGTTCATGATATATCATAAGTCTGGGCGGAATATCTTGTTTGTCACAACCGACCTTTAGCTGTTTTGGATAAATTCTGGGATTGTGCTCTATAACACGGTTTGCAAGCTCCAATATAGAAGCTGTTGAGCGATAATTTGTTGTCAATGAAAATAGATTTGCATCTTTGTATCTCGTGGTAAATGTTGATATATTTTCGATATTTGCGCCGTTAAATGCATAGATACTTTGATCATAATCCCCTACGCAAAAAAGAGATTTTGGTTTCATAGCGTCTATGAGCATACCTTGCAGGGTATTGGTATCCTGATACTCATCTACAAGTATCTCGTCAAAATAAAAGTCTTGAGTTTTTAGATACTCTATAGTACGAAGCAGCAGATCATTGAAAGAGACAAAACCATATTCTTTTTTTTCAAGTTCGAATTTTTCGATTATAGACATATATGTATCCATAAAACAATCATGCTCGCCGTAACTTGCCAAAAACCACTTATCAAAAGTATCGATCGAAGCATTTTGATATAAATTATAAAGCTCATATAGGTATAGAGCGGAAAATGGCTGAAGTTCTTTGCCTGAAAGATCATACTCTTCATATATGCTCTTAAAAAGTATTTTTAGCTCGCTTGGCTGTTTCAATGAAACCTTACTGTCTCTTGCTTTTAGCCATCTGTAGCATACTGCATGAAAAGTTCCCGATTCTATTTGCGATACTATCTCTTTGGGAAAAAATCTCTCAAGACGAGAGAGCATCTCTCCTGCGGCTTTGTTAGTAAAAGTTAAAAGTAGGATTTTTTTTGGATCTACGCCGGAATAAAGCAGATGAGCTATTCTTCCCACGATAGTCGAAGTTTTTCCTGTTCCGGCACTTGCAATGACCAAGTTATGCCCTAAACTAGCCGTAGCGGCTTTAAGCTGCTCAGAATTTAGTGTGTTTAATGCCACTTATCAACCTCAATTTTTAAAGGGATTGTAGCTAAAGTTTATTTTTGTTTAGTTTGGAGAGGCGGATAATGTTTTCAACTTACCTAACAAATGAATATAATTATCAAGCGACTGAAGACCTTTTTCATATCTCCATCTTAAAATAAATTCTATAATTTTGTATTTTTTTTGGATATCAAGCATTTCGCCTTTTCCGTAATATCCCAATGATACATTTTTGGCCTTTTTCTTATCTCCATCAATTGCATCATAACTGATAGCTATTATCTGTATGTATTTGCCGACTCTTAATTCGCCAAAATCATCATCTTTTAGTCCAATTCCTGCCAAATTCATAGCTTTATACAAAAAAATATTATCAAAATCAGGACATTTCTCGTTTATTTTCAACTCTAAAAAAAGTCTTCTCAATAACTCCATATTTTGAGCTCTATCTTCAATGCTTTTTGACCCAATATCATGTGATGGAACAGTTTTAACCTTATTTGCACTTGTTGGTATCGTACTATCGGCGCTAAACTTGTCATCAAATAAATTCTGCTTATATTTTATTTTTTTATCCAGCTTTTCATTTAGTGCCTTTAGCCTGCTTAAACCATTCGACATAAACTCCACCTTGATTTATATATTATTTGCTATTATATAACATATTTTATAATATATAACATAAATTTCAAAAAAAATTTCAATTTTTGACTTAATATTACTTTCGATATAATAAATTAAATATATTTGACTAAGGGAGTTTTATGGATTATCTAGAGATAGAGGGTGGTCACAAGCTAAGCGGTGATGTAATTATTAGCGGAGCAAAAAATGCCGCTCTTCCTATTATCGCAGCAACGCTGCTAAGCGACAAAAATGTAAGGCTTACAAATTTACCAAATGTTGTTGACATAAGAACTCTTCTTAAACTTTTAACAATGCTAGGTGGTGATGTAAAACACAATGATACCGTTGTCGATATTAACAATGCGGGCATAAACTCAACAAAAGCCGTTTATGAGATAGTTTCTCAGATGAGAGCATCTATATTGGTTTTGGGGCCATTGCTTACTAGATTTAAGCATTGCGAAGTGAGCTTGCCAGGCGGATGCGCTATAGGACAAAGACCTATAGATATGCATCTAAAAGCTCTTGAGGAGATGGGAGCGGTTATTGAGATAAAAGGCGGATATGTTAGAGCTGATGCGCCAAACGGTCTTAAGGGAGCTAAAATAGAGTTTGACAAGATCACAGTAGGCGGAACTGAAAATATAGTTATGGCGGCAGCGCTTGCGCATGGAACTACAACGATCATGAATGCCGCACTTGAACCTGAAGTTGTTCAGTTGTGTGAAATGATAAGAGATGCCGGTGTGGATATACAGGGTATAGGAACAAGCGAACTTACAATAGTAGGCACAGGCGGTGTTCCTCTTGAGTTTAAAACAACAGATATTATTCCTGATAGAATAGAAGCCGGAACTTATCTATGCGCTGCGGCTATCACACATTCAGATATAACACTAAAAAAGGTAATTATAGAGCATATAAAATCCCCGATAGCAAAACTGGAAAAAATGGGATGTACATTTGATATCCAAAAGGATAATATCACTATACATTCTCCGGAAGTTATCAAGCCGATACATCTTATCACTACTGAATACCCAGGCTTTCCAACTGATATGCAAGCCCAATTTATGGCTGTTGCAACGATCGCGGACGGTGAAAGCATCATAGAAGAAAAGCTCTTTGAAAATAGATTTATGCATGTAAGCGAACTTAATAGGTTGGGCGCTGATATATGGCTAAAAGGCTCGCTTGCGGCTGTTCACGGCGTAAAAGAGCTAAACGGCGCTGATGTTATGGCAACGGATCTCAGAGCTAGCTCAGCTCTTGTACTAGGAGGGTTAGCGGCAAATGGAATTACGAATGTCAGAAGAATATATCATCTAGATAGAGGATATGACAATTTGGAAGGCAAACTTTCTAAGTTGGGCGCTAAAATAACCAGAAAAAAAGGTTAACTTTTGGCTATAGAAATAGAGCGAAAATTTTTAGTTGATATTAGCAAATTGCCGCCTTTGCCAAAAGGCAAAAAAATCACTCAAGGCTACTTACTAGCGCATTCTCCCAGCATAAGAGTGAGGATTGCGGGAGACAAAGCATTTTTGACTATCAAAGGCAAACCTCAAAATCATATAAGTAGAAGTGAATTTGAGTATGAAATACCTCTTGATGATGGAGTGGAACTATTAAAAGAGTGCAAAGAGCTTATCATTTCTAAAACCCGATACGAAATAGAATATCATGGGCATCTTTGGGAGATAGATGTTTTTGAAAATGAAAATGAAGGACTGGTCGTTGCTGAAATAGAGCTTGAGAATGAAGATGAAGAGTTTATCTTGCCGCCTTGGGTTACTGCAGAAGTATCAAAGGATAAGAGATATACAAATGCAAATTTGATTTCTATGCCGTTTTGTGAGTGGTAGAAATAATCAAGAAAATATGATAAAAGATGAAAATAAGATACAAAGGATTGGTGGCACACGAGGGTATTGGG
>DYLZ01000015.1:0-16500 GCA_020721775.1 Sulfurovum sp.
GTGGATGCGTATTATAGCAGTAAAATTTTTATATGTCAAGGGTTTTTGGAGGAAAAGTTGGAAAAAATTTGTTTTTTTAAGATTTTTTTCTTAATATATATAATGTATAGAATATTTTTTCAAAATAACACAAAGATTAATATTTCATTTATATTTTTTTTGTATACTTCCCATTGTTGTTCAATTACAATATTTAAAAGGAAAAAATAATGGCTTTATATGATAGAGACTATAACAAAGCAACTTACTCACAAGAAGGCACTGCAGAATTATCTTCTGTTGCATTTATGAAAAGAACATACCAACTTTTAGCAGCCAGCATGATAGCTGCGGCGGCAGGCGCATATGCAACTATGCCGTTTGCGGAGATAGTAAAGGAACATAGCTTGGCAATATTTGGATTTGAACTCTTTATGCTCTTTTTTGGTATAGGCATGACAAGAGGGAAACCGACTCTTAATTTGGCTGCGCTTTTTGTATTTACATTTACAACGGGCGTATCTTTGGTTCCATTGTTTGCCAAGTTGATAGGACAAGGCAAGGGTGAAGTTATCGGCAATGCATTTTTAATGACATCTGTACTCTTTGGTGCTTTAAGTCTTTTTGCAATAAATAGTAAAAAAGATTTTTCCAGCTGGGGCAAACCGTTGTTTATTACTGCTATTGTTATTTTGATTGCATCATTAATTAACGCTTTCGTACTCAATAGTCCTATTATACATATAGTAATCACTGCTTTGGTTTTGCTGGTATTTGGCTTGTTTACAATATACGATACTCAAAATATAGCCAACGGTGCGTATGACTCAGCTGTTGATGCGGCATTGAGCTTATATCTTGATTTTTTAAATATGTTTACTTCAATTTTACAGCTTTTGGGAATATTCGGCAGCGATGAATAAAGACGATGATAAAACATGGCGTCTTGTAGATGCCAACTTAAATCGCTTAAAAGAGGGGATAAGGGTCATTGAAGATATTGCAAGGTATCTAAATGATGATGCCTCTCTTGCTTCAAAACTAAAAAACATTAGGCATAAATGTAAAATAGATAATTATGCAAACATCATTAAATCCAGAGATAGCGTAAATGATGTTCTAAAAACTTCTACAAGCTCTGAAATGCAAAGATCAGACATAAATTCTATACTGATAGCAAATTATAAAAGAACACAAGAATCTGCTAGAGTTTTAGAGGAAATTTTCAAAATTTTTGATCCAATGCTCTCTGATAGGTTTAAAAAAATAAGATATGAACTTTATACTTTAGAAAAAAATAATTTAACTAATTTGTAGCGGTTATAAAAACAACTTCAAATTCTAAATAATCTATACTATATTCATTTATTAATTTTTTTGTTTGTGAAATACTCAACCTTTTTTCGCCCCCACTCACACCGCTCTTTTTAATATAATCAAAAAGATCTTTTTTTGAATCAAAAAATAGCTTATACGATACGATCTCGTAATTGGTATCTTTATAAAACCTATCAAAACTTCTTTTTATGGTATCAATGTCATAAATCGGCGATAAAATACCTGCTGTTTCATGGATGGTTTTAAAAGTATTGTCGGTAAAAAGTGCTCCATAAAAATTGTTACTTATTCTTGCCAAATTTGATAGCGTAAAATCCAAATCCTTGCTCCACTGCAGTGCCGATGAGGAAATAATAATATCGCATTTGACATTGTCAATACTTGCAAAACTTATTTGTGAGTTAAAATCAAAACATTGTTTGATGATTTTTTCTGCTTCGGGGTGAGATGAGAGCATGTTTTCAGATGCATCAAGAGCGTAAAAGAGATCAAATTTTATTTTTTCTTTTTCTATAAATTTATATATTGCCCCCGTACCGCACCCGATATCGACTATTGTTTTAAAATATTTTTTTGGCAAACCCTTAACTATTTTTTTGGCAACTTCTGTTTGGATTATGCTATATGAATTATACTCTTTTGAAAAGCGGGAAAATTCTTTTATAATTTTTTTTGATCTATTTTCATTCATAAGGATGACTACTTTTGCTTTTCATCTGTTTTTCAATGTTTTTTTGATAGAATTTGCAAAATTATACCCAAATTATGATTGGACAAATATGACATCAACACTATTTATTTTACAAATTGGGCTTGCGATTGTAATTACGATATTGGTATTGCTTCAAAAAAGCTCAAGTATCGGACTGGGCGCATATAGCGGGAGCAATGAATCTTTGTTCGGTGCAAAAGGACCTATGGGGTTTTTAGCAAAAGTAACTTTTATACTCGGTTTTGCATTTATTGTAAATACTTTGACTCTTGCATATTTATATACAAAAGAGAGCAATCGTTCTGTTGCCGATGATTTGACAACGCAAACAAATACAACTATTCCTGCATCAATGCCGCAAACACCCCTCGCACCTACGGCACCTGCTGCGCCATTGGCAAAATAATTGGATCAAGAAGGTCGGATAAATTATTTTTCAAATAAATTTATCTTTTTCCTTGGTCTTATAGTCTCTTCCTCGGCAAGAGATTGTCTTGTTTTTGCACTGCTCTTTTTGATATCATTTTTTATATTATTCATCAAAGAGATGCCGAAACCTTTCAGTTTATCTATTTGAGAAAAATGAGAAAATGGTCTGCTTTTTATCAGCAGTTCGGCTTTTGCATCGCCGATGCCCTTGATCTCCATCAACTCATCTTTGGAAGCTCTATTTACCTCATTTAGACTCATTGCAAATATTACATTTGTAAAAACAAGAACCGTCAAAAGATATTTTAAATTCATTTTTACCTCTTTGTTTTAAAATGGCAACTCGCAATATAGCTACAATATAAATTTAAAATGAAAATATGTCAAATTGTAATAAAATAATCCTTATGCCTTGATAGTCTCTTTTATTTTTTGAGAGATCATAAATACATCTTCATAACTCATAGTGGTGCTGCTTGCCAAACATAATCCTTTGCTAAATAGCTCTTCACTGGTACCATCAACCAATCTTTTGGCATCTTTAAATAATGGCTGCATATGCATCGGCTTCCAAAGCGGACGACTTTCTACATTTATTTCCTCAAGAGCTTGCATAACCTTACGGTAATCCGTTTTGGCAAATGTAAGAGCTGTTAGCCATCTATTGCCTCTGCTGTTTGGCAGTTCCGGCATAAAATTTATCTCTTTTATGTCGCCCAATAGTTCTTTATACCATTCAAAAATTTCTCTTTTTTTAGCAACCCTATCTTCGATAACCTCCATTTGTCCTACACCAATTGCGGCTAGCACATTGCTCATACGGTAATTGTATCCATAATCATTATGCTCATAATGGACAAATGGTTCTCTTGCTTGTGTACTATAAAATCTTGCTTTTTCTATCCATTCTTTATTGCTGCCAACAAGCATGCCTCCGCCGCTTGTTGTAAGTATTTTATTGCCGTTAAAACTATATATGCCAAAATCTCCAAAAGTTCCTGTGTGCTTACCGTCAAATGTTGCACCTAAACTCTCTGCAGCATCTTCAACAAGATAAACTCCATACTCTTTACAGATCATTGCGATACTTTTTATATCAGCGCTTTGTCCATACAAATGGGTAACAATAAGCGCTTTTGGTTTTTTTGAGCACTCTTTTAGATATTTCTCCAAAAGAAAAGGGGAAAGATTCCAGCTTTTTTCATCACTATCAATAAAAACAGGGTTTGCTCTCTCGTAAAGAATCGCATTTATTGAACCTATAAATGTAAATGTAGAGGCAAGCACATCATCGCCTTCGCCGATACCTAAAACCCTAAGAGCCAAATGAATTGCAGCTGTACCGCTATTTAGTGCTAATGCATTTTTTGCACCCGTATAGTTTTTGATACTCTCTTCAAATCTATCTACAAATACACCCAGAGGGGCAATATAGTTACTTTCAAATACCTCCCCTATATATCCTAATTCGCTGCCGCTCATATGCGGTGAGCTTAAAAAAATTCTTTTGTTCAAATTATCTCCTTAATAACTTTACATGGATTTCCGTATGCCAATATATTGTTATCAATATTTTTAATGACTACAGAAGCGGCTCCTATGATACAGTTTTGACCTATGCTCAAACCCTGAATAACAGAGCTGCCGATGCCAACATGCGTAAAACTCATGATAGATACATTACCGGCAAGTGCTACATTTGGCGAAATATGTACAAAATCACCTATTTGACATTCATGCTCTATTATACAACTTGTATTTAGTATTGCTCCATCGCCTATATTTGCTCTGGCATTAACGACAACATTTGGCATAATAACGGTACCTTTGCCGATTGCAACTGATGGCGATATTATAGCACTTGGATGTACTAAAGTAGCTATACAAAAGCCATGGTCTTGCGCTTTTTGTTGCAGCATAGCTCTTATTTTATTGTCACCTATGCCGATTATCATTGGTATATGGTTATCGTTTTTTATATCTTCAAAATTTTTATGCTCATTATTACCATCATCTATAAAAATTACCTCTTTATATCCGCAAAGCTGCGCGATATCTGCTACGACCAACCCATGGCCACTAGCTCCATAAATATATAGCTTATCCATTTGTTTCTCCAAATTTTTCCATAGTTATATTGTTTGATGAATTTATGTCGCTTCGTTTTAATACTTTTAAAAAAGTAAGCCACAGTATTTTCATATCCAGCCAAAATGATCTATTTTCTACATACCATACATCAAGTTCAAACTTCTGCTCCCAGCTAATAGCATTTCTGCCGTTAACCTGCGCCCATCCCGTAATGCCGGGAAGGACATCATGTCTTTTTCTTTGCCTATCATTATAAAGTGGCAGATATTCTACTAAAAGAGGACGAGGTCCAACAAAACTCATATCGCCTTTTATGATATTGAAAAGCTGCGGCAATTCATCCAAACTTGTACTTCTGATAAATTTTCCTATCTTGCCAAGCCTGGCTTCGTCGCCAAGCAACTCTCCATTTTCATTTCTTGCATCGCTCATAGTGCGAAATTTATATATAGTAAAAATCCTTTCATTGAGTCCCGGTCTTGATTGACAAAAGAGTATTGGTCTTCCCATTTTAAAATATATAAGCAAACCTACACCAATTAAAATCGGGAAAAAAAGAAACACTAAAAAAAGCGCCATTATAAAATCAAATGCTCTTTTTGTCATTTGCTACCTCTTTTAATACCGCCTCTAGCTTATCACAAAGCACTTTTATCGAATAATGATCTTGTAAATAATCATACCCATTTTTACCAAGTTTTTCCAATTCAAAGGTCGGCATTTGCGATATTGACTCTATTCTTTTTGCTATTTGTTTGATGTTTGACGATTTTTCTACAAAGCCGCACTGGGCAGTCTCTACTATATTTTCCGTCATTTCGCTTACGAACAAAATCGGTTTTGACGCGCTCATGTAATCAAATATCTTATTCATGCTCATGCCGTATCTATATAGCGGTAGATTCTTAAGCCCCACATACAACAAGTTGGCGCTAAAGAGATAATCATAAATATCTTCTTTTGGCATGGGATCCAAAAATGTGATATTGGCAAGATTGTTTGTTTTTGTTTTTGCCACCAACTCCTCTTTCATTGCTCCGGCGCCTATAATCGTAAAATGTATAAAATTGTTATCTTTTAGTAAATTAGCCGCTTCTACTAAAATATCCAAATCATTTGCTATGCCAATTGAACCGCTATAGACTACATTAAATTTTTTACTATCTAGTTTTAGCTTGTATGAAAAATTTTTAACATTTGCGCCATTGCTTATCCATATAATTTTTTCTTTTTTTATGCCTAGTTTTTCTATATACAAATTTGCTTTTGGCAAAAGAGTGATAATTTTATCCGCTTTTTTATATAAAAACTTTTCAAGCCACCCAAGTAGTATAATAAAAGGATGCCATTTTGAAATCCCCATATCTATAAGTGTTTGCGGCCAAAGGTCTCTTACCTCCATAATAAATGGAACTTTATATTTTTTAGACAATTTATAAGCAGACAACACAGCAAAAAGGTGAACCGATGAACCGATGATGATGTCAGGTTTTTCTAAATCAAGCTTTGGAATAATTTTATTTACACTAAACATAAAGCTTAACATATTTTTTACCCTTGCTGCTCCGTTGCCTTTATAGGCGGGGGTTTTTATCCATATCCAATTAATGCCGTCAATATTCTCTTTTAAATAATTATTTTTTTTATAATCTTTGAATTCTTTATATGTAGAGTAGTGAATACTTGCGCTAATGATCGTAACCTTATGTCCTCTCTTTATAAGCTCTTTGGCAAAATCATAATGCCTTGTGCCGCCACTCATTTGAGGTGTTAATGCGTGATGGTTTAGTATCCAGATTGTCATTATATTCATGCTAAACCATTCTCTTTTAATATCTGTTGTAATTTTAGTTCATCGATGCTTTTCATATCACTTTTAGAATATATACTCATCAGATAAATAACATTATCGCTGCTTAAAAAATAGTAAATAACTCTAAAGCCACCGCTCTTTCCTGTTAGTACAGATGAGTTTGGCACCCTTATTTTATAGCAGCTGCCTCCAAGCGATATACCACTTTTGGGATTAACTTCAAGCTCTTTTTTTAGGCATTTTAAATCATCTGATATTTTTTTGTATCTTTTGGATAGTTTTTTTATCTCAGAAGCAAAATTTTCAAGAGACTTTATCATTAAGCTCATCTATAAGTTCATCAAGTGTTTGTAGTTTTGTATCTCCTGTGTTTATGACACTCTTTAACTCTTTGCAAGAGACCTCAAAACTATCATATATCTTTTTGGCTTTCTGCTCTTCTATAAAAGCTTTTATTGATTCTGTAATTATCTCGCTTCGATTGAGTGAATATTCTTTGGTAAACTCATCTATCTGCTCTATTAGGTATTTTGGCAGTCTTAATCCAACCTGCTGTTTTTCTATCTGTTCAAGTGGATACATCTACTTTCCTTATATAAAATAGTTTTACAATATTATATATATTTTGATGTTGTTCGTCAAGCATTTTCTCATTGGTATCAAAATACACTAAATAGTGGCTATTGGGCTTTGATAAAAACTATTAAACCTTAGATATCAACCCTTTATATACAGAAAATAACTTTTTTTCTTCTATACTCCAATTGTATTTCTCTCTCACGGCTCTTTTGCCATTTTCGCCCATTTTTTTAGCCTCAATAGGATGTGTCATAATATATTCGATAGCATCTGCAATTGCTTTTGGATTGAGAGGATCTACGCATATTCCGCACTTTGCATCCTTTATTATCTCTCCCCATAACTTGATATTTGAAGCAATCACAGGCAAGCCTGCTGCCATGTATTCAAACATCTTCACAGGCAAGGCATCTTGATAATTTATGGTAGGATGCAAAGTAACAACTCCTGCTTTTGATCTGCTCATAACATCAGCAACACCGGCACGATCCAAAAAACCAAGCTCCTCCACCTTGCTCCAACCGCCATAACTTTTAACTTCACTCTCAACATCTCTTTCTCTAAAATCTCCTGCAAGCAGAAGCTTTATCCCTTCTGTAAACTCTATAGCTTTTACAATCTCTTTGATACCACGAATAGCAGCAATCGATCCGATATAGCAAACAGCATTCTCTTTTTTACTCTCATCAATCACAAAGTCAAACTCTTCAAGTTTTGGGTAATTATTGATATCTATACAATTCTTGTTTATTTTTAAGAATTTATCCCTTATATGAGATGTTGCTGTGATTAAAAAATCAAATTTTTTAAAAGCAAATTTCTCAAAAATCAGAAATGATCTAGATAAAACAGTTCTTAAAATTACATTCATATATGACTTTGACAAAATTTGCAATGCAACATCTTCATGGGCATCGAATATCACTTTTTTGCCCATTTTTTTAAGTTTTAGACCTATTGGTATGAGTTCGGGATCATGCAAATGGTAAATATCGCTATTTAAAGAAATGGCTTTTTGATAAACTTTTTGTGTTGTTTTTACTATTCGATTCAATCTCCCTGCACTTTTGCCGACATCAAATATATTAACACCGTTTTTTACCTCATCACCTTTGCCGTCTGCAACTATTAGGCTCACTTCATAGTTTTGTATGCTTGCTAGCGAGCTGCACATTTTGATAAATATGCGGGTATCAAATCTAGGATGCGCGGATGTTAAGTGAGTTATTTTAGTCAATTTAATGCCTCTATCCAGTTTGATATATTATATTTCCAACTTGAAAGTTTTGAAATAATATCAATATTTTTATCCAAATTTGTTTTATAGCTTTGCAGGTTTACTAAAATATCTTCCAATTTATCTGCTAGCTTTTCGGCAGAATCAATCTTTTCATAAACAATACCCTCATTATCAAAAACATCATATGGTAGCCAACTTCCCGTGATAACAATATTATTTGCATATAAAAACTCTTGCATACTTCCG
This sequence comes from Sulfurovum sp., assembly GCA_020721775.1. Taxonomy (GTDB): domain Bacteria; phylum Campylobacterota; class Campylobacteria; order Campylobacterales; family Sulfurovaceae; genus BN30871. The sequence goes on from DYLZ01000015.1 coordinate 8,428, forward strand.
GAAAAACTATCCGTTACAAGTATATTTATCATAATGTCACTTGCAAGTTTTATATTTGCATTTTTATCACTATACAAAAAATCCTCCAATACAATATAGTCCAAATTTGTTTTCAAAAGAACACTTTTTATCTTTTCTCTATTGGCATTATCGCCATAAGTCATAGGAAATATAAATTGTATATTTCCTAAAATATCTTGTGGAAGTTTGATGATATTTTCTATAATTTTTTCATGCTGCTGCGCAGGCGTAGAATTGTATCCGCAAGTAACAATAATCTTTGATGTACTATACCCAAGCTCTTTTTTTATATCTATTTTTGATCTGTTTCTATTTTTGTCTATAAAATCAAGTGTCTTTAGTCCAAAACGACATACCTTAACTTTGCTCTTAAGCCCGAAATTATATTGCAAAAAACTTTTCATGGTTTTTTCATTGGTAAAAGTTATGGTTTTAGCACGCTTCAAAAGAGGCGACAATAACTTTTTTGCCATACCTGAAATTCGATAAAAATCACTTCCATAAAAGCTTACTATCAAATTTCTACTCTTAAGAGTTTTTAAAATAAGCAAATAGTACCATCTGGCAATATGTATATTTATAACTTCGAAATTCATTTTTCTAATTATCTTTTGTATAAACATCATTCTAAAAAACATATGCAGCTTAGGAATGCTCTTATATTTTAAAAACTCTTTTGAAAAAGTATCGTTTTTATCTCCATTTTTATCATACAGATCCAGATATTCAAAATCCAAAAGAGATACATCTCTGCCACGCTCAACAAGCTCACTTTGAAGCTCTTTTGCAAAAACTGTTTTAGAGTTGCCTATGAGTAGTATCTTCACTTAAGTGCCTTTGTCATCCAAGAGATATTATATATAAGCACCAAAGAGTTTGCAATACAAAAGAGTATCAATGCTACATATATACTTTCATATTGTACTCCGATCATAATAGCAACAAAAAGCGAAACTATCTGCAAAATACTTACAACAAAAGCCTTTTTTTGTCTGTTCACAAGACTAGGAATAAAAGCTATTGTGCCTCCTAAAAGATTTAAGGCTATCCAAGGAAAAAGTATCTGCGTATAAACCCCTGCCTCTCTCCACTCTTCCCCAAATACAAATGCAAATATGTATGGGGCAAATATAGCCACTAAAAGCAAAGGCAAAATTATCTTTTTTACTAAAGATTTTAAAAAACGAATAGTAAATGAAAAAGCATCCTCGCCATTGTTGTAAAGCTCACTTACTTTTTGACTATAAACTTTTGTGCTTGCATTTGAAAGAATTCCAAGCGGAGCAAAAACTATTCTTGTAGCAAAAGAATAAAAACCGACTATACTCATTCCAAAATATGTAGAAAAAAGAAATATCGGCAAGTTTGACGATAGATTGCCCAGCATCGCATGAGGCGCTTGAAATTTTGGAAAATCAATATATTTTTTAGCCTCTCTTTTCATGGACTCTTTTGAAATTGCCTTCAATAACTTTTTATTATTCAATAATGCTTTAGCCAGTCTCATATTGGCTAGTATTGTTGAGAGTATTTGCCCACCAACAAGTCCGGCAGCTCCGTTTTTTATACTCCCTATAGCAACTTGAGAGAGCGCCAATATAATTGATTTTATGATAGTTGCTTTAGTGATATTGGAATAGTGTTTTTTTCTGTTGTTCCAATATGTCAGCAGATTAAAAAGTCCTGTAAAAAATATGGTCAATGGCGCAAACCATAGCCAGATACCAATCTCTTTATTATTAAATAAACTTGTTATTTCTTCATGCAAAATAGCAACAACCAAAAAAAGAAAAATAGAGATGAAAATATTTATCAAAAAGCCTAAAGCAAAGATATTTATAGCATCTTCGTCGTCTCTTGGAACTAAAATCGCTTGCTCATACCTAAGAGATACCACAACACTAAAAAATCCCACAACAGCCAAAAAAAGTGCAAATACACCAAAATCTTGCGGGGTATATAAACGAGTAAGAATAGGGCTTATTGCTATCGGTATAGCTTGAGCGATGGTCGTACCTGTCATTAGAGTCAGGACATTTCGGCTAAACTCACTTTTTGGTTTTAGTTTTGAAATCAATTACAAATTCTCCACTATATACTCTATCTCTTCATCGCTTACATAGGGATTCATCGGCAAACTTATGATCTCGTTCGCAACCATTTCAGAGATTGGAAAATCACCTTTTTTGTATCCAAGATAACCAAAACATTCCTGCAAATGCAATGGAAGCGGGTAATGCACTGCTGTTGGAATGCCCAAATTTTTGAGTTTTTCTTGCAACTCTTCTCTGTTTTTTACCCTTATTGAGTATTGTGCCCATGCGCTAGTGGTGTTTGGTGTAAGTGTGGGCAGGATGATGCCTTTGGACTCACACTGATCACTCAAACTCACACTGTACTTTTGTGCTACTTCTTGCCTTAAAGCCAAATCTTTTTTATAATGTTTTAATTTTACATTTAAAACCGCTGCTTGAATAGTATCAAGTCTGCCACCCATACCGATATATTTATGATAATATCTCTTTGTTTGCCCGTGCACTCTTAGACTTTTCATCTTTTCTGCAAGTTCATAATTATTTGTGAATACGGCTCCGCCGTCACCATAACACCCAAGTGGTTTTGCAGGGAAAAAGCTAGTGCATGAAATGTCTCCCAGATTGCTATCTGTTTTACCTTTATAAGTTGAGCCAAAACTTTGTGCACCATCGATTATAGTATATAGTTTTTGGTTTTTGGTTTTTAGTGTTTTATCGACAATAATTTGAATAGCATCTATATCTGCCGGTTGTCCATAAAGACTTACAAGGATAATTGCTTTTGTTTTTGGTGTAATGGCGGCCTCAATTTTTGCCGGATCTATATTGTATGTTTTCTCATCGATATCAACAAAAACAGGAGTTGCCCCAAGTAAAGCTATAGTCTCTGCTGTTGCTATAAATGTGAATGGTGTTGTGATAACCTCATCGCCGGGTTTTATATCCAATGCCATCATGGCAAGAAGCAAGGCATCCGTTCCACTGCTGCAGCTTATGGCATATTTGGCTCCGGTAAATTCTTCAAGGTTTTTTTCTAACTCTTGAACTTCATTACCCATAATAAAGTTACAATTTCTTGCCACTTTTAAAATAGCCTCTTCTATTTCGTCTTTATACATCTCATGTTGGAGTTGTAGGTTTGCAAAATCTATATTGGTTTTTGGTTTTTGGTTTTTGGTTTTTGGTGACATTTATTATCCTACTACTATTAAATTATTATCTTTGATTTTATACTTTGAGTTATCAAAGCTATCTATTGCTTCATTATTTTCATCAAATTTTAGTGTATTTCCAGCCTTTGAAACCCATCCAATTTGACGAGCAGGAACTCCAACCATAAGCGCATAAGGTTTTACATCTTTATTTACTACCGCCCCACTTCCAATAAGCGCATACTCTCCTATAGTGATTCCACAAACGATTGTTGCATTTGCGCCGATTGAGCATCCTTTTTTAAGAAGCGTTTTTTTAAACTCATCTCGTCTTGCTATAAAAGCTCTTGGGTTTATAACATTAGTAAACACCATAGAAGGCCCCAAAAATACATCGTCTTCGCACTCAACACCTTCATAAATAGAAACATTATTCTGTACCTTTACGCCATTGCCGATAGTTACCCTTGGCCCTACTACGCAATTTTGACCAAAAGAACAATTCTTTCCAATCACAGAACCGCTAAGTATATGCGAAAAGTGCCAAATTTTTGTGCCATCTCCTATGATTACATTGTCATCAATATATGCACTTTCGTGTAGATAATAGTTTTTAGTTTTTTGTTTATGGTTTTTAGTTTGCATGATTTTTCTTTATTGATATAATGAGTGAATTCAACATTTTTTAATCTCTAAAATTTTATTTCTTATTGCAATAATATCTTGCAGATACCCAACTTCTTGTGCTATTATAAGCTGGGTTTCTAGCTCGTTTATTGAACCCAATGCAATATATAAAAACTGTACAAACTCTTTTGATGAGTTTCTTCCACTACCTTCTGCTATATTACTTGGAATCGAAACTGCACTTCTTCTCACTTGGTCACTCAAAGCATAGTTTTTCTTCTTTAGGAAGAAACTTAACCAAACTATAAATTTCTTTAACAAGAATAATAGATTTTTTCCAAACTTCCAAATTCTCAAAACCAGTCAAATCTTCCTCCTAAAAACTAAAAACTAACGACTAACGACTAACGACTTTAGCACAAAACGGATGATATTCACCTTGTAGTCCAAGAGGAGTTAGTTTTCGTATGGTTGAAACAATATTTATAGAATTTCTAGCCTCTTCAAGTCCAAATCCACCACCATTTAGTATATGCTCATAGCTTTTAGTGTGAAGATCAGTAAATCCTTCACTAAATTCAAACTCTTCACCGTCAACTTTTATACTTCTAAAAGTAGTTTTACCGCTATCCCTAACATCTTGTGGGATATAGTCATAGTTTACTGAGAGAAACCATCTAACTCGCGCATTTTTGAGTTTCATATATCCCGCATTTGTATCGGCTTGTTTTATATGTACCAAATTTTGCTCATTTTCTCCAAATATCCAGCTAAGCATATCAAAGAAATGCACGCCTATATTGCTTGCTATTCCGCCACTTTTCTCTTCATTACCTTTCCAGCTCTCAAAATACCATTTGCCCCTGCTTGTCAAGTAAGTCAAATCTATATCATAAACTTTGTCCGGATTGCTTTCTAGCTCTTTTGCAATTTTTGTTTTTAAAGCTATAATAGAATCATGAAGACGAAGCTGTAATATATTATAAACTTTTTTACCGGTTGCTTTTTCAATTGTTTCAAGATAATCAATATCGCTGGGAGTAAGCACTAAAGGTTTCTCACAAATAGCGTCACATCCGCTCCTTAACGCAAAACCTATGTGGTGTTTATGAAGATAATTCGGCGTTGTGATAGAAATATAATCTATTTTATTTTTTTCCTCTCGTTGCCATTTATCTACAAAACTCTCAAATCTCTCAAACTCAGTAAAAAAATCAGCTTTTGGAAAATTACTGTCCATTATCCCTATACCGTCATACGGATCATAAGCCACTACTAGCTCATTGCCTGTCTCTTTGATGGCTTTCATATGCCTTGGAGCTATATATCCGGCCGCTCCAATAAGTGCAAAATTTTTCATCTTTTATACATCCTCCGATACTATTTCTAAAAACTAACGACCAAAAACCGATCAAAGTCTCCATGTGGGATTTTCAACGATCCCTTTAACATCTATGATGATTGTCTCGCCGTTGCTCATGCTTTCAAACTCTTCTTTTGTTATATTTTTAAATTTTTCATGGGCAACTGCCACTATGATTGAGTCATATTTTTTAGAATTTAATGGCAACTCATTTAAAAAGTTGAGGTTTTTTGTCTCTTTATCACTTTTGTCTACCCAATAATCATATACATCCACATGGCACTCATACTCTTCAAGCTCTTTTATGATATCAAGCACTTTTGAGTTTCTCATATCCGGGCAATCTTCTTTAAATGTAACGCCCATAACTAACACATTGGCGCCTTTTAGCTTTTTATCCTCTTTTATCATAAACTTAATCGCTTTATCGGCTATGAGTTTGCTCATACCGTTATTTATATGTCTTGCGCCAAGGATGAGATTTGGCGTATAGCCCAAAACTTGCGCCTTATGTGTTAAATAATACGGATCAACTCCTATGCAGTGCCCCCCCACAAGTCCCGGCTTTAGTTTTATAAAGTTCCATTTTGTTCCGGCTGCTTCAAGCACCGCATTCGTATCTATTTTCATCACATCAAATATCATTGCAAGCTCATTCATAAGAGCAATATTTACATCTCGTTGAGTATTTTCTATAACTTTGGCAGCTTCGGCAACTTTTATTGATGGAGCCAAATGCGTACCTGCCGTTATGATAGACTTATAAAGTTCATCAACTCTTTTCGCAATTTCCGGCGTACTTCCGCTTGTGATCTTGAGTATTTTTGTAACTGTATGTTCTTTGTCCCCCGGATTGATGCGCTCAGGACTATAACCGCAAAAAAATCCTTCGTTAAATTTGAGCCCGCTTCCTTCTTCAAGAATAGGTACGCACACCTCTTCTGTAACTCCAGGGTAAACTGTGCTTTCATATATTACTATGTCGCCTTGTTTTAACACTTTTGCTACTGACTGGGTTGATTTGATTATTGGTGTAAGGTCTGGTTCATTGCTACTATCAATAGGAGTCGGCACGGTTACAATAAAAATATTACAATCAGTTGCATCATCAATATTTGCGCTAAATTTCATACCATTGTCAATACACTCTTGCACTTGCACACCGTTAAGTTCAAGTGTTCTGTCAAATCCGCTCAAAAGTTCATCAATTCTGGCTTTGTTTATATCCAAGCCTACTACTTTATATTTGCTGCTAAATGCATGAGCCAGGGGCAGCCCGACATACCCAAGCCCAACTATACATATTTTATCGCTCACATTTTTGCCTTTTTATGAAATAGTATTATTTTACAATAATATTCATCACAAACCACTTTTATGATCTTTATTGATATATGACATTATACTTTGAAGAGCAAAATTTTATCTTTTATATGTTTCAACAATACACACTTGGATAACTTATGGACAATTATATGGCGCTTCAAAGCTTTAACAATATATAATAAATTCACAAAAAATAGGAGAATATTATGTCAACTTTTGAACAAGAATCGCTAAATTATCACAAAGCGCAAAACGAATTTGATACAAACGGTAAAACAGGAACACATATTACAAAACCTTGCGATACAGTCGCAGAGCTTGCAATGGCGTATAGCCCAGGAGTTGCATACCCTTGCTTAGAGATAGAAAAAGATATCAGCAAAGCATATGACTATACAAATAAAGGCAACTTGGTAGCTGTTATCTCTGATGGCACAGCAGTACTTGGACTTGGTGATATTGGTCATCTTGCAGGCAAACCTGTGATGGAAGGCAAATGCGTACTGTTTAAAAAATTTGCTAAAATTGATGCTGTAGATATCGAGCTCAATACAAAAGATACTGAAGAGATTATCAGAACTGTTGCAACCATTGCAGATACATTTGGAGGCATTAACCTCGAAGATATCGGGGCTCCAAGATGTTTTGAAATCGAAGAGAGACTAAAAGAGATCTGTAATGTGCCTGTTTTCCACGATGACCAACACGGAACAGCAGTTATCACCACAGCAGGTCTTATCAATGTTCTTGAGATGAGCGGTAAAAAAGCTGAAGAACTCAAAGTGGTAGTCATAGGAGCCGGTGCAAGCGGTATCGCATGTGCAAATATGTATAAAGCACTTGGCGTTAAAAACATTACGATGCTTGATTCAAAAGGTGTTATCCATACAGGTAGAACTGATCTTAATGAACAAAAGAAAGCGTTTGCTATCGACACAGAGGATAGAACACCACAAGATGCAGCAAGAAATGCAGATATGATCCTCGGTCTTTCAGGTCCTGAGCAAATCACCAAAGAGATGGTTGCTTCAATGGCTGCTAACCCTATCATCTTCGCTTGTGCAAACCCAACGCCTGAAATTATGCCTGATATTGCCAAATCAGTGAGAGATGACCTTATTATAGGCACAGGTAGAAGTGACTTTGCCAACCAAGTAAACAATGTTTTGGGATTCCCTTTCATTTTCCGTGGTGCACTTGATGTAAGAGCCACCAAAATCACAGAAAATATGAAAATGGCTGCTTCAAAAGCACTTGCAGCGTTAGCAAAAGAACCTGTTCCTGATTATGTCGCTAAAGCTCACGGCAGAGATGATATGGTTTTCGGAAAAGAATACATAATCCCATCACCATTTGACAAAAGACTTATGGAGTGGGTATCTTACGCTGTAGCTGAAGCAGCAATTGCTGACGGTGTAGCAGGCGTTAAAGACTTTGATATGGCAGCATACAAAGAAAGATTAAAAAGACTTGCTAACTCATAATGATTTGAGTGTATATACAAATACCTTCCCGCTTTTGCGGGAAAAATACTTCTATTTATTATCAT
>DYLZ01000015.1:16600-21262 GCA_020721775.1 Sulfurovum sp.
ATAACCTAGATATAAATTAAATTATTTACACATCTGCTTCTATTGCTTTAACTTCTATTAGCCCATAGTATTTGTCATAATCACAAAGTATCTTTTCTACTCTTTCTTGCCAAAGTTTTTTAAATTCTTCATGCTCACTTTGGGTTGCTGTTTTTTGATTTAATTTTTGAAACAATGCTTGTTGTCTTTCTTTGATAGGCACTACGCTTGGATCATAATAGACATCAACGCTTTTGTCTATATCGGTTCTTGTAAATCTTGCGCTTGAATTTATATCTTTGCCAAAATCCATAAGCGATGTTCTTGCAAATCTTCCATTGATCCCCTTAAAGCCATGACTTTTTGTTGCGCCGGTGATCACGGATATAACAGTAGCTATCACTCCTGCAACTCCGTCTTCTATCTCTTCTTTGAATTCTACTTTTATATTACCTCTTACAGGGAGCTCGTCTTTATACAGCTCTTTTAATGCCGCAAGCGTCATAAGATAAGCTCCTGCAACAGTCGGGCAGCTGTGTCCGGCCATTTGAACTATATTTGTATATTTGAATTTTATAAGTCCATCATCAAAACTACCCAAAAATTCTGCTAACGGATCATATAGCTTTATTTTTTCTACTTTCTCGTAAAATGGAGGATATGACATTTTCATCCTTTAAAATTTTAAAGATATTAACATATTTTTGATTTTTTTAAATTGATTTGAATCAATGAGATTATAAGGATATTTTTGAATATTTTAGATTGATTTGAATTTGTTTGATTGAGTTAAAAAGGGGTGATGGTGCGGATAAAGAGACTCGAACTCCCATGCCTCGCGGCACCAGATCCTAAGTCTGGCGTGTCTACCAATTTCACCATATCCGCACAAAAAGTAGAATGTAATTTTAGCTTTTTAAACTTATAAAAGCTTTAATTATTCTAGTGGTACGTCCGTCAGGATTCGAACCTGAGACCGCTCGCTTAGAAGGCGAGTGCTCTATCCAGCTGAGCTACGAACGCATAAAAAATTAAAAACAGTGGGGTGGTACGCCAGAGAGGACTTGAACCCCTAACCCTCAGATCCGAAGTCTGATGCTCTATCCAATTGAGCCACTAGCGCTCACATCAAAACTTACTAATGGGGTAGGCGATGGGACTCGAACCCACGACAACCAGTGCCACAAACTGGCGCTCTACCAACTGAACTACGCCTACCATTCTTAAAGTGTTATTTTACTGTTTTTTATATTCTAATGGTCGGAGTGAAAGGACTCGAACCTTCGACCCCCTGGTCCCAAACCAGGTGCGCTACCAGACTGCGCTACACTCCGTAATTTTAGAGAGGTGATTATAGCCTAAAACTTTATTTTTGTCAATAGATAAACATAAAATATAAATAAAAAGTGTTTCAAAGTTGGTTTTTATACCAACTCAACCTCTTTTTTGCCTTTGATAAGCTTGCCGATAACATATCCGTCAGTCTCACTTATGATCTCATCAACATCGCTTTCATCTACAACCAATACCATACCCACACCCATGTTAAATGTTCTGTACATCTCTTCTTCGGTTATATAGTGACTCATAAATTCAAATACCGGGAGTATTTTTATCTTATCTTTTTCCACAACAGCTTTGATATTCTCAGGAAGCACGCGAGGCAGGTTCTCTACTATACCGCCGCCCGTTATATGCGCCAATGCTCTGATCTTATCTTTGTGTTTTTTGAAAAGATCGACATATATTCTAGTAGGCTCTAAAAGAGTCTCTATCAATGGCTTGCCCAGAAATGGCGTATCTAAGCTCATTCCAAGTGTGTCAAAAAATATTTTTCTGACAAGCGAATATCCGTTTGAATGGATCCCTGAACTTGGAAGCGCTATTAAAACTTGCCCGCCTTTTACATTTAAGAGCGTGTTCATTTCACTTTTTTCAGCAATACCTACCGCAAACCCTGCCAAGTCAAAATCATCATTGCTGTACATCCCGGGCATCTCGGCAGTTTCGCCGCCAATGAGAGCGCACTGTGCTTCTCTGCACCCTGCAGCAATTCCGGATACTACTCTCTTTGCATCTTCGGGTACAAGTTTGCCTGTGGCATAATAGTCCAAAAAGAACATAGGCGTTCCAAAATTACATATCAGATCATTCACACACATTGCCACTAGGTCGATCCCCACCGTGTCAAGTTTTCCGCTTTCAATTGCAAGTTTTAATTTTGTTCCTACACCATCGGTTGCAGAAAGCAATACAGGTTCTTTGTATCCGGCAGGCAAAGCATATGCGCCTGCAAAAGAACCGATACCGCCTATTACATTTGCATCAAATGTGGATTTTACATCACTCTTGATAGCTTCAACAAAATTATTTCCGGCATCAATATCTACGCCGGCATCCTTATATGAAATTGTTGACATGAATTCCTCTAATTCTCTTTTTTTTCTTTATCACACGGAGGCAAAATTTTTCTTAATATTGCTAAAGATGTGCATATACCGGTAAACGCCCAAATTATAAAAGCCATAATTAAAATAAATTGAACTATAAAGGCAAGCTTTAAAGAACCAAGAGCAACAAACATCATATTAAATCCAAGCAATATTGCTATCATCAACTTATGAACTTTTTCGGCACACATTGTTTTTTCCTTTTGATTTTATTATATCAAATTTTAGCTATTTTTCTTATCTCTTGCCATTCTTCTTCTTTCATTGGCATCAAGAATTTTTTTGCGAATACGGATATTAAGAGGGGTGATCTCTACAAGCTCATCATCCTCTATCCACTCCATAGCAGATTCAAGCGTGATCTTTCTAGGCGGAACCAGCTTGATAGCCTCATCAGCATTGCTTGTTCTCATATTTGTAAGCTGTTTCCCTTTGAGTGGATTTACATCCAAATCGCCCGGTCTTGCATTCTCTCCTATTACCATTCCGCTATACACTTTATCCTGAGGATTGATAAATAGTGTACCTCTTGCTTGAAGGTTAAACAGTGAGAAAGCGACCGCTACGCCGTCATCCATAGAGACCAGAGCGCCTTGCGTACGGCTTTCAACACTTCCGCTGTAAGGACGATATTCCAAATATGAATGATTCATGATACCTTCACCCTTAGTATCGGTCAAAAACTCATTTCTAAATCCGATAAGCCCACGGGCAGGGATCTCAAACTCTAGTCTAACTGTACCGTCAGGCATAGGCACCAATGAAGTCATCTCTGCTTTTCTTTTTCCAAGTTTTTCAATAACAACGCCTTGGAATTCCTCAGGAACATCTACTACAAGATGCTCGAACGGCTCCATACGCACGCCGTTTTCTTCTTTGATAACAACTTCCGGACGAGCAAGCAAAAATTCAAACCCTTCTCTTCTCATATTTTCAGCCAATATGCCTATTTGAAGCTCGCCACGGCCTGAAACTTTGAAAGATGCATCGCCCATTGGCTCCATTTTCATAGCAATATTTGTCTCCATCTCTTTTTCAAGTCTTTCTCTGATCTTGTTAGATGTTACATGTTTACCTTCTGTTCCTGCTAACGGTCCGTCATTTACTGAAAAAATTACAGAAAGGGTCGGCTCTTCGATATGCATAGGGTCAAGCGGAACCGGATTTTTATTGTCACAGATGCTATCCCCCACATCGATATCATTAAATCCTGCTATTGCTACGATATCTCCTGCTTCGGCTTCAGCTATATCCATTCTCTCCAAACCTTTAAAGCCTATAAGCTTAGATATACGACTCTTTGATTTGATGCCGTCCGCTTTGACAAGAGTAAACTCATCCCCTTTTCGAACCTTACCGTTAAAGATACGAACTATCCCTATACGACCCACAAAGTTATCATTGTCAAGTGTGAAAACTTGAGCTTGAGTATCGGCATCTGCTGAGCCTGTCGGATATGGCACATATTTGAGTATTGCCTCAAACAATGGGGTCATATCTTTATTTTCATCTTCCATGTTCCATTTTGCATAACCGTCTCTGGCCGATGCATAAACTACAGGAAATTCAAGCTGCTCTTCGTTTGCATCGAGTGCAACAAGCAGGTCAAACACTTCATCTACAACACGATCAGGCTCTGCTGCATCTTTGTCTATTTTATTAACAACAACGATCGGTACCAATCCAAATCCGATAGCTTTTTTAAGAACGAATTTTGTTTGCGGCATAACGCCTTCCTGTGCATCAACCAAAAGCAATACACCGTCAACCATACGAAGTACGCGTTCCACCTCTCCGCCAAAATCGGCGTGGCCCGGAGTATCAATGATATTTATCTTGTGATCATCGTAAGTTATGGCTGTGTTTTTAGAAAGAATGGTAATACCTCTTTCTTTTTCGATGTCATTGCTATCCATAGCTCTCTCTTGCACTTCTTGGTGTGCGGCATATGTTCCGCTTTGTTGCAGCAATTGGTCAACTAAGGTGGTTTTACCATGGTCAACATGCGCGATAACCGCGATATTTTTAATTTTTTGCATATCTAATCCATTTTATATAATTTCGCAAATTATATCTAAATTTTACTATATAATAGTTTGAAGCCCATTTGACGGGCTTAAAGGTCGTATGTATAAAGTCACACTCACTCACACTCACTCACACTCACTCACACTCACACCCACACTCACACTCACACTCCAAATCCATACAGTTCGCGGTACTGATCAAGCGC
>DYLZ01000015.1:21362-22480 GCA_020721775.1 Sulfurovum sp.
CCCACACTCACACTCACACTCCAAATCCATACAGTTCGCGGTACTGATCAAGCGCATACCTATCCGTCATGGAAGCAATATAATCAGCAATAACTCTATTTTTTACTCTTTGAGACAAAAGTTCCCTTTCTTTTTTCGGCAACAGATTTGAATCCTCCATAAATGCTGCAAAAAGCCCTTTTATGCACTGCTTTCCTGCGTACATTTTTTTAACTATCTTTTCATGTCTATAGAGATTTTCAAACAGATATTTTTTAAGCATTTTTATCTCTTTTTCTATATCTTTTTCAAATCCGACAGGTATGGTTTCACTTGAATCAAAACAGCTGCAAAGCGGTATATTTTTATCAATTAGCTCTACATTTTTTTTTGAATATTCTATAAAATTTTCCACTAAAAATGTTATCAGATTTGCCACAAATCTATGCCTATAAAGCCTATCTTTCGGGCTTAGCCCTTCTTTTCTTGTCAGCTCATCGATCTTGGCTGCCAGCGGCTCACAAAGCAGACTATCAACATTGATAAGTCCATATTTGATACCGTCGTCGATATCTGCGCTGATATATGCTATCTCGTCGGCACGATCTACAACCATTGCTTCAATGGATGGATGTTTGCCTAGATGAAAAGCATCATCAAGCCCTTCAAGGAAGCCTTTTTTATATGGAGCTGAATGTTTAAGCACGCCCTCTAGTGTAGCAAAAGTAAGATTGAGCCCGTCAAAATCTTGATACCTTTTTTCCAGTTTTGTCAAAACCCTAAATGACTGAAAGTTGTGATCAAAACCAAACTCACTTCCGCTTTTCTTTAGAAGCTCATCAAGCGTATCTCCGCCGATATGCCCAAACGGCGTATGCCCAAGGTCATGAGCAAGCGCAATGGCTTCACATAAAGACTCTTTAAGCCCGAGTGTATTTGCCAAAGTTCTAGCTATCTGGCTGACTTCAAGAGAATGGGTAAGGCGCGTTCTAAAATAATCCCCTTCATGATTTAAGAACACTTGAGTTTTATACTCCAGCCTTCTAAAAGAACTTGAATGGATTATTCTATCCCTATCTCTTGCATAAGGGTCTCTAAAGTCGGCATTAAAATTATAAAATCTATCGCTTGGTTTCATT
>DYLZ01000066.1 GCA_020721775.1 Sulfurovum sp.
TATTTTGAATTAACTATCACTACGGATGAGAAATACGCAGATTTGATATCTGACATTGTTTGCTCTATCAGCGATGACGGCGTTGAGGTTGATAAAGAAGACATCATAGTACGAAGCGAAGATGATCTTTCATCATTACAAGAACAATTAAAAGAGATTCTTGATGATAGCGGACTTGAAAATACGACCTTTAAATTAGAAAAAAAAGAAAACAGCGACTGGGTCGGAGCATATAAAGCATCTATAGAACCCATAGAAGCCGGAGAGTTTTATATACATCCAAGCTGGTATGATGAAAAAGAAGACAAGATAAATATCACTATCGATCCTGCTCTTGCTTTTGGCTCAGGTCATCATGCAACAACTTTTAGCTGCCTATCAATGATAAGCAAATATCTCAAACCGGAGTTTAGTGTAATTGATGTTGGATGCGGAAGCGGGATACTTGCTCTTGCGGCAAAGAAAAAAGGGGCTTTGAGCGTTGATCTGTGTGATACCGATATTCAAGCCGTTCAGAGTGCGAAAGAAAACTTTACACTAAATAATGAAACATTTGACGATATCTGGGAAGGAAGCGTCGGAATGACAAAAAAACAGTATGATTTTGTTTTAGCAAATATCATAGCTGATGTTTTAGTAATGATTTCAAATGACTTAAAAAAAGCAACTAAAGAAAATGGTTTAATTGTTCTTTCAGGAATTTTAGATAAAAAAGCAGACTTAGTAATTGATGCCTTTAAAGATTTGCATTTATTGGATAAAATACTAAAAGATGAATGGGTAACACTTGTTTATAAAAAATAAATGGATGAAGGAAAAAAATGGCAGAAAATAATCAAAACAACAATATAAATAATAACGATAATAAAAATAAAAAGAATAATTTTTTCAACGAAAATCCGCTTTTGGCATTTGCGATATTTTCCATTATTTTAATACTGATATTTAAATCTTTTGTGGGAGATGAGGGTGGCACAAGCCCTATGGGTAAACTTATAAATGACGGAGCAGCTCAGACAAAACAGGTTAAATATTCTGAAATTAAGAATGTTATCAGATCGGGAAATGCAAAAAGCGCAAAAATAACTCCGACAAATATAGAAGTTATTGCAAACGAAAAAGGCAAGCAGATCAGATATGTTGCTTCAATGATACCGACAGGAGATAAAGAATTAACAGCTCTGCTTGAAGAAAAAAAAGTAGTATATGAAGGTGTAATGGGAGGAGGATTTTTCTCGGAACTTATCAGTATGCTGCTGCCTATACTTATATTTTTTGCGATATGGATGTTTTTGGCAAAAAGAATGAGTAAAAGCATGGGTGGCGGCATACTGGGAGTTGGCAAATCTGATAAACTTGTAAACTCTGAAAAACCAAATACAAAATTTAGTGATGTCGCAGGCGCTGATGAAGCAAAAGAAGAGGTAAAAGAGATCGTTGATTTTCTTAAATATCCGGAAAGATATATAGAGCTCGGCGCTAAAATACCTAAAGGCGTTTTGCTTGTAGGGCCTCCGGGCACAGGTAAAACACTGTTAGCCAAAGCTGTTGCAGGCGAGGCAAGCGTGCCGTTTTTTTCTGTAAGCGGTTCAAGCTTTATAGAGATGTTCGTTGGAGTTGGAGCTAGTAGAGTTAGAGATCTGTTCGAACAGGCAAAAAAAGAAGCTCCTTCTATCATTTTCATTGACGAAATAGATGCTATCGGTAAGAGTAGAGCAAGTGGGGCAAGCTTTGGAGGAAATGATGAAAGAGAACAAACCCTTAACCAGCTTCTTGCAGAAATGGATGGCTTTGGAGCAAAAACACCCGTAATTGTATTGGCTGCAACAAACCGTCCTGAAGTTTTAGATGCAGCCCTTCTTAGACCCGGCAGGTTTGACAGACAAGTCTTGGTTGATAAGCCGGATTTCGAGGGAAGACTGGCAATTTTGCAAGTTCATATAAAAGATGTTAAACTCTCAAAGAATGTTGACTTAGAAGCCGTTGCCAAGGGCACTGCAGGATTAGCAGGGGCGGATCTGGCCAATATCATAAATGAAGCCGCACTTCTAGCAGGAAGAAATAATAAAAAAGAGATAGAACAAAGCGATCTTATGGAAGCAATAGAGAGAGCTTTTGTCGGACTTGAAAAGAAAAACAGAAAGATAAATGAGCTAGAGAAAAAAATCGTTGCACATCATGAAAGCGGACATGCGCTAATTGCTGAGCTAACGAAGGGTGCAACAAGGGTAACAAAAGTTTCTATAATACCAAGAGGCTTAGGTGCTTTAGGGTATACATTGCATTTACCGGACGAGGAAAATAGATTTTTAAAACAAAAACATGAGCTGCTTGCAGAAGTTGATGTTCTTTTAGCCGGTCGTGCGGCAGAGGATATTTTCTTAGGCGAAATAAGCACCGGAGCATCAAATGACCTCCAACGCGCAACCGATATAATAAAAGCTATGATCTCTGTTTACGGCATGAGTGATGTGGCAGGTCTTATGGTTTTAGAAAAATCAAGCGGTAACAATTTCCTTGGCGGCGGACAAACCATAAAAGATTATAGCGAAAAAACAGCTGAAGCGATTGATACCTCGGTTAAAAATATGCTTGATACTCATTATATGAATGTAAAAGAAAAATTAGAATCTTACCGTGGCGCCATAGAGGAGATGGTAAGCGTTCTAATGGATACAGAGGTTATAGAAGGTAAAAAAGTAAGAGAAATAATCGCTAACTTTGAAGAAAAGAACGGAATGGAAAGCCAACTTGCCCACAAGGATAAAGAGTAATTTATGAAACCAAAAAAAATAGCCTTTTTACTGCCTAACTTTTTTACGGCGGCTTCTATTTTTCTTGGGATGCTAAGCATTGTAAAAGCATCTAACGGCGAATTTGAAATATCTGCATGGCTCATAATGGCTGCTACCATCTTTGACGGACTTGACGGCAGGATAGCCAGGCTAACAAATACAATGAGTAATTTTGGCGCAGAATTTGATAGTCTAGCCGACATTGTTGCTTTTGGTGCAGCGCCAGCTATGCTTTTGTATTTTTATATAGGTCATGATTATGGTAGATTTGGATTTTTAGTTACGGCTCTATTTGTGATATTTGGAGCTATTAGACTAGCGCGTTTTAACTCTGCTTCACAAAATAAAGAACCATCCGTTTTTATAGGACTTCCGATACCTGCGGCCGCCTCTGCAATTACTATGGGAGTTCTTTTTTTATTAGATTATAAATTTAAAAATCTAAATACTGTTTTTTTGATCATAGCATTAATTATCAGTGTACTTATGGTAAGTCATATCAGGTATCCATCTTTGAAAAAAATAGATGTAAACAATGCATTTTTTTATAAATTATTGGTAATTTTTACTTTTGTTTTTTCTATTATATATGTTTATAGCATAGAGGGTTTAGCAATAATAATATTGGGGTATATATTGTTTGGACCTATCAGGGCTATTTATTATCTGATAAAAAGCAAAAGAAGAGTTTAGTTTATTGTGTGAGTGTG
>DYLZ01000067.1 GCA_020721775.1 Sulfurovum sp.
ACTTGCATAGGTAAGTAGCGGAGCCGATGATTTTGATAATGCTATTTGGTAGTAAAATATAATAAGCCTTTAACAATTTTGCTCTAAAATATTTTCGATCGTACTTTTCAATTTTGGTATATGAACTCTTATTATGTCCTCGATTATAGCTTTATTTACGCCTTCATAGTCATGCGCTATAAAATTTCTCACATCATATGTGCCTTTTATGGGCAACAATTCCCTATAGGCGCTATCTCTCAATTTATTAAGCGTTTCACCGATTTGAAGCAAACACATCAATGATGCATCAAATGCCATTTTATTATTTAACATATCATATATATTTGGAAAAGACTCCTTGTACGAAATCAAGTCGTCTATTTTTTCTAATATAAATATCAATTTCTCATTTATACTAGACATATATTACATCTTTTAGTGCAAATTTTTTAAAAGTCCTACTATTGCTATCTATAGTTGCCAAATCTACATCATGCCCCAACTCTTGTTTTAATTCATTTCTTATCTCATTTATTTTAGCAAATGCTTCAAATCCACCATATTTTTTAATGAACAAAGGCTTTATATCATACAAAAGATCGATATCACTGTTTTTAGTCTCTTTGCCTTTGGCGTATGAGCCAAATACTCCTATGATTTCAAATCCGTCTTTTATAAGTGATAATTTTTTTTCTTTTATTTTAGATAATAATATTTTATTCATTTTTTATCCTAATTTATCATAGGCTTATTATATCACAAAAGTTCATTAAATGTTATGGCGTTAAAGTAGGGTGCGTTTGCTAACGCACCATTTTACCATTTTGTGTATCTAGCGTGTTTTTTTGGTGTGTTGGCAAACACGCCCTGCATCATGAAACGGGATAAAAAGTGCCAAGGCTTCAGAAAGTGAAGAGAAATAATAACTCTGCTATTACGGTTGCATATTTGATTGTGCTTTTTACAGGTACTGTTACAATCGTGCCTATCGATAATGAGGCTTTATAGCTATAAGTTAATATAGGTGCTGATGAGTTTTTGAGTGCGACTTGATAGTAGTATATAGAGTGTCCTAGAATATGGTTTTACAAAATAATGTTTTTAACTTGTTCATAAATTCATCATTGACAGAGGCTAATTTTTTATCTATGATACTTGAATCCAATGTAAAACATTTATCATATTTTACAAAAGATACAAGCTTTAACTCGCTACTTGCTAGTTCATTTTTATTTATTGGCATCAAACTATTTTGAGTTGATTTTGATGTAATCTGAAAACATACTATATCATTTAAATTGCTTTCATCGGATATGATCAAAACGGGTCTTTTTTTAGAATTTGCAAGGTCCGTAAAAGGAAAATTGATAAGAACAATATCTCCTTTTTTATAACTCATCCCAAGCCTTATCCACATCATTGTCCCAAATTTTTGCCATGGATGTATTTTGAGCTATTATTATATCATTTTGACTATTGTTTTGAATTTTTATATTATCTTGATCTGAAAAACTATTTTTTGACTCTAGTATTTTGACATTGCTTCCATATCTATTTAAAAACAATATAAAATCATTTACAAAAGAATCTTGTACTTGTATCATAAATCTTTGCATGATTAAACCTCCGTGGGTGCAATTTGATAAATTATTATATCACAAAAGTTCATTAAATGTTATGGCGTTAAAGTAGGGTGCGTTTGCTAACGCACCATTTTACCATTTTGTGTATCTAGCGTGTTTTTTTGGTGTGTTGGCAAACACGCCCTACTGTGTAAGTTTTTTACAATTCTCATCAGTTGTATCACATGTAAACTGCCCGTTTGCGAGAGTAAAAGTAACGCTTCCGCCTACTCCGCTTGGCATAGTGTACTTATATGCATTATCCCAACATGCGGTAGTTTTTCCGCTATCTGCACATGTAGGAACTGTTCCTTCCAATACAGAGCGCTTAACACCATTTCCATCTGCGCTAAAAGTTGAAAATGCCCCGCCATCTGCATTGAGCGATGTAATGGCGGTAAAATCGCCTCTAAGCACCCTTAGCTGTCTTTCAGTTGACAAAGCCGCCCTAACAGATGCCACGGTTGCTTTTGCCTTTGATATCTCTGCATCATCCCTTGTGGCGGCAAATCTAGGGATCGCTATACCGGCAAGTATTCCTATCACAACTATAACAAAAATAAGCTCTATCATAGTAAATGCTTTTTTCATTTTTGCCTCCATCATTTAAATTGTATCTATTTTACTATTGTTTCACCTAAAAAATTATATGTTTTAGTCGTTCCGTCTGGGTTAAGTGTCCCATTTTTAGATGCCTCTGCTAGTACCTTCTCTCTAATAGCTTGTGTACAGTTATCATTAACATCTTTTATACTTACACTTATTTCACCTGTATTGGCAGTCGTATCAATATTAAAACACTTTGTTGCCTCTTTTGCTGAAGCTAAAGTATCAGGCGAATAAACTTGCTGAGAAGTAAATTCTGCCCCTAAATTAAATATCAATTGCTTTATGGTTGAGAGCTCTTCGCTTACTATTGAATCATCTCTTGTTGCTAACATTTTCGGCAATGAAATAGCGGCCAAAATCCCTATGATGACTATCACAAAAACAAGCTCTATCATCGTAAAACCTTTTTTCATCATAACTCCTTTCATAAAAAAATCCTTGAAAATAATTATAACACAAATTTAAGATATTTATAAAGCAGATGATAAATTTTTTGAATATTAAAAAGATTGAGAAAAAGGATAGGCAAAGGAGAGAAATTTCTCCTTTGAAGATATGCATTATCTCGCTATACCGCTGCCTGCAAAATTAAATGTTTTGGCAGCCCCATCAGCTTTCAATATACCATTCTTTGTTGCTTCGGCTTTGACTCCATCATTAACAGCTTGCGGACAATCATTAGAAACCGCACTTAGTGTAACAGTAATATTACCATCATTCTTTTCCGTAATTTTAAAACATTTTGTTGCTGAATTAGCTTCTGCAACACTTGCATCATCCAATTTTCCTTTTGCAGTATACTCAGCTCCCAAATTTTTAATTGCTTGAGCAACTGATTCCATTTCAGCTGATATTTTTGCATCATCTCTTGTAGCCATCATTTTTGGTACGGCAACAGCTGCCAAAATCCCTATAATTACGATCACGAAGATCAACTCGATCATTGTAAAACCTTTTCTCATAACAACTCCTTTGAAAAATAATTTTTGGATAAACGATAAACTCCTTTATCCTGATTTGAATTATAATACTTTTCAAATCTGTTGTCAAGGGTTTTGTAAAAAAATGTGAAAATTAGAAAATATGTGAAGGTGGGTGTGAGTGTGAGTGGGTGTGGGTTATTGCTAACGCAGCTAAGCAATCCATAAAGAAAGCAGATAACCGCACTTCGTTCGCTATGACCGGATTTTTGCCTTCATGGGAATGACAAGAATGT
>DYLZ01000016.1 GCA_020721775.1 Sulfurovum sp.
ACTTTTCCTTCTTCTATTATCGCAACTCTGTCGCTTAATCTTATCGTTTCGCTGATATCATGACTGACTAAAAGAGCCGGGATTTTAAACTCTTTATGGATGGATAGAAGCTCGTTTTGAAGTTTGATTCTCATCTCATTGTCCAAAGCTGATAATGGTTCGTCAAGAAGTAAAATTTTCGGCTCATTTATCAATGCTCTCGCCAATGCCACACGCTGTTTTTGACCGCCTGAAAGCTGATGTGGGTAACTGTTTGCTAAGCTCTCAAGCTCCATAAGGGATAGAAGTTTGTTTAAACTCTTTTTTTGTTCATCGCTTTTACAGCCATAGAGTATATTGTTTCTCACACTCATTGTAGGAAAAAGCGCATAATCTTGAAATACGAACCCTGCTCCTCTTTTTTGTGGCGGTAAATTTATCTTATTATCAAACCAAACTTCATCATTGACGATAATCCGTCCGCTTTTTGGCGTTTCAAGTCCTGCTATAAGTCTTAGAAGAGTTGTTTTTCCTGCTCCACTCTTGCCAAATAGTGTGATAAACTCATTTGAATGAATATCAAGTTTATAGTGTGCCTCTTTTTTACCATTTGCAGTATCTAAGTCGATCTTGACATCTATATCTATCATACCATTGTGCCTTTGAGTGACTTTTTATTGAGCGTATAAACAAGAAGCAAAATCGCAAAAGTGACCACAAAAAGAGCGAGGGCGTATTGATGAGCTACTGCGTAATTGAGTGACTCTACCTCATCGTAGATAGCGATACTGGCTACTCTAGTCTCATCAGGTATATTTCCGCCTATCATCAAAATCACCCCAAACTCCCCAACAGTATGTGCAAATGCAAGAACCATTCCCGAGATAAGACCATGTTTTACAGCAGGGATTACTACTTTTATCATCGTCTCAAATTTTGATTTACCTAGTGTATAGGAGGCTTCAAAAAGAGATTTTGGAATTTGCGAAAGCGCTGATTGGGTTGGATGAACCATAAATGGCAAACTAAATATAACAGAACCTATCACTAGCCCTTCGAAACTAAAAGCTAAATTTATCCCATGCTCACCCAAAAATTTACCAATAGCCGAAACGGGGCTAAAAGCGATAAGCAGATAAAATCCAAGTACAGAGGGGGGAAGCACAAGAGGCATAGAGACAATAGTTTCAAAAACGCTTTTAAATCTCATCTTGCTGTAAGCTAAAAATGAGGCAATAGGAATACCTATGATGAGTAAAATCAGCGTTGTAATAGTTGCCAACTTAAAAGTCAATATCATCGTCTCTATAAATGCACTATCCACTAAAATCTCCTAAAATCTGTAATTGGCTTCAAGCCGCATCTCACGATTTGATGAATTTTTCGGGTATGCTGTCGTTTCATCGTTTTTTTGATCCATGAATCTCGCTTTAAATTCATAGCTTTTTGACGGCTTGTAAATAACATCTAAATTGTATTGATCCGTATCGCCGTTTTGAAAGTTGCGATCAGTCATATTTTGATATGGCTTTTTAATCTCATCTCTATTATAATGTGCATAGCTTAAGGATGTTGTTATACCTTTAAAGAGAATATTGCTCCAATCGTAATCAAGACCCACCTTGTAAGCTTTAGTGCCGGCGTTCCAGTCTGTTTGCGTCATACTTCTAGTGTACCCGTCTGTCGGAAATCCTCTCCAAGGAGCCAATAGATCGCCACCGTCATCTGTTTTGCTTGCTGCAAACAAAAGCTTAGCACTCTCATAATTGACCACAACTCTTCCCATAATGGTTGATGTGTTTATGCTGTTGTCGCTATCATTGTTATTTATTTGAGGCAAGATCATATCCCCTGCTCCTTTGTCAAACTGTTTGATGTATCTAGCGCCTAAGCTTACAATTGCTTCGTCGCCAATTTCAAATGCATAGTTCGCCTCAACTAAGCCTTGCGCGACTATGTCATCCCAGTACATTCCCCAAGCACTTAGCTCAAGAGCGTCAATTGATTTGTTTTTTACTCCAGCTATCATAACATCAGGCGCGTTATGGGTCGTGTAATATGCGGCAATCTTTGTAGGCACATCCCCGGCTGTTGTTAGATTTCCAAAAAAGCTCTCTCCTCTCTCTTTAATCTTGTTGAGATAGTCAAACTGGATAACTGTATTTGGTATTTCACTTATTGTTATATCTATTCCGCTTGCTGCGACAGGAATCATTTTTGTATCATTTGGTGTTATCCATGGATTTGTCACTAAAAATCTGCCGGCTTTTACCTTACTTTTTGATACATCATACTGCATATAAGATTGTGCTAAAACCGTAAATCCATCTCCATATTGAGCGCCTATATCTCTTAAAAACAGGTCTTTGCTCGTCGTTGCCCCTGTCCCATCCTCTGGATCTGTAATATTAAAGAAATTTTGTGTTGTATATAGTCCGGCACCCAGAGACAAGCCATAAAATGGAGCCGTCTTGTAGATTATGCTTCCGCCTATTGCGGTTCCTTTTCCATCGTCGGCTCCTTTGCCTGTCGCAACACTGTTGTCATCCCAGTCCGTAAAAAAATATTGAAACCTAACTCTTCCATCCCATTTGCCATTTTTAAATGCCTCAGCTATCGTTGTTGGATCAGCAGCATTTGACAATGAAGCCAGACTTAAAAGTAATAATACAGCTCTGCTTGTTTTTTTCATAAATAATCCTTTGGCAAAACATAGCCGTTATTTTTAAGTATCATTTGAGCTTTGGGTGACATAATGAATTTTAAAAACTTTTTTGTAGCAATTTGATTTTCAGGACTTCCGTTTTTGAGTCCTACCATAGCTTGGTCTATTTTGTTGTATGATTTAGGATCTACCTCGACCCATTTACCCACGGTTTTCATATTCGGAGCATAAACGATCGATTTTGCCATAAAGCCAACATCCACAGCTTTTGTTGTAACATAAGTTGCTACTTGATTGATAGATTCACCATTGATAAATTTTGATTTTACGGCTCCATCAATTTTATAATAACGCAAAGCATTTATAGCCTCTTGTCCATATGGCGCAGTTGAAGGATTGGCGATAGCGATTTTTTTGATATTTGGATTTGCAAGTCCTGCTACACCTTTTGATAGATCGGCTCCATTTGCGCTCCAAAGTATCAACGAACCATAAGCATAAACTGTGGCTGGAGTCGTTGTAAAACCCCCTTTTGCCAATTTTGCTGGATACTCTACATCAGCAGAGAGCAGTGCATCAAATGGAGCCCCACTCATAATTTGCTGGGTAAGTTTGCCTGAGGCGCCTGTGATAATCTTTACTTGTATACCGCTTTGTTTTGTAAACTCTTTTGCAATATCTGCTAAAGCATATTTGAGATTGGCAGCGGCCGCAACGGTGATGGTTTGCGCATTGGCTAGATATGAGCTAAATAACAATGCAATTATGAATTTTTTCACGAAAATCCTTTATATATTTTTTTGTATAACGAAATGCAAAATCCATTCCACAGAGACAAAATAAATTGAATCCTCTGAATAAATCCTGATAGACAATTTTGCCCAATGGGTCGAATGGCGAAAGCTTTGGGGTTCTAGTCGTGGCAAACTCTTGGCTTGAATGATTTGTTCAGAGGGTTCTATTATCGTTATGTTTAAATTTATATAACGATATATATTATAAATATCTTAAATTTATAAAAAAGATATTTAAATCCCTAAAAGTACATTTTCGCTTTTAAAGATCCCGTAAGCTTCCATGCCTTCAATCAAATCGCATCTTTCGCCCGTATTGTTTAAGGCAATGAGCATAAATCCATCATCTGTTTTTAATCCTATCTCGCAGTTGAGTCCATTTTTGTTGATATATGATATCGTTCCTTTTATGACATTTTCTTCACTATTGTTGTTAATTGCTGTTATCTTTATATCATTTGCTTTTATGATAGCATATATGTTTTGTGATATTGAGATATTCATATTTTGAAGCGACTTTGTTGTTATTGTAGAGCTAAAAATAGTTTTTTCTTTGTAAGCTAGTGTTATAACACTTGATACATCATTTGATGTTATGTTTGTTACATTGCACAAAAACTGATTTCTTGCGCTTGTGGTTAAAAAAGTGCGATTTAAAATAGTTTGCAGTTTCTCGGGATCATCGCCCGCTTCTTTAAATCTATTGATAAATTTTTTATGTAAGTCCGAAAACTTTTCATACATCTCCATAAGCTCATAAGCATAATGGGTTAGTTTGCTTCCCCCGCCGCCCTTTCCGCCTATTTGCTTTTCAAGTATTGGTTTGCCGCTAAGTTCATTCATCTCTTTAAGCATATCCCATGCGGCCTTATAGCTCATTTTCATAGCTTTGCTTGCGCTATGAATGGAGCCGGTCTCACCAATCTTTTTAAGCAGCTCTACCCTGCCCCCGCCTAAAAACGGTTTGCCGTCTTTGGTTAGCCAAAATCTACCGTCAAACTCTATCATCGTTTTTCATCTTTTTATAAATATCCACCAAACATTCCACAAAATCATCACTCTCATTTGGTGCTTTTGCTACTCTATACTCTTTTATGCCTATTGTCTTTGCCAAATGACGATATTCAATATCCAGCTCACATTCGGTTTCCGAGTTATCAATAGTAAATGCAACAGGAAAAACTATCACTTTTTTATCCTTAAACTCATGGAGTTTTTCATCCATATAAGGACGAAGCCATTCAATTGGACCAAGGCGGGATTGATATGCCAAGTGAGTATTTGCAAATCTTATTTCGTCTTTTTGCAGGGCAGTTTTTACAGCTTCAACACTCTCTTTTATATGCTTTTCATACAAATCACCCTTATCTATGATCTTCTGAGGCACTCCATGAGCAGAAAATATAAGTTCATATTCACCTGCATCATTCTCTTTAAGCGCCTCTTTTATTCTCTCTACTATTGATTTGATATAAAGAGGATGTGTTTGATAACTTGTGATGGTTTTTATTTTTTTAGCGATACCGAGTTTGTTTGCCTCACAAAAGAGATCATCAAAAGAAGAGAGTGTTGTAGTGCTTGAATGTTGTGGATAAAGAGGAATAGCATATATTTCGTCAAAATCTTTTAATTCTTCAAGGATATCGACGGCAAATGGCGGCGTATATCTCATAACCATATACACATCGGCATCAACTTTTGTTTTTAGTTTTTCTATGAGTTTTTGAGTATGTCCGACCAAAGGAGACTTTCCGCCTAAAAGTTTATAATTTGAGATAGCGCTTTTTGCTCTTTTTGCTACAATGATCTTAGATATAAGCCGGCGAATTGGCTTTGGAGCAGATATGATTCTTGGGTCATTGAACATATTGTGCAAAAATATTTCTACTTCATCCAAATTATTTGGTCCACCCATATTTAAAAGCAAAATAGCTCTTTTCATCACTGCTCCGTTTTTGTTTTTATCTTATCATATTTTTATATAAAATCGTAGTTTTTATAATGACATTTTATACTGCAAATTATTTTTTATCATTTTTTGGATAAAATCACCCCAAATTTAATACAAACCATAAAAGGAAACAAGTGAAAGTAACCGTAAGTAAAATAGACGAAGCAAATATGCTTTTTAGTGCCATGATCGCAAAGGCTGATCTTGATAAAGAGATAGATAAATTAGCAGCCCAAGCCGGAAAAAGCATTAAGATTGACGGATTTAGAAAAGGCAAGGTTCCTGCCCATGTAGTAAAAAAACTTCATGGTGAAAAACTTGCCCACGATGCGGAAAGTGAAGCTATCAGAACTGTTTTAAACGAGGGCAGCAAAGAAGCAAATCTAAATCCAAGCGACATTATAGGTGAACCGTTTTTCAAAAAATTTGAGAGAAATGACGACGGTATCGATGTAGAAGTTGAAGTATCAATAAGACCGACTTTTGAGCTAGGTGATTATAGTGATGTAGCTCCAAAATATGAAAAACCTGAGATCAGCAAAGAAGCCATCGATGAGAGAATAGACGCTCTTGTAGCAGCACAAGCCCCATTTGTTAAAGTAGAAGAAAAAAGAGGACTGGCAAACGGCGATATCTCTGTTATTGATTTTGTAGGAAGCGTTGACGGCGTAGAGTTTGAAGGCGGTAAGGCTGAGAATTTTTCACTAAAAATAGGTTCAGGACAATTTATCCCCGGTTTTGAAGATCAAATGGTTGGTATGAAGGCAGGAGAAACAAAAGTAGTAAAAGTGACATTTCCTGAAAATTACGGTGTGGCAAACTTGGCCGGCAAAGATGCTGAGTTTAAAGTAACTTTACATGAAATTAAAGAAAAAGGTAAAGTGGAACTAAACGATGAACTGGCGGCTAAGCTTCTTCATGGCAAAGAGGGTGCAAATGTAGAAATGCTAAGAGAGCAGATCAAAGAGCAGCTGCAAAGAGAAGAGATTTCAAAAAAATATCATGAAGAGCTAAAGCCTGCGCTTGTTGAGGCATTGGTAGCAAAATACTCTTTTGCATTGCCAAATAACATAGTAGAACAAGAGATCGATGCTAGGCTAAATCAAAAAGCTAGCCAAATGAGCAAAGAAGAGATAGAAGAACTTAAAGGCAACAATGAAAAAATTCAAGCCCTTAGAGATGAGCTAAGAAGTGAAGCAAGCGA
Organism: Sulfurovum sp.; assembly: GCA_020721775.1. GTDB lineage: Bacteria > Campylobacterota > Campylobacteria > Campylobacterales > Sulfurovaceae > BN30871. The sequence goes on from DYLZ01000016.1 coordinate 6,594, forward strand.
TAGCGTAAAAGCTACATTTATCGTTGATGCATTGGCGCGCGCTGAAAAGATAACTGTAAATGACCAAGAAGTTTCACAAGTTATATACTATGAAGCGGTTATGTCAGGACAAGATCCGCAAAAAGTTATGGAGTATTACAGCAAAAACAACCTTCTTCCGGCTATCAAAATGGGCATAGTTGAAGATAAATTATTTTCTAAGATCCTTGGACTTGAAGAGTAAAAAATCAAAAGGAATCAAATGAGCTATGTTATTCCATATGTTATAGAACAAACAGGCAGAGGGGAGAGAAGCTACGATATTTATTCCAGACTTCTCAAGGATAGAATCGTAATGCTAAGCGGTGAAGTAAATGATCAAGTTGCATCGAGCATTGTTGCTCAGCTGCTTTTTCTAGAAGCGCAAGATCCTGATAAAGATATATATTTTTATATCAATTCACCCGGTGGAGTGGTAACAAGCGGGCTTAGTATGTTTGACACTATGAACTATATCAAACCTGACATTGTAACCATCTGCATCGGTCAGGCGGCTTCAATGGGTGCATTTTTGCTTGCTTCCGGGACAAAAGGCAAAAGATATGCTCTTCCAAATGCCAGAATTATGATACACCAACCATCGGGCGGTGTGCAAGGGCAATCAACAGATATTCAGATACAAGCAAAAGAGATACAACGATTAAAAGATACTTTAAATGAAATACTTTCAAAGCAGACCGGCAAAACAAAAAAACAGATAGAAGCAGACACAGAAAGAGATAATTTTATGTCAGCAGAAGAAGCTGTTAAATACGGCTTGATCGATAGGGTTTTGACTAAGAGTTTATAATGAAGCGCGACATAGTAATATATCCGGATAAAAGACTTAAGCTTGTCTCAAAAGAAGTTGTCAGCTTTGATGATGAGTTGCACACGCTTCTTGACGATATGTATGAAACAATGGTTGCCAAAAACGGAGTAGGGCTAGCTGCTATTCAGATAGGCGTACCGCTTCGAGTCCTTATCATAAACATTCCTTTAAAAGATAAAGAAAAAGGCGAAGATCAGCCAAAAGAAAATACTTTGGAGATCATCAATCCTATTTTTTTAGAACGCCTAGGCTCTACAAAATTCGAAGAAGGGTGCTTAAGCGTACCGGGCATATATGAGTATGTTGAGAGATTTCAGTTTGTCAAAGTTGCATACCAAGACAGATTTGGTCAAGCTCAAGAGATAACTGATGATGATTTTTTGGCAATTGCTTTGCAGCATGAGATAGATCATTTAGATGGCAGGCTATTTATAGAAAAACTCTCTATCTTGAAGAGAAAAAAATTTGAAAAAGAGTGGAAAAATAGAAAATCGAACCTTCTGAATAAATCCTGATAGACAATTTTGTCAGGCAAATCGAAGACGAAAGTTTCGGGGTTCCCATCGTGGCAAACTCTTGGCTTGAAGAGTTTGTTCAGATGGTTCAATCATAAAAAAATATGACAATTTGACATATTTTTGAACTTATATCAAAAAATCGTTTATAATTTTACTATGAGCAAAGAAAATGAAATATTACCTATAGACAAAGAATCTACTGTTATAAATAGACTTATATGCGCATCTCTAGAAGGAGTGAGTTCAAAAGTTATAGAGGTTGAAGCAACTTTTACCAAAGGACTTCCGGGATTTGCCGTAGTAGGGCTTGCCAGCAGTGATATACAAGAGGCAAAAGAGAGGGTCAAGTCAGCCCTTTTGACAAACAATTTTACATTTCCCCCTTTGAAAATTACTATAAATCTAAGCCCGAGCGATCTAAAGAAAAGCGGAACGCATTTTGATCTTCCAATCGCTATTTTGATAGCCTTAAATAAGCAAATAGTACAAAAAGAGGGACTTTTTGTTTTTGGGGAGCTTGGACTTGACGGTAAGGTCAAGAGCAGTTCTATGCTTTTTCCCATTATTTTATCGCTTAAAGAACAAAGGTTGATAAGCAAAGCAATAGTGCCAAAAGAAGCAATAAAGTATCTAAGGTTTATAACAGATATTGAGTTTATCCCTGTCGATACGCTTAGCGAAGCCCTTGATGTGGTAAATAAAGAAAATTATACTTATGTATCGGAAACATTTGAGTACAAATCAAAAAGTCTTGAGATAAACGGCCAAAAATATTATTATGATGAAAAGTATGAAGGTGATTTTTTTGATATAAAAGGTCAGCATATCGCAAAAAGAGCCTCTCTTATTGCAGCAGCAGGTATGCATAACTTTTTGATGGAAGGAAGTCCCGGATGCGGTAAAAGTATGATCGCTAAAAGATTAAAGAGTGTTTTGCCTCCACTTAGTCAAAATGAGATACTCTCCATCGCCAAACATCAATTTTTAGACGGTCAAATCCCGCTTTTTGATGCAATCCGCCCCATTAGATCCCCTCATCATACGGCTACAAGCGCATCTATATTTGGCGGTGGATCAAGTCAGGCGAGGATAGGCGAAGTCGCCCTTGCGCATAATGGAATACTCTTTTTTGATGAACTTCCTCATTTTTCTAAAAATATCCTCGAAGCCCTTAGAGAGCCGCTGCAAGACAAAAAAGTACACATTGCCAGAGTAAATGCCAAGATAGCATATGAGTCTGACATCATGTTTGTTGCGGCTCAAAATCCATGCCCTTGCGGCAATCTTCTCTCAAAGAGCAAGCAATGCAGATGCAGCGATATCGAGATAAAAAGGTATCAAAACAGGCTTAGCGATCCTTTTTTGGATAGGATAGACCTCTTTGTAACAATGCAAGAAGTCGGCAAGGATGATAAATCAGATATAACCTCAAGAGATATCCACCTAAAAGTTATAGAAGCCTTTAAAAGACAAAAGAGCAGGGGACAAGAAAGACTCAATGGTAAACTAAAGGAAGAAGAGATAGAAGTTTATTGTATATTAGAAGATGGAGCAAAAAGTATTCTTGATAGTGCTATTATGAGGTTTGCCTTATCTCATAGAAGTATTGCAAGCATCAAAAAAGTTGCCCGAACCATTGCTGACCTTGAGGAGCATGAGATGATAGAAAAGAGCGATATTTTGGAAGCTCTTAGTTATCGCAGAAGAAAAAAATGATTATTTTTTTATCTCTGCAACTACAACGCCCCTAAAATCATTTAGTTTAAATCCGTTTGCCAAATCTTTCGGATAATACTTTTTGATATTTGCAACTGTTTTTGGATTCATGCTATTTATATCACCATGGCATGTTAGACAAGGTTGCATATTTGCTAGTGGTTTATATACCCTGTAGCCTGTTTTTGTTTCTATCATTACAGGAGCCATTGTTTTTGAAGCTATCATTTGATTCATAACCTTTTTATCAATATCATCAGGTTTGTTTAAAACATTTCTATATTTAAGAGCTGTTCTTCTGATCTTTATGTTTGACGGAAGTTTTTTATTGTAATCCTTTGTGAGTTCTTGTGCAGAAGCTTTACACATATCTATGCCTTTTTCACCTGTCGGGTCTGATTTGAGCGAACTCATCAAAATAGGCTTTATAGTATTTATAAAGCCGTCAATTTTAGCAACCGCATCAGCCTTTATAGTCTCTTCTTTTGATACTGTTTTAACAGGAGTTGTTTCGTCTTTTGTTATATTTTGCTTTGCGCATCCTCCAAGTAAAAAAAGAGCAGGTATAATTAATAGTTTGTTCATTTTAATCCTCAATATTTTTTTCGAATTATAACAATTATAACTTAAGTAATTTTTATCAAAAAACTTCACAAACTACTTTTGTTACTATAAAGCCACCGACTATAAGCCAAACAAACATAATAAGCGCAGTTAACAGTGGAGCTGCACCAAGTCCTCTGAATTTAGAAAACTTTGTTCCAAGACCAAGCGCGCTCATAGCCATTGTAAGCAAAAATGTATCTGCAAGATTTATGCTTTCTACTATATTTTTTGGTACAACACCTAGAGAATTAAAACCTGCAACCCCTATAAAATATACCGCAAACCAAGGGATTGCGATCTTTAACCCATTACTGCTTTTTTCGCCGGATTTTAAAGATAACCAAAGCCCTAGAACTATAAGCATAGGAGCTATCATCATAACTCTCGTCATTTTTACGATAACAGCATCATTTGTCATCTCTGGAGACGCATTTGGTATAGATGACGGTACTGCAACAACTTGCGCAACTTCATGTATGGTTCCGCCCACATAGATGCCAAACTCCTTTGGCTCCATGTGCAAAAAGCCACTCGCGTGTTCAAAGATCCCCAAGTATAAAGCAGGATACAAAAACATAGCGATCGTTCCAAATAATACTACCATTGATACTGCAATGGCCGCCTTGTATCCTTCTGATTCAAGTACTGGTTCTGTTGCCAAAACAGCCGCAGCTCCGCATACTGATGCCCCTGATGCATTGAGCAGGGAAATATCCCTATCCATTTTGAATACTTTTATACCAATCCAAGAGCCAAGCAGAAATGTTGAAATGAGCATAATAGTAGAAACCAAAAATCCCTCAACTCCAACACCGGCTATTTCTTGGAATGTTATACGAAAGCCATAAAAAACTATAGCAAATCTAAGAATTTTTTTAGCAGAAAAGGTAATGCCGTCATCCCAGCTTTTTGGCAATTTTCTCTCAAATGTATTTGTGATAACTATACCGATAACTATACCGATAACAAGCGGTGATATACCAATACTAGCGAAAAAATCTGTGCTAGAAAGAAGTGTAGCAAAAAGTGCTATTAAAGCAACTATAATGATTCCTGAAGTATAATTTTTATTATTTAAAAAAAGTTGTTTCATAAATATGCCTTAAATTGGAGTCTTATATAGTGATTATATTAAATTTATGAAATAATTACAAATAAATAGAAATTTACTTATATATAAATTTTATTGAATAATAATGAGGGGATATATGGATATAACGCTACGACAAATAGAGATATTTTTAAATGTTGTCGAGACAGGACACTTGACACAGGTTTCTAAAGATATGAATTTAAGCCAATCAGCAATTTCTATGTCCATCAAGGAGCTTGAATCCTCTATAGGAAGACCGCTTTTTGATAGAATAAACAAAAGACTTACGCTAAATGAAGTAGGAAGATCGTTTCACAGTGAAATCAAGCCGTTGTTTAAAAAGATTTTAGATATTCAAACAGAATTTCAAAATTCGCCTAACAAAGGCAATATAAGAGTAGGGGCAAGTACAACCATTGTCGATTATATTATGCCGCAAATCGTCAGCAGCTATATGGAAAAATATCCGGAAGTTAAAGTAAATCTAAAAAACGGTAATACTCAAGATATAATCGAGGGCGTCAAAGAGGGAATTATTGATGTCGGTTTCGTTGAAGGCAATGTAAATGATCATGAGATAATTAAAGAAAAAGTCGGTGTTGATGAGCTTATTATCGTAACAGCAGAAGAAGAGTTGAGGCATAGCTGCTTTATAGATAGTATCGCTGGCAAAAAATGGATACTGCGAGAAAAAGGAAGCGGCACAAGAGATATATTTTTAAATTGCATTAAAGATAAGATAGAGAAGTTGAATGTTTTTATGGAGTTAAGCCATACTGAATCCATAAAAAGCGTTTTGCAAAATAAAACGACATATGCATGTCTTTCAAAAATCGCAGTTGATAGAGAAATAAAAGATGGAAAATTATTTCAAGTGAATGTCAAGAAGTTTGATTGTAAACGAGAGTTTTTTATGATATATCGCAAAAACAAATTTAAAAGTGACCTTTTTGACAAATTTACTTTTTTTGCCAAAAAAATGATGTCAGAGATATTGGAAGCTAAATAGCTTTTAAGACTTGATAAGTTTTAGAGCATTTTCATAATCATCCGGATAATTGATATTTAGAAAAATATCTTCATTTTCAAACTCACATATTTTACATTCCGCTTTTTTAATAAGAACGGTTAATCTGTGATCATTTTCTTTCAAAAATAGATCGGCAATGCCATAAATGCCTTTTCTATAAACTCCAAATAATGGCTCTATGCCTCTAGGACTGCATGCTATGACGGCATTGCTCTCTTTGTGTTCGTTTGCATAGTCCAAAAGTCTTAAAATATCTTTTTTTTCAACACACGGCATATCAACGCTAAGAGCAAAGAATTCATCACATTTTAATGAATCAAATACGGACATGATACCCACAAGCGTTGAACTCTCTTCAAATTTATCCAAAATTAGAGGTGCCAAAAAATCAAACTTATCGCTTTTAACCGAAATATATACATTTTCAAATAAGTTACTTAATTTTCTAAATCCAAACTCTCCAAGCGAGCTAAATCCTCCATAAGGAAGCAGAGCTTTATCTCTTCCCATTCTACTGCTTTTTCCGCCTGCAAAAAGCACAGCGGGAATTTTAGATATTTTATTCATTTTGCTCCTTATGCCCAAAAAGAGATAAAAATGCTATAAATGTTATTGCAGCTTCGATTAAAAATAGGTATTTTCCATAAAAGTAACCGGCACTTAAAGCGCCAATTGAACCTCCAAGCCCAAATGCAATACCCAAGTAGAATTGTTGAGCCAGCCTTTTTTGCGTATAGAGATGAAAAATATAACTAATAACAGCGGTATGATATAGAGCAAAGCTAAAAGCATGAAGTGATTGAGAAGCAAACGCCATAATTATTGATGCAGGATAAAGATAAAGCATAAGCCATCTAATGGCAGTTATTAGTGTAGCAAACTTGATAATACTAAGCAGATTATTGTGTAGTAGGGGCCCTTGAAAATAGAGCATTGTTATCTCACATACTACTCCAAAGCTCCAAAGATAACTAGTTAACTCCAAACTAAGCCCATTTGTCGTTTCATAAATAGTAAAAAAGTTATAAAATCCTCCAAAGCCAATTTGCATTAAAAGCAGCGAAAGCCAAAGATATTTATATTTTAAAAGAGAAAAACCGGGTGAGTCTTCTTTTGTTTTATTTTGTTTTTTAGAATCGTTAAGTGTTGCGCTTATGCCAAAAAGCAGAGTTAAAAATGCCGTTAGCGCCAAAGAGAAGAGTCCAATGTTAGGCGAATTTAAAATTTTGCCTAAAACCAGCACTATTGCCATAAATCCAACCGATCCCCAAAGCCTTGTTTTGCCATAGTCGGATTTTGATAATATAGATAAGGCATATGCTTCGATATACGGTAAAGATATACCCATAGCGACGCCAAAAAATATATTACTAAAAAGATATCCCAAAAAACCGTCGATCGTAATATAAAAAAGCCATATTGAAAAAAGAGTTAAAATTAAAGAGGCTGCAAAGACTTTATATGTCAGTTCTATGAAATACTTGAAGACAAACGGCACTAAAAATCTCATCATCGGCGCGCTTGCATAAATAATACCGACTTCATAAGGCTTATATCCAAGATCGGTTAAAATCTTCGGCATAAAAACAACATAAACGCCGACCATGGCAAAATAAAAGAAATAATATCCTCTAAGAAGCCAAATAGTTTGTTTGCTGTTAGTCATTTTTGTATAACAGCGGTATTGCTAAGCAGGTCATGCAAAGTTTTATAGTCTTTTCTAAAAAACATCATCATCCATCCAAATATTGAGAAAAACGAAAGTATTGCGCAACTGTTTCTAAATAAAATAACCATAAAAGAAGGTTTTTGTTTGGTATGTTCATCTATAAGATATAGATTATACGCTTTGAATCCCGGTGTTTGGCCAAACTTAAAAAGTAAAAAAGTTTGGAGTATAACAAGCGGCACGATTATCTCTATCCAACCGTATATTTTATGTGCGCCAAACTCCTCTCTGCTGCCCATAAAGAGATAAAAAACGATATACATTATAGGCATAAGTAACATAAAGCTATCAACCAAAAAAGCCTTTGATCTATTTAGTTTTCCCGCATAATTTGGCAACATCGGCTCTTTTTTAATACTATTTTTCGAAGATTTTGGCAATTTTGCTTTTTTCATCTTTCCTCTTTGTTGTGATAGTGACATTTTACCCTTTTTTATTTATATAAATTTTACGATATTATTATCATAAGTTTACAAAGGAGACTGATATGTCAAAAGAGATATATGAAAAGCTGGATCTGTTTTATTTGGGTAAAGACTTTGATAAAGTAACTTTGCAATCTACAAACGAATTTACTCTTATCAAAAATAAGGCTTTTACAACGCATGCAACAATTATCGGTATGACGGGATCGGGTAAAACAGGACTCGGAGTAGGGCTTATAGAAGAAGCCGCTTTGGACAATATTCCGTCTATCATTATAGACCCTAAAGGAGATATGGGAAATTTATGTCTAGTTGACAGCACATTTGATCCGGCAAGTTTTGAAGGGTGGATCAAAGATGATGCAATTTCAAAAGGCAAAGATCCAAAAGAGTACTCCAAAGAGGTAGCGCAAAATTGGTTAAATGGAATTGAAAGCTTCGGACAGGGTAAAGAGAGGGTAGGGAGATTTCAAAGCGTTGAAAAAACCATCTATACCCCAGGAAGCACAGCCGGTGTGGGAGTAAATATATTAAGTTCGCTTGAAGTTCCAAACGGCGAGATATTAGAAGATATGGATACTTATATGTCTTACCTAAAAACAACGACATCAAGCTTATTGTCGTTGATAGGGATTTCTGACGACTCAAATTCAAAAGAGTATGTTTTGCTTTCTACAATTATTTCAAACTCTTGGCAAAGCGGAGAAAATGTTTCTCTTGAAACTATAATAGCCCATATTATCAAACCCGCATTTGATAAAATAGGTATTTTGCCGTTAGAGGATTTTTTTGAAAGCAAGGATAGATTTGATTTTGCTTCTAAGTTTAATTCTCTTTTGGCGTCGCCTTCATTTGCATTGTGGCTGCAAGGGGAGAATATAGATATTGATAAACTTCTTTATGATAAAGATGGCAAAGCAAAGATAGCGATATTTAATATATCGCACTTAGATGACAATCAAAGAATGTTTTTTGTTTCTCTGCTTTTAAATAGATATGTTGCTTGGATGAGAAGACAAAGAGGTACTGAAATTTTAAAAACCATCCTTTATATGGATGAGATCTTCGGGTTTTTCCCTCCGAGCAAAAATCCACCAAGTAAAGAGCCTATGCTTTTGCTCCTTAAGCAAGCTAGAGCATTTGGAGTAGGCATAATTTTGAGTACACAAAATCCTGTTGACCTCGACTATAAGGGGTTATCAAATATGGGTACTTGGTTTATAGGAAGGCTTCAAACGACGCAAGACATAAATAGAGTGATAGACGGGCTTAGCGGACAAATAGGGTCAAGTTTTAGCAAAGAGGAGATAAAAAAACTTCTTTTAAATCTTCCAAAAAGAACATTTTTGTTAAAAAGCATTCACCTTGATGATATAAAACTTTTTGGCACAAGATGGACTATGAGCTTTCTCAAGGGGCCATTAAAAAAAGAGGAGATCGTTTCTCTCTCTGTCGGTAAAAAAAATAGTTCTCCTTCCCGCAAGACGCCAAATACAGCCACTATTAAAAACGCTATTTCTCCTATTGACAGTTCAATATCTCAATATTTTGAGACAGGCGCAAACAGTTTTGAGCCGACTATCGGAGCAAAGGCAACTATTTTGTTCTTTAATCAATCCAAAGGCATTAATGAAACAAAAGATATTATTTTGAGCGTTCCTTTAGACGGCGTTAACTCACATATAGACTTATCTCGTGTCGTTGTTGATGATAGTGATTTTAGCAGATTCCAAACAACACCTCCTGAAAATTCTTCTTTTGAAGCGGTTCCTGATTTTATCAGAAAGGACAAAGGGCTTAAAGATACCAAAAGTGAACTGATAGACTATGTGTATCAAACGCAAAATATCGAACTTTTTGTTTGCAAAAGTTTAAAATTGGAGTCCGGTGCAAATGAGAGCAGGGCGGATTTTACCGTAAGAGTAAATGATACGATAAGAGCAAAAAAAGATAAGCAGATAGAAAAACTGACAAATGAACTTAATAAAAAACAAGACTCAATAAACAATAAAATAGAAACACTAAAATATCAGCTTGATAAAGAGAAGAGCGAATATAAAGCCTCTTGGTTAAATGCAGGAGTTGCGGTTATCGGAGCGCTGCTAGGCGGAGGAAGCAACATCAGTAAAGCAGGAAAGGTTTTGTCGCACGGAGGAAAGATTTTTAGAGAGAATAATGATACAAACAGGATAGAAGAGAAGATGGAAGATCTTGAGGATGAGTTAAAACTACTCAATGAGGATTTTGAAAACAGGGTTGACGAGCTTGATTCTCTATTTAAAGCAGAAAACTATCCTATTGAGACACTTCTTTTAAAACCTAAAAAAAGTGATATAAATATATCTCTTATTGCTTTGGTTTGGAGGAGAGCTTAAGCTCTGCTTCCCGGTTTTATTGCTACGCTGCCACTTTTGCACATCGGGCAGTTTTGGGGTTCATACATTTCAAATTCAAAATCAGCCAATGCAAAAAATGGAGTATTTTCCGGTAGTTTGCAGTTAGATTTTCTTTGAACGCCGCTATTTTGTCTATGACAAAAACCTCTATTGGCAAGTGCAGCAAAGGCTACCACTTCACCGCCAAGCTCTGTTATGATCTTTGCAACTTCCATGGCTGAGCCGCCTGTAGTGATGATATCTTCGCAGATGATTATCTTTTCACCTTTTTGTATCTCAAAACCTCGTCTTAAGCTCATAACATTATCTTTTCTCTCAGCAAATATGCTTCTAACATCAAGAGCGCGAGCAAGCTCATAGCCGGCTATTACGCCTCCGAGCGCCGGAGCGCATACCGTATCGGCATAAATGCCCGCAGATCTTATCATTCGGGCAAGAGCTTCGGCTAAAAGCGAAGCTGTTTTTGGGTTTTCTAAAACTTTTGCGCTTTGTAAGTATCTGTTTGAGTGATTACCGCTTGAGAGTATAAAATGCCCTTCTAAAAGTGCCCCCGCTTTTTTGTAAATATTTTCTACATTCATGATCAAACTTTCAATATATCGGCTTCTTTTGCTTTTAAAGCTTCTTCTATTTTTGCTACAAAATCATCTGTGATTTTTTGTATCTGATCAAGCGCTTTTTTTGCTTCATCTTCACTTATGGCTTTGTCTTTCTCGAGCCTCTTTACTTTGTCGTTACTCTCTTTTCTTATATTTCTAACGGCAACCTTAGCTTTTTCGCCCATTGCTTTAGCTTGTTTAACGATTTCATTTCTTTGCTCTACTGTCATAGGCGGGAAAAACAGTTTTATCATAGATCCGTCATTGTTGGGATTTACGCCGATATTAGCTTCTTGGATCGCTTTTGTAATAGGATTTAACATTGTTTTTTCCCATGGGTTTATAGCAATTGTTGTCGCATCAAGCACAATAACATTGCTCACTTGATTAAGCGCTGTCGGCGTTCCGTAATAATCAACTTTTATATTATCAACTATGTTTGTCGTAACCCTTCCTGTTCTAAGAGTCGAAAAGTCTCTCTTTAACGCATCAATGCTTTTATTCATATGTGACGAGGTTTCGTCGTAAATCTCGCTTAACATCACTTTCTCCTGATCTGTTTTTTTGTTATTTTACCATTTTTTTGCTTGCTAAGCACCTCTTGTTCTTAAGGGATGGTAAATATATGATTGAATATAATGTTTTATATTTAAATAGTAAAAATTTATTAAAGGATTATAGAATGAAAAAAAATATTTTGTTATCTATTGCCACTATTTTTATTGCTTTAGCAACAACGGGTTGTACGGGTACGGTAAAGGGCGTTAAGCATGATGTGGGCAATGCCTATGATGCTATGAAAGAGACAATTAGAGAGATTGGGAAATAAAGCTAGAAATTAATACGATTTCTCTTTTTTATTCTCCCACACAGAGTGAATGAACGCAATTGCAATAAGTCCAATTCCTATTGTTCCTGTAACAGCTTCATTGATATGAATATTTATTTTTAAAAGCATAATAACAGCTAAAATACCTATTGCATAATGCGCCCCATGTTCTAAATATCTGAACTCTGATAGGGTCTTATGCTCCACGAAATATAGAGTAATGCTTCGCACAAACATAGCCCCCGCACCAAGTCCTATCATTATTATAAAAATATTGCTGCTAAGAGCAAATGCGCCTATTACACCATCAAAACTAAAGCTCGCGTCAAGCACTTCAAGATAAACAAACCCTGCCAAACCGTTTTTAACGCTCTGGGTACTAAAGGCATCATCTACCATGCCAAGTATAGCATGCAGCAGTACACCGTACATATATGCCAGCAGCATCTCAAAACTGTTTGTTATGTGACCCAATATCAGTCCCGCCATAATTGCTATTGAGAGTGAAATGTTTGATAATAGTGAGAATTTTTTAACAATTTTTGAATTTTCTATTTTTTTTATCCAAGATACCTCTTTTTCTTCAAAGAAAAAATCCAAAAATACCATAAGCAAAAATGCTCCGCCAAAGGCAAATATTGTATGTTCTGCTGATTTTAGAGCATGTTCGTATTTTATAGGATCATTTAAGGCGGTATCAAAAGTTTCAAAGAGACCCATATTGGTCACTAAAGCAACGATTCCTAGCGGGAAAAGCAATCTCATGCCAAATACTGCGATAGGCATCCCGAATATAATAAATCTCTCTTGCCAAATCTTATCCATGCCTTTTAATACTCTCGCATTCACTACTGCATTATCAAAAGAGAGAGAAACTTCAAGCAAGATTAAAAGAAAGGCAACATAAGCAGCATTCATCCCGCCTATAAGATATGCCGCGACAAGACCGATAGCAAAAAGTATAAAAGAGATATTAAAATGTTTCATATAAGCTTAACCTTGGTAAATTTTATGAAATAATAGCTAAAAGATTATGAGACTAAGCCCAAGAAAGGGCTTATTTTGTGAAGAGTTATTGTTGGCAAGGGTTAATTTGAGATTGTGTATTTGGATACAGATATACCTCAACTCTTCTATTTAATGATTTGTTTTGTGCTGTTGTATTTGGAGCTATTGGTGCATTATATGAACAACCAACCGCACTTACATTTAATGCGCCGCTAGATGCAAAAGCATTTGCTACATTTTTCGCTCTTCTTTCTGATAAGCCTTGGTTGTATTGATATGAACCGGTGTTATCAGTAAATCCTGCAACCTGAACTATTGTTTGCGGATATCTTTGAAGAACCATTCCGACTTTATTTATCTTGTTTTGAGCTGATGGCTGAGGGATTGCTGAATCAACTTTAAACATCATGCTGTCACGAAACATTATTTTTACATAACTATCTGTCTTTGTTACTACGATTTCTCTATTTGGATCAAGTTCAGCAAGAGGATCTTTGCTTACTCCAGTACCTAAAGCTCTAGCAACCTCATTTGCCTGCTGATCTAAGCTATAACCGATAGCTGCACCCGCTGCGCCGCCTATAAGTGCTCCTATAAGCGCTCTTTTACCGGAATGATTGCCTGTCGATGCGCCTATTATAGCGCCGGTTACAGCGCCTCCAAGCGCTCCCATTTTTGTTCTGTTGTAACTGTTATCTGCAACAAGTCCTTGCTCCACGCATCCGCCAAGCATAAATATAGCTACGCTTGAAGCTATAAGTGATCTTTTTAAATTTTTTGTCATTTTTTATCCTTTAGTATTTTATTTGATTGTAAAATTTATTTTTGCGGTTCTGTCAATGCTGCTCCTGCAGCACCCACAGCACCGCCAATGGCAGCCCCTCTTAAAATATCGCCGGAATTTCCACCTGTTATAGCCCCAACCCCGGCACCAATAGCCGCTCCTGTAATTGCGCTGTTCGTTACTCTTTCATTGACTCCATACTGAGCGCACCCGCTAAAAAAGATAGATGCAGCCAACCCTAAAATAAACATACTATATTTCATTTACTGCTCCTTTATTATTTTTATTATTATATAACAAAAAAGTGTTTAAATTGTGAAAATTATTTCTTTGTAATTTTTGTATGCCACTCATCTAAGGTTTTTTCAAAACCCACTTTGGAACCGGTATAAAATTTCATAGGTTTAGATAGATATTTTTGCTCCACCCATCCACCAAAGCTATGTGGATATAGATACTCTTGGCTATTTGGTTTGATTGGAGCCGGAATATCCATTATATTGCCATCCCGTACACTTTTTAATGCCTCATTAATTGCCACATAGCTACTGTTTGACTTGGGTGATGATGCTAGATATATGACCAGTTGAGAGAGCGTAATCCGTGCTTCGGGGTAGCCGATATGCTCTACTATATTCATAGCACTACTTGCTATCGTGATGGCATTTGGATTTGCATTGCCTATATCTTCACTAGCCAGTATCGCTAGTCTCCTAGCGATAAATGACGCACTCTCTCCAGCCTCAATAAGCCGTGCCAAATAATATATACTAGCATCTATATCACTACCTCTAATACTTTTAATCAGTGCTGAACTTAGGTCGTAATGTGTGGTAGCTTCACTGCTTCCGCTTTGTATGGCAAATGGACGGAGGAATTTTAGCGTTTTATACTCCACCCTATTATTGTCTATCGCTCCCTCTAACAAGTTTAACATAGCCCTAGCATCGCCACCGCTACTATCCACCAGATACGACAGTGCCTCATCATCTATCTCTATATCTTCTTTTTTGCAAATATCAATCGCTATTTGACGCATAGCATCATTACTCAGTGAATGCAGTTCAAACAGATATGAGCGGGAACGAATCCCGGAGGTGAGCGTGTAGTATGGATTTTCTGTACTAGCTCCTATGATGATCCCGGCATATGACTCCATATACGGCAATAATACCTCTTGTTGTGTTTTGCTAAGCCTATGTACTTCATCTATAAAAATCAGAGGCTTTTGAAGTGAATTATGATGAGATTTAAATATATTTCGCACCTCTTCTATCTTTAGCGTAGTGGCGTTTAGCTCATAATATACAGCATCTATTTCATTGGCTATGAGTTTTGATAATGATGTCTTACCACATCCGGCCGGGCCATAGAAAAACATATGCCCGATTTTGCCGTTGCTTATCATTTTTCGTAAGTGTGAGTTTGGCTCTAAAATCTCTTGACCATATATCTCATCAAGCGATTTCGGACGGTATTTGAGTGCAAGTGTCATGGCATCTCTTTTTGTGGCCATTATAACATAAATTGTGTGAATAGAATGCGTAGGGTGGGTTTGCTAACACAC
>DYLZ01000017.1 GCA_020721775.1 Sulfurovum sp.
CCATTGAAGATTAGCGGGACTAAAGTCCCACTTCCAAATGAGGATGGCACATGCGACACTCAAGTGTCACTTCCGAGATTTTATGGAATTTATGAATAACCAAAACCACAACTAGACAAAACAAGGCAAATTAAATGGATAAACAACTGCAAACAACACAACACGGTGCCATAGAACATAAAACACAAACTACAACTATTAAATATTACAATCTTGATGTAATTATTTCAGTTTGGAGGGTTTAAATATGAACACCTACACCCCACCATACAAAATAACCTCAAAAATACTAAAACTTTCCACTCAAATAAGTGAAGAACTTACAAAACTTCAATTTGCTGATGCCCAAAAAGTAAACCCAATGCTCAGAAAAAAGAATCGTATAAAAACTTTAGCTGGTACTTTAGAGATAGAGGGGAATTTTTTAGGTGAAGAAAAAATCACAGCTATTTTAGATGGAAAAAGAGTTTTAGGAACTGTAAAAGAACTTGCAGAAGTGCAAGGAGCTATAAAAGCGTATGAAAAACTAGATGAGTTTAGATACTCAGAATTAGATGATTTATTACTAGCTCATAAAATCTTGATGGATGAGATACTCACAAATGCGGGGAGTTTTAGAAGTGTAAATGTAAAAGTAGGTGATCATATAGCACCACAGCCATCTATGGTAAATGATTTGATGATAAAGCTTTTTTCTTGGCTAAAAAATAGTGATGAGCATATGCTTTTAAAATCTTGTATATTTCACTATGAGTTTGAGTTTATACATCCATTTAGCGATGGTAACGGGCGTATCGGGAGACTTTGGCAAAGTGTGATATTAAATAGTTTTAATCCTATTTTTTCACTTCTGCCAACTGAAAGTATAGTAAGAGACCGTCAGGAAGAGTACTATAAAGCCATAGAAGATTCAACAGAGCTTGGCGAGAGTACCCCGTTTATTGAGTTTATGCTTGAGATGATTTTAAAATCTATCAAAAACACTTTAAAAAGTGACCAAAAAAGTAACTATAAAAGTGACCAAAAAGTTTTGGCACTTATGAAAGAAAATAGCTACATCACTATCCATGAACTGATGGAAATACTCTCTATGAGTGAATCGGGTATTAAAAAAGTTATTAAAAAATTAAAAGATGAAGGCTCTATCAATAGGGTTGGGAGTCTAAAATCAGGATATTGGGAAGTGAAAGAATGACAAAAATTACCGAAAATCACATAGAACTTTTTGCGATAGAGCTTTTTGAAAAGTTGGGATACTCATATGTCTATGCTCCTGAAATGGAGAGAAACTTCGATGAAGTGCTGCTCAAAGATAGACTTATAAATGCTGTAGAGAAAATCAATCCATCTTTACCGCAGAGTGCGATAGAAGATGCTATAAAACAGATTGAGAGAATCAAATCAAGCGAACTTTTAAGCGACAATGAAACTTTTCATAAGCTCTTAGTAGAGGGTGTGAAAGTTGATATACAAAGAGATGGCATCACTCGTGGGGAGATAGTGCATCTAGTGGATTTTGATGATGTGAATAATAATGACTTTGTGGTGGCAAATCAGTTTACTATCATTGAAAATGGGCATCAGAAACGACCTGATATTATACTATTTGTAAATGGTTTGCCTTTGGTGGTGATGGAGCTTAAAAATGCAGTGGATGAGAATGCTACTATCAGCTCAGCGTATAATCAGATAGGTACATATAAAGCACTCATACCAACTCTGTTTACTTATAACGCCTTTTGTGTTATCAGTGATGGATTGGATGCCAGAGTCGGGACTATCTCAGCAGATTTGAGTCGTTTTATGAGTTGGAAAATACCAAGTGGAACTGACACTTTAGTGTCGGCTAATGGCGGGGTTAAAACCCCACTTCCAGAGATAGAAACACTTATAAATGGGATGTTAAATCCTCTTGTTTTGCTTGACTTGGTAAGAAGCTTTATAGTTTTTGAGAAATCTAAAAAAGAGGACAAGAACGGCATCGTAACTATTGAAACTGTTAAAAAATTAGCTGCTTATCATCAGTACTATGCGGTAAATAAAGCAGTCCAAAGAACGATAAGCGCAAGTAGTGAAGATGGAGATAAAAAAGGCGGTGTTGTTTGGCATACACAAGGGAGTGGAAAATCGCTTTCCATGGTATTTTATACAGGCAAGATAGTCTTGGCACTCGATAATCCTACAGTGCTTGTGATAACAGATAGAAATGATCTTGACGATCAACTCTTTGATACTTTTGCTGCTTCGCAAAGTTTGCTTAGGCAAGACCCTATACAAGCAGAGGACAGAGAACATCTAAAAACTTTACTAAAAGTCGCAAGCGGTGGAGTGATATTTACGACCATTCAAAAGTTTCAGCCTGAGGAGGGAAATGTTTATGATACTCTCTCTAATAGAAGAAATATTGTTGTCATTGCCGATGAAGCACACCGTACACAGTATGGATTTAAACCAAAAGTTGATAAGGATACAGGAGAGATAAAATATGGATTTGCTAAGTATCTACGAGATGCTTTGCCAAACGCAACTTATCTTGGATTTACAGGAACACCGATAGAGAGCAGTGATGTAAATACGCCTGCGGTTTTTGGGGATTATGTAGATATTTATGATATCTCTCAAGCTGTTGAAGATGGTGCGACAGTAAAAATATATTATGAAAGCCGACTTGCTAAAATCAATTTAAGCGATGAGGGAAAAGAGCTTGTAAAAGAACTCGATGATGAACTTAGTGGTGAAAATCTAGATGACAGTCAAAAAGCCAAAGCCAAATGGACAAAGCTTGAAGCATTAATAGGAAGTAAAAATCGCATCAAAGAGATAGCTGCTGATATTGTTACCCATTTTGAAGCTAGACAAGAAGTGTTTGAAGGCAAGGGTATGATTGTGAGTATGAGCCGAAGGATTGCAGTTGAACTTTATAATGAGATAATAGCTCTAAGACCTGCTTGGCATAATGATGAATTAGATAAAGGTGTTATCAAAGTAATCATGACGGCAAGTAGCTCTGATGGGGCTAAAATGGCAAAACATCATACGACTAAGCAGCAAAGACGCTCTTTGGCTAATCGTATGAAAGATGTAAATGATGAGCTAAAACTTGTAATTGTAAGAGATATGTGGCTTACGGGATTTGATGCTCCGTCTATGCACACACTTTATATCGACAAGCCTATGAAAGGACATAACCTTATGCAAGCGATTGCAAGGGTAAATAGGGTTTATAAAGATAAACCGGGTGGACTTGTGGTTGATTACCTAGGGATTGCAAGTGATTTGAAAAAAGCTCTTTCTTTTTATAGTGATAGTGGAGGAAAAGGTGATCCTGCACTTGCTCAAGAGCAAGCAGTAGCACTTATGCTTGAAAAACTCGAAGTTGTTTCACAGATGTATCATGGTTTAGAATATGAACGGTTTTTTGAGCTTGATACGAGAGGAAAATTAGCACTTATTTTAGAAGCCGAAGAGCATATTTTGGGGCTTGAAGATGGTAAAAAACGATATATTGATGAGGTGACAGCACTTTCACGGGCATTTGCTATCGCAATTCCTCATGACAGGGCAATGGATGTCAAAGATAAAGTTGCTTTTTTCCAAGCTGTTAAAGCTAGATTGACAAAATTTGAAAGTAGCAACATAAGAAGTGATGAGGAGATAGAAACAACCATCAGACAAGTAATAGACAAAGCCCTTGTTACTGAACAAGTGATAGACATTTTTGATGCAAGCGGTATTAAAAAGCCTGATATATCCATATTGTCTGAAGAATTTTTGTTAGAAGTTAAAAATATGAAGCATAGGCATATCGCTTTAGAGGTCTTGAAAAAACTATTAAATGATGAGATAAAAACAAGATCAAAAACAAATTTTGTTCAGAGTAAATCACTTATGGAGATGCTTGAAAACTCTATAAAAAAATATCACAATAAAATCATTACAGCAGTTGAAGTGATAGATGAGTTGATAAACTTAAGCAAAAATATTCAAGCGATGGATAAGGAGCCAAAAGAACTTGGGCTTACAGAATTTGAATATGCCTTTTATACGGCAGTAGCAGACAATAAGAGTGCAAAAGAACTTATGAGTAAAGATATTTTGCGTGAATTAGCCGTTGTGCTTACCGAAAAAGTCAAAGCAAACGCATCTATAGATTGGACGATAAAAGAGAGTGCACGAGCGAAACTAAAAGTGATTGTTAAAAGAACACTAAGACAATTTGGATATCCGCCTGATATGCAAGCTTTAGCCACCGAAACAGTGCTTAAACAAGCTGAGATGATAGCAAACGAGTTAACGCAATAGAAAAATAAGAAATAAGGTGTCAGGTAATTGGCACAGGCATCAATTTGAATATCCTAAAAACAAATAACAGCTATTATTTTTTTACTCTCGCTCCCATCGTCCTCGATAGGAGATAAATACTTAATCCGCAAATGTTATAATTACAGCAAAAAAGCGAGAACCTCTTGAATATAAAGTCTGACTGTATCGTATGTATAATGAATCAAGCGCTAAAAGTTACAAAACTTTTGGAATTGGATGATATAACAAGCAAAAAAGTATTGGATAAATCTGCGCAGATATTGCAAAAGTATGATTTTTCATATACCCCGCCACAGATAGCCAAAGAGATATATGAGGCTATATCGGATATCACGGGCTATGATGATCCGGTACTAAAATCAAAAGAACTAGCCACCAGAGAAGCGCTTAGTGTAGATACTTCTTTTGTGCAAAGTATCGAAGATGCCATTAAAATGGCTGTAATCGGCAATGTCATAGATTTTGGTGCACAAAATCAATTTGAACTTAGCGAAATGATTAGCCATCACTTTGCAAAGGAGTTCGCTATCGATGATTATCCTACTTTTGAAAAGGAACTCAAAGAGGCAAAAGAGATGGTTATCATAGGGGATAATGTGGGAGAGCATATCTTTGACAAGTTGCTAATTGAGACCATCAAAAAACATTATGATCTAAAGGTGCATTATTTTGTCAGAACAAAACCTATCATCAATGATGTAACTATAAAAGAGTCCGAATTTCTAAGTGATGTGGCGGCAGTTGTTGACTCTGGTGTAGAAACCCCCGGATTTGAAGTAGAAAAGAGTAATGCTATCTCAAAAGAGATATTTGAGCGCGCAGATATAGTCATAGCAAAAGGAATGGGCAACTTTGAAAGTCTTTATAAAGTGGCAAAACGCCCGATATATTATCTTTTTATCGTTAAATGCAGTGTGGTAGCAGAAGAAATAGGAGAAAGCATCAAATCAATGATATTCAAAAGAGGATAAATATTTGCTAATAGCATCTATTTGTACTTGTCATTATAAAGTATTTAAGCTATAATGTAACTATTGAAAGATGATTTAGAGTTTCATATTTGGTTTGTTTTTGTTTATAACCTTTCGTTAGTAGAGCTCCGCCTTATAAGAATACTCTCCAATTTATATTTTCAGTCGCTTCGATCGAAGTGTATCACAAACAAAAGGAATTGCAATGGCAAATCAAATGACAGGAACCGTTAAATGGTTCAATAGCGAAAAAGGTTTTGGATTTATCCAGCCGGAAGATGGAAGCAAAGATCTATTTGTGCATTATCGTCAAGTAAACAGTAATGGCTACGGTCGTGTTGAATTGAGCGAAAATCAAAGAGTTTCCTTTACTGTTGGTCAAGGTCAAAAAGGCCCACAAGCAGAAAATGTTACTATCCTTTAATTTTGTTACAAGCAGAAATATTCTGCTTGTATGTAAAGTAAGAGTTTATCTTATCTCTCTTGAGATGAGTTTTTAGATATTCAACATCATCAAATACCTCTAAAATATTAAAATATATCATTTTGCAATATTATTGTCTAGATAAACATAAAACAGATATAATAACTCTATAAAAACAAACAAATTTAAAGGATATCCCATAGATCAGGCATTTATTGTAATTGTACTTATTGTTTTATCGGTTTTTGCGATTGTTTTTTTAATATTGTTTCTTTTTACCAAGAAAGACATAGGAACTTTAAAACTTAGGTATCTTGAGCTGGAAGAAGAACTTTCTAAAGAATTGATAATAAAAAATGAGCTTCTTGCGTCTTTGAATAAAAGAAATGACGAATTCTTTGAGCTTGAAAAAAGCAATGCGGTGCTGCGTACGAGATTTGAAGAAAATATAAATTCATACGAGGAAAAATTAAAGCTCCTTAATGATGCAAAAAATCAAATGAAACTTGAATTTGTCAACCTTGCAAACAGTATATTTGAGCAAAAATCAAAAACATTCGATGAAACACACAAGCAAGGTATTGACGCGCTTCTAAAACCCCTTAGAGAACAAATAGAGGCATTTTCAAAGGAGAGCAGGGATATGTTTCTCCATGACGCTAAAGATAGACAGAGCATCAAAGACGAGCTTATAAATCTAAAAACACTTAATGAGAGATTGAGCCAAGATGCTCTTAATCTTACACAAGCACTAAAAGGCAACAATAAAACTCAAGGTAATTGGGGCGAGATAGTATTGGAGCGTGTTTTAGAAGAGTCAGGCTTGCGAGAAGGGCATGAATATGTTGTGCAAAACACCTTAAAAGGAGAAAATGGAAAAATATACCGTCCTGATGTTATAGTAAATTTACCACAAAATAAACATATCGTTATAGATTCAAAAGTTTCTCTTGTGGCTTATGATAATTATATAAAAGCTGAAAATGAGATCGATAGAGCTTCAGCGCTTAAGGCGCATATAGCCTCTATCAATGCGCATGTAAAGAATTTAAGTCAAAAGAAATATGAAGAGCTGGGAGGCTTGAAATCTCTTGATTTTGTTCTTTTGTTTATGCCGATAGAAGGTGCATTTTTGCTTGCGCTTGAATCAGATAGCGGATTTTTTAAAAATGCATATGAGCAAAATATTATTATAGTTTCACCTTCAACGCTTTTAGTCACTCTTAGAACTATTGAGCATATATGGAGAAGGGAATATCAAGAGCAAAATGCGATGCTGATAGCAAAATCAGCTGAGGCTCTTTATGATAAGTTTGCATTGTTTGTGAACGACATGGAGAAAATAGGAAAAAATATACAAGCTACTCAAACAAGCTATGAAAACGCTATGAATAAACTATCATCCGGCAAGGGAAATTTGATAAATAGAGTAGAGGGAATGAGAAAGCTCGGTTTGAAGCCAAAAAAACTTCTTTCTCTATCATCATCCCAAAAAGACGAAGATAAAGAAATTTAAAATAGTTTTATTTTGCAAGAGGGGCTATTTGGTTTCCTTCTACTGCTATGTTTGCCATTAAGCCTTGCTCATCAAAAACAAATGCTATGGCATCTTTTTCAAAACTCACAGTGCTTAGATCTTTACTGGCACCCCATACTGCCACATTGATCCCGCCATCAATACCGACAGTCCATCCACTGCTTTTCAAGAATGAATCCAATGCTCTTTGTGATACAAAAGCGATAAGCATTGAGCGTTTTTGTAAACCGAACTGCCATCCGATGGATCCTGATTTGAGGCTGTAATATCCCTGGTTGGCATTATCATATCTAAGTACGCCTTCACCGTATTCTCCACCTACAAAAAAACCGGCTTTGTATATATTTGGGAATACCAAATAACCCTTGCATTTACTCAAAAACTCTTCGCCGCCAATGACATTTTTGTAGAATTTTTGTACCGCTACATCGGCTTCCGCATTTATAATAGCAGCATCCTCTGCAAAAGTAGATGCAGTGTATGCAAAAAACAAAATAAGAATAGAAAATATTTTTTTCAATGTTAAACCTTTGATAAATTTTTATTATTCTATCAAAAAAAGATGAATTTATTGTGTAAATTTAGCAACCTCATAATTAAAGGTCACCAAATGAAGATAAGGGATTTAAATTTTGCTTTGAACGAAAGCATCCATATTGTTGACGATCTCTTCGATCGTGCCTTCTCCGTCAATCACTTTTAAAAGATTTTTTGCCGTATAGAACTCTTGGATAGCAGCAAGCGGATCTGTGTAGACTTTCATGCGATTGTAAAAAACTTCTACATTGTCATCGCCTCTAACTACTTCAGATTCAGCAGCGCGTCCAAGTATTCTATTTTTCGCTGTTTCTTCGCTAACTCTAACTTCAATAACCGATGACAACTCAACATCTTTTTCATTTGCGAGGTATTTATCAAGTTCCACCATTTGTTCAACACTTCTTGGATAGCCGTCTATTATAATAACCGGGGTTGGAGCTTTTTTAATAGCTTCAACTATAGTTTCAATAACAATGTTGATAGGCACTAGATTGCCTTTGCTGACGAAGCTGTCTATAGTTTTTCCTCTTTCACTTCCACTTGCAATTTCTGCTCTGAACATATCGCCTGTTGAATAGTGAGTTATATCGTCATGTCTAGCCGCAATTAGCTGCGCATCTGTAGTTTTTCCGCTTCCCGGTGCTCCAATGATCAAAAATAGTTTTTTCATTTATTGTCCTTTGTTTGTTTTTCTTATTCTAAGTGCAAGCTCGTCAAGTTGAGCTTCGTCAACAATGCTAGGTGCATGTGTAAGAAGACATTGAGCTTTTTGTGTTTTAGGGAAAGCTATAACATCTCTTATACTAGAGCTTCCTGTCATTATCATAATAAGTCTGTCCAGTCCTATCGCAAAACCGCCATGCGGAGGAGCGCCGAATTTTAGCGCATCAAGCAAGAAGCCGAATTTTTCATTTGCCTCTTCTTCTTCGATCCCAAGAATTTCAAAAACCTGCTGTTGGATTTCATCTTTGTGGATACGGATAGAGCCCCCGCCTATTTCATAACCATTCAATACTATGTCATAAGCGATCGATTTAAGTTCTTCTATATCATCGCATCTGATCTTACCGTTTTCGTCAACTTTTGGCATAGTAAACGGATGGTGAAGAGCTTTTATTTTGCCCTCTTCAACTTCAAACATCGGGAAATCCACAACCCATACGAACTCAAATTTATTTTCAGGGATGATATTCATCTCATTGGCTAAGAATATTCTAAATCTACCCATGTAGTCCCAAACTAATTTTTTCTCGCCCGCACCAAAAAATACAACATCGCCTATATTTAGCTCACATCTTTTGATTATTGCCTGCAGGTCATCTTCGCTAAAGAACTTAGTCAATGGTCCTTTTAATCCATCTTCTTTCATTTGGAAATATCCGAGTCCGCCTGCGCCGAATTGTTTTACAAATGTTTCAAAGCCCTGCATCTGTCTTTTTGAAAAAATATTGTCGCCGTTTGGAACTTTTAACGCTTTGATACGGTTTTTCTTTGTATCTTTGGCGATAGCGGCAAAAATTCCATTTTCGCATCTTGCAAAAATATCTATCACATCTACCATAGAGAGATCATATCTAAGGTCCGGCTTGTCGGAGCCGTATTTTTCCATAGCATCACTATATGTTATGCGGTTAAATGTTTGAGGCACTTCAAACCCGCATCCGTTAAATATATCTGAAAGCAGTTTTTCTGCTATGCTTATAACATCTTCCTGATTGCAAAAACTCATCTCAACATCGATTTGGGTAAATTCGGGCTGTCTGTCTGCTCTTAAGTCTTCATCTCTAAAACATTTTGCTATCTGAAAATATCTATCAAATCCTGAAACCATCAAAAGTTGTTTAAATAGCTGAGGAGATTGCGGAAGAGCAAAGAATTCTCCGTTGTGAACCCGGCTTGGAACAAGATAATCTCTTGCACCCTCAGGTGTTGATTTGGTCAAAATAGGAGTTTCTACTTCTATAAATCCTAGACTATCTAAAGTATTTCTAGCAATTATGGAAACTTTGCTTCTTAGTTTAAATATTTTGTGAGATTTTGGAGTTCTTAGATCAAGATATCTGTATTTTAGTTTTATCTCTTCATTCACTTTCTCATCACCCAATTCAAACGGCATAGTAAGAGATTTGTTTTCAATAGTAATTTTATCTACAACTATCTCTACTTTTCCTGTTTTTAGGTTTGGATTTTCCAATCCCTCGCCTCTAGCTCTAACAATACCTGTTGCAATAATAACATATTGGTCTCTTATCTCTTCGGCGATCTTGTGTGCATCTTTGCTGTTTGCCGGGTCACAAACAAGCTGAACAACTTCATCGTTGTCTCTAATATCGATAAAAATCACTCCCCCATGGTCTCTTCTGCTAGCCACCCAGCCGGCAACCGTTACTTTTTGGTCTATATGTTCTGTGTTTATAGTTGAACAATAATGTGTTCTCACACGCAATCCTTAACTAAAATTTGTCGCGATTATAGCCAAATTTTCATAAAGGTTTTGATTTGTAAAATTTGTTTATTTGCTTTAATTGCTTTTATGGTATTCTTATTTATAAATAAATTTTTCAGGATTTATGCTACTTTATGACAAAAATTTTAGATACAATAGATACGTTCGGTTTTACGCTAAAGCCAAATGAGCCTGAGATAAAATCCGTTTTTCTTGAAGTTAAAAAACTTTTTGAAAAATATGGTTTTGAAGTATTGCTCTCAAAAGAATCTAGCGATATGATAGGAGAAAGCGGAATATCTTTTGATGATATGTGCGAAAGATCAGATGTTCTTGTTTCGCTTGGCGGAGACGGAACACTGCTTTCATTAGTGAGAAAAAGTTATAAATTTAAAAAACCTGTTTTTGGTATCAATGCCGGAAATTTGGGATTTTTGGCTGATGTCAGTATCGATAATGTAGAAAAATTTATACAAGAGCTTATATCGAAAAACTATAGAATAGATGAGCGTATGATGATAGAAGGCGCGATCAAATCAATAGATGGGACAAAAAGAGGATTTTTTGCCTTCAATGATGTTGTCTTGACTAGAAGCGCGATCTCTAAAATGGTCAAGATCAATGCTTCCATAGATGAGAAATGGTTTAACACATACAGAGGTGATGGACTTATAGTTTCAACGCCTACAGGCTCTACTGCATACAATATGGCAGCAGGCGGTCCTGTAATGTATCCGCTTACACAAGCTTTTATCATGACTCCGATCTCAGCTCACTCGCTTACTCAAAGACCGCTTGTTGTTCCTGTGGATTTTACTATAGAGCTTAGCTCTTCCGATGAAAAGATTATAGCAGTTATCGATGGGCAGGATGATTATGAGTTAAAGCCTGACGATATGCTTATAATAAAGGGTGCCAAAAGGGGGGCTAGACTTATCCATAGTTTAGAAAGAAGTTATTTTGATGTTTTAAGAGAAAAATTGCATTGGGGTGATAAACGATAATATATGATTAAAAGCATTATTTTAAAAGATCTTATTGACTTTAGTGATGAGAAGATAGATTTTCAAAGCGGACTAATTGTATTTACGGGTCCAAGCGGCGCGGGAAAGTCTGTTTTGATGAGTTCGATATTGGGAAGTTTTGGCTTCAATGTGCAAAATTATGCTTCTATGTGCGAGATATCATTATCTAAACCGGACGGTATGGATAACGACTCTTTTTTACTTGATGATGATCTATATATAAAAACAGTAAAAAAAGAAAAAGTAAGATTTCTGATAAATGATCAAAATATATCAAAAAAATCACTCGAAGAGATTTTTAGTCCATATGTCAAATACCTTAGCGTTAAAGACAAGGGCGTGCTTGACTCTTGGATGCTGCTTGATCTTATAGATGATTTTATCGCTTCTAAAGATGAGAGCTATAGGCGTAAATTGGATGATTTTAGTTTTTTATTTGATGAGCTTAAATGTGCACGCAAAGAGTTAAATGAGATAATAGACAAAGAGACAAAAATAAACGATCTGATAGAATTTGCAAAATTTGAAATTCAAAAAATAGACAGTATAAATCCCAAATCAGGTGAATACGAAGAGTTGTTAGAAATTAAGCAAAAGTTATCCAGAATAGACAAGATCAAAGAATCTATCAGGTCAATAGAAAACATATTTGATTATGAGAACAAAGTAGCAGAATTTTATAGACTTTTGGAGCTAGACGCTTCAGCTGTATTTGATGCTTTTAATACCATAAGAGTAGATATAGATGATGCTATATCTAAAAATATAGAATTAGAAGATATTGATATAGAAGCTGTATTGAATAGGATAGAGTTGCTTTCATCGCTTAAAAATAGATACGGATCCATAGAAGAAGCGCTTATCTTTAGGGATAAGAAAAGAGAAGAGCTTGAAAGTTTTAATCATATTATAGAAGATAAATCAAAGTTGGAAAATTTTATCAAAGAGCGCTCTTTACTGCTTGATAACTTGTCCCATGAAATATCATCTATTAGGGCAAAAGAGCTGGACAATATTTTAAAAATTCTAAATCCGCTGCTTAAAGAGTTAAAATTAGGTGAGGCATTATTTGAAATCATTCAGACATCAATGCATTCAAGAGGTGTTGATGAAATTGATATAAAGATAAACGGCTCAAAGACATCAACTCTTAGTGGCGGAGAGTTTAACCGCTTGAGACTTGCTCTTATGGTTTCAAGCGCTGCAAATGCTAAAAATAGCTCAAAAGGCGTATTGATCTTTGATGAAATTGATGCTAATGTAAGCGGCGATGAGTCAATAGCTATAGCAAATATGCTATCGGATCTATCAAAAAACTATCAAATATTTGCTATTTCCCATCAGCCCCATCTTGCATCAAAAGCAAATCAGCATATATTGATAATGAAGGATAATGGCAAAAGCAAAGCGGTAGTTTTAGATAAAAACGGAAGAATCGAAGAGATAGCCAGGATCATAAGCGGGGAGCAAAAAACAAAAGAAGCTATTGATTTTGCCATGAAGCTTTTATCGTGATTTAAATTAAAAATATTTTTTTATGCTATAATAGCGCATCTCTAAATATAGAGAGTTAAATCTTAAGGATTATTGATTAATGACTATAAATGATGTAGATTGTAGGCGTAAGCCCATAAATCTAAAAAAGGTGTCTGTATGACACCGCTGCTTATTTATCTTTTTCT
This sequence comes from Sulfurovum sp., assembly GCA_020721775.1. Taxonomy (GTDB): domain Bacteria; phylum Campylobacterota; class Campylobacteria; order Campylobacterales; family Sulfurovaceae; genus BN30871. The sequence continues at coordinate 12,949 of DYLZ01000017.1, forward strand.
AGCGCTTTTCGTCTCTTTTATGTGTTCCATCCTTGAAGCTGTACTTCTTTCAAGTACAAATTCTTACATTGAAACACTTTCAAGAGACGAGCATGGCGATGCAGTAGATGTTTTAAAGAAATTAAAATCAAATATAGATAGACCAATCTCGTCTATTTTGACTTTCAATACTTTTGCCCATACAATAGGTGCAGCAGGTGTCGGTGCTCAAGCACAACAAATATTTGGTTCCGATATGCAAGCCGTTATAGCTTTTGTTTTAACGCTTTTGATGCTTTATGTATCTGAAATAATACCAAAAACTATCGGCGCATTGTACTGGAAGAGATTGCTTATACCTTCGGCTTATCTAATAGAGTTCTTGTTAAAGATAACATTTCCATTTGTATGGGTATCGACATTGATTACGAACTTTATATCAAAAAGAAAAAAACATACAAGCGATTTTTCAAGAGATGAGATAATGGCAGTTGTTGCAATGGGAGAAAAAGAGGGAACCATACATCAAAAAGAGAGCCATCTTATAGAAAATCTTTTAAAATTAAAAAATATTAAAGCAAAAGATATTATGACTCCAAGAAGTGTTGTAGTTGCTTTTTCAGGCGAAATGACAGTTGAAGATGTAATCGAAGATGATAGAATGTATATACACTCTCGTATTCCTATTTACAGTGATTCGATAGATAATATCATAGGCGTTGTTCTAAATCAATCGATACTTGAAGAGAGTGTAGAGGAGAGAAACAAAACAAAGCTAAAAGATATAGCTATGGAAGCGCATAGCGTTTCTGAGAATGTACCTGTTTCTAAGCTAATAGATATGTTTATCAAAAGAAAAACACATCTTTTTATCGTTCATGATAGTTATGGACAAACCGAGGGTGTTGTAACATTGGAAGATGTTCTTGAAGTTATTCTCGGCGTTGAGATAGTCGATGAAATGGATGAAGTTGAAGATATGCAGCTGCTAGCTAAAAATAAAAGTAAAATGCAAAAAGATAAACTCCTTTTGGAACAAAAAAGAAGAGCTAAATCTTCAAAATAGGTATCCTTTGATTTACTCGTTTCTACTCTCCGAGCAGAAACGATAAAAACGATGTAGTTTTATAATACTGCCTTTAATCCAAAGATATAACTGCTTATCTTTGATGCTGTCTCACTGCTTAATTTGTCAAAAAATATATCAAACTTATCTTTCTCTTTCCATTTTGCCTCTTTGACATTTGCCATTTTTTCTATCTCTTTTTTTGCCTGCTGTTTTGTTCCTATTAGATCAATAAGACCAACGTTTTTTGCTCTTGAAGCAGAGTAAACATGCGCATCTGCATAATTTTTTATATTTGCTATATTGAGTTTTCTTGCCATTGTTACATCCTTTACAAAAAGATCATAAGTATCTTTTGTCAAAGTTTCAAGCTCTTTTCTCTCTTGTGGTGTCCATTCTCTAGACATAGTTCCAACTTCTTTGTAAGTACCTTGTTTGACTATCTGTGTTTCAATGCCTACTTTTTTAAGCAAAGGATCTATATTCGCGCCCTCCATAATAACACCGATAGAACCTACGATAGAGCCCGGATTTGCCATAATTTTGCTTGCATATATAGCGCTATAGTATCCTCCACTTGCCATCACATCTCCGCCATAGGCAAGCACAGGCTTTATTTGGCTTAGATCACGAATGGCATAGGATATATCAATAGACGGCGCTACTGCGCCTCCCGGTGAGTTTATGGAAAATAAAATACCTTTTATCCTTTTGTTATTTTTAGCTTCTTCTATCTCCTTAAGTATCTCATCGCTTGATATTATAGGACCTTTTAACTCTATTTCTTGAAGATTTGAATTATCAATAGCTCCATCATTATTGGGCATAATCACCATAAGCACTATCAGTATAAAAAGCAAGCCCAAAAAGTGGCTCCCTATCCATTTTAGTGCATCGCTTATTTTTTTAAACATATCTATTTCCTCCAATATAAAGCTGATTTACATGATTTGTATACAATATCGTCCAAAGGGAAATTTCATCAATATCATTTGGGGTATCCGGCAGTGTAACTATAGCAAAATCAGCAAATTTTTCTTGTTTGATCATACCACAATTTAGCTTCAGTATCATAGCCGGAGTAGATGTAATGCTTTTTATTAATTTATCAGCAAGATCATTTAGGTCATCATTTGCATGAAGCATAATGGCTGATCTTAACTCATCAAAAATATTTAAAGACCAGTTCGAACTAAGCCCATCAGTAGCCGTTGTCCAAGGAATATTTAAATTGCTTACATCAAGTATGCCGCAGCCAAGGAGTCTATTTGATCTTGGGCAGTGCGCAACAGAGTGATCTTTGCTTTTTAAATATGCAATATCGTCAAAGCCGGCATTTGTAAGATGAATAAAATGAGTTGAAATATCGTCAAACTCTTTTAAAAAAGATTCTTTTGTATTTACGGGCTTTTGAATACCGAAAAATTCATTATATAAGTCGTAAAATTCTCCTTTGGATTCCTCTATCCAATCTTTTTCAGCTTTGCTTTCAAGCAAATGGGCGGAGATTAAGAATTTTTTTTCTTTTGCAAGAGTTATGGCTTTTTTAACTAATTTTGGATGTGTGGAATAGGGCGAATGAATAGAAATGGCAGGTTTAAATTTCTCGGATGTAAATCGAATAGATCTTTCAACTCTCTGTATGAAATTATTATATGCATCATCACAGTTTTCTTCTTTGCTCCCTAGTATTTCATTGAAATATACCACTCTTTGAGGAGTTTTAACGCAGCTTTCGAGATCGTTTCCATTTGAACTAATCGCTCCAAAGCTAGTGATCCCGCTTTTTAGCATTTGTGTATATGCTTTTTTCATATCATTTTTAGTGCATTTTAATATCATGTCAGTATTTGCTATGACTGATTTTAGCCATGGTATAAATGAGCCGTACTTTAGAGTTGTTTTATTGTTTGAAAACTCAAGATGAACATGGCTGTTGATAAAACCAGGATAGATCACAGAGTTTTTCGGCGTATTGATGATCTCGGCTTTTGGGTATATATTTTTTAATGTTTCGATATCATCTATATCTTTTATAAAGTCATCAAACGCAATAGCCTTTTTTTGTATATAACCTTCATCGGTATATATAAAATCGGCTGCTAGTATCTTCATAAACATCCTTGAAAATTAGGTTTAAAACTATTTTGATACAATCATACTAAAATATTTATTAGAAGGTAGGTTTTAAATGAAAATTACAGTAATCCAAGGTCCAAATCTAAATATGCTTGGCGTTAGAGAGCAGGGCATTTACGGTTCACTAAAATTGGATGACATACATGCTCAAATGGAGCAGATCGCAAAACAAAATGGTATAGAAATTGAATTTTTTCAAAGTAATTTAGAGGGTGAAATAGTTGATCGTATCCAAGAGTGTTTAGGGGATAGCGACGGAATTATCATAAATCCTGCAGCTTACACTCATACATCAATTGCTATCAGAGATGCAATTGCAGCAGTTAGTTTGCCTGCTATTGAAGTTCATTTATCAAATATCCACCAAAGAGAAGAGTTTAGACATAAATCATTGACGGCCGCTGTTTGTGCAGGTCAAATTGTTGGAATGGGACCATATGGTTATCATTTGGCAGTTATTGGAATGGTACAGATACTTAAAGAAGTTGAAGCAATTAAAAAAGCAAGAGCAGAGGCACAAAAATAGTCGTATGAACTATCTGCTAAAAGATGAAAATTCAATCTATTATGAGTGTGGCTATAGTTCTGATAATGCCATATTTGTTGGCTTAGGAAGCGAATCGTTTTTTATAACAGACGGCAGATACGCACTTGACGCAAAGCTTAGGTGCAGAAGCGGCGTTGAGATAATTATAGATAGAGATTTAATAGACGCTGCAAAAAGATTGCTTATATCAAATAATATAAAAAAAGTTATCATTGATCCAAAAGAGTTTAGTCTGCTGGATTTCAATGAATTGTCAAACGGTTTAAATGTAGAGTTTGAGCTAGATAAAAATTTTTCTCAAAAAAAACGGATAATAAAAACTCCAAAAGAGATCGAGCTTTTAAAAAATGCTGCAAAATTCGGGACAATCGCATTTGATAATTTTGCAAAATCTATATATCCGGATATGTTGGGATCTGATGAATACAGGCTGACACATCTTGCCAAAGAGTATTTAAGCTTTCAGGGAAGATTTGAACTTAGTTTTTCCCCAATTGTTGCTATTAATTCAAATGCGGCCAAGCCTCATGCAACTCCTACCGATATGAAATTAAACGAAAATGATCTACTTCTTATAGATGCGGGTTTAAAATTTGAAAGATACTGCTCTGATAGAACAAGAACGATAAACATTGACAGTAATATCAATTGTTCTTTGTTTCAATATTTCAACAGCGAAGAGAAACAAAAAGTATATGATGTTGTATTGAAAGCTCACGATAGTGCCATAAAGGAAGCAAGAAGCGGAATGAAAGCAAGTCAAATCGACAAAATAGCAAGAGATATTATATGCGATAATGGTTTTGGAGATTATTTTGTTCATTCAACAGGTCATGGGGTTGGGCTAGATATCCATGAGCTTCCGGTGATATCTGCAAAATCAGAAACTATTATAGAAGACGGTATGGTTTTTACAATAGAGCCCGGAATTTATCTTCCAAATGAATTTGGGGTAAGGATAGAAGATACAGTAGTGATGAAAAACTCAAAAGCGGAGATACTGGGTGTTTAAAGTAACCAAAATAGACAATTATAATTACAAAGTAAGAACAGAGCATTATCCTTATATTTCAAATGCAAAACAGACAGGACACAGAGTTCTTTTAGGCATAGGAGGCAATATAGGTGATGTTGTTAGAAGATTTGAGCATCTATTTTGGTTTTTAAAGCGCAGCAAGCATGTAAGAATCATACAAACATCTCCTATTTTAAAAAATCCTCCTTTTGGATATCTAGAACAGCCATATTTTTTTAATGCCCTTTTGCTTATAGATACAAAATTGACTCCTGTAAAACTACTTAGATTTATACTTGATACCGAAAAAAAATTCGGAAGAAAAAGAAGCTTTAAAAATGCGCCTAGAACTTTAGATATAGATATAATAAAATATGAAAAACTTATTTTAAATAAACAAAATCTTGTATTACCGCATCCTTTTTGGAATATTAGAGATTCTGTTTTATTGCCATTATCGTGGATGAGAGGAGCTTGAATGCATATTGAGACTTTTTTGGGCAGCGAAATTATAGAAATATATAAGCAGATAAACAGTAGATATCCAAATGGTGTCAATTATATTTCAACAAAACAGTTAAATGACGGCAATAAGATCAGGTATGCAATATCTTTTGAGCCCATAGCGGAAAAAAATGATATCCTTTATGCTCCAAAACAAAAAGTTATACCGACCGATGAATCATCGCAAGAGTTTTTAAAGACACTAAAAGGACTTGAACAGGAATTAGCAAGAATAGAAGAACTTGCAAATGAAAATCAAATGCAAGATATGTGCGTAAAAAAAATAAAAAGAGAGTTGATAAAAAAAGGCATAAACGAAAAATGGTTTGAAGGAATACTAACTAAACTTAATGCAAGCGATATAAAAGAAGATAAAGATCAAATTTTAAATTTTATACTTGACGAGATAGAAGCAACTTTTACTTTTGTAAATAATGTCAATAAAAAACCAAAAATTCTTATGATGGTCGGACCTACCGGGGTTGGTAAAACTACCTCTGTGGCAAAAATGGCATTAAAGTTTAAAGACGATATCCAAAACGACAGAGTAGCATTTGTAAATTTGGATCACAATAGAGTTGCCGCAAGCGAACAGCTAAGAAGTTATGCTTCATTGTTTGATATAGATTATGCAGATTTGCATGAAGAAAGCGAGTTTGCCTGGCAGTTGAGTGAGTTTAATGACAAAGAGATCATTTTTGTTGATACCGGAGGCATATCTCCTTTTGACATAAAAAAACTTCTTGATACAGTTTCTTTCATTACACAGACATCACAGTATGATATCAAAATAGCGCTTGTGCTCTCTGCGACTTTGAAAAAAGAAGACCTGGAAAGCATGTATGAGAATTTTTCTTTTTTAAGTCTTGATTATCTGATTCTTACTAAATTTGATGAAACTGCAAGTATCACAGGGCTTGCTGACTTTTTGATCGCTTGCGATATTCCAATGTATTATTTTTCGGTTGGTCAAGATGTGCACAATAACTTAATTCCGGCATCAGGTGAGTACTTAAGAGAAAAACTTATGAAAGAGTGGCAAAAAATAGAGTGCTAGATCCGCAAGCAAAGAAAAAAGTTATCGTCGGTATGAGCGGCGGAATTGATTCGAGTGTAGCTGCAATTTTATTACAAGAAGCAGGATATGAAGTCGAGGGCGTTTATATGAAGCTTCATGAAAGAGATGGTTATCACGAATCTAATTTTGCAAAAGTAGAGCATATCGCATCAAAAATGGGCATAAAGGCGCATTTTTTAGATCTGAGTGAGGAGTTTAAAAAAGAGGTATATGATTATTTTGTATCTTCTTACAAACAAGGTCTTACACCAAATCCATGTATTGCATGTAATAAAAATATAAAATTCGGCAAAATGTTTGAATTTGCGAAAAGCGTAGGAGCTGATTTGGTAGCTACAGGTCACTATGTCAAATGCGACGGTGTATCTATATATGAAGCCGACGATAAGAGCAAAGATCAGAGCTACTTTTTAGCGCAAATTGACAGGGCTGTTTTGCCTAATATTCTTTTTCCGCTTGGAGAATGGGTAAAAGAAGATGTAAAAGAGTATGCAAAGAGATATGATTTTCTCTCATTAATTTCAAGTTCCGCAGAAAGTTTAGAGATATGCTTTGTGGAAAATACATACTTAGAAGTTTTAGCAAAACATATGGATGTTGATGTATCCGGAGTTGCGGTTGACAGTAGTGGAAAAGCCGTAGGAACGCACAAGGGATATATGCATTATACTGTCGGAAAAAGAAGAGGATTTTTTGTAAATGGCGCGCATGATCCGCATTTTGTTTTAGATATAAAACCTGAATTAAATCAAATAGTTGTAGGTAAAAAAGAAGAGCTGGAAGTAAAAACTATAGAGATCAAAGATATATCATTTATAGCTGATATCGAAGATGAATTTGAATGCAATGTTAAAGTAAGATATAGAACAAGATCGGTTCCGGCAACTGTATCCATAAAAGACGATCATGCAAAAATAGTATTTAAAGAGAGCGTTTTTGGAGTGGCACGGGGGCAAATTGCAGCACTTTATGATGATGAAAAACTCCTTGGCGGAGGAGTGATAGTCTAAAGGGTATCTCTTTAGCCAAAATCATATGTTTATCAATCTTTGGATATAATATACTAAATATGTTTAAAGATGGAGAATTGCCTAATGGGTGGATATATGATTTTTTCAGGTACCGCAAACGAAGAGCTATCAAATGAGATAGCTAAATATTTAGAGATGCCGCTTTCAGGTGCAATTATCAATCGTTTTTCTGACGGTGAAATAAATGTACAAATTTCACAAAGCGTAAGAGGTAAAGATGTTTTTATAATTCAGCCTACTTGCGCTCCTGTCAATGATAATCTTATGGAACTTTTAATTATGACGGATGCATTAAAACGTTCATCTGCAAAGTCTATCACGGCTATAGTTCCTTACTACGGATATGCAAGACAAGATAGAAAAGCAGCACCTAGAGTTCCGATTTCTGCTAAATTGGTTGCAAATCTAATCGAAACGGCAGGGATCACCAGAATGGTTACCGTTGATCTTCATGCTTCTCAAATTCAAGGCTTTTTTGATATCCCCGTTGATAATCTATACGGCGCTATTTTGTTTGTTGATTATATAAAGTCTAAAAATTTAAAAAATCCTATAATCGCAAGTCCGGATATCGGCGGTGTTGCAAGAGCTAGATATTTTGCCGAGAGACTAGGGCTTGATATGGTAATAGTCGATAAAAGACGACAAAAAGCCAATGAATCTGAAGTCATGAATATCATAGGTGATGTAAATGGCAAGGATGTCATACTTATAGATGATATGATAGATACAGCCGGAACAATGGTAAAAGCCGCAGAAGCTTTAAAAAAATTAGGAGCAACAAGCGTTATGGCATGTTGTACGCATCCGGTATTGTCAGGGCCGGCATTTGATAGAATCGAAAAAGGCTCCCTTGATGAGTTAGTTGTTGCAAATACAATACCAATGAAACATACTTCAAATAAAATAAAAATGCTTTCAACTGCTTCGATGCTGGGTGAAGTAATAAGAAGAGTTTATAATAACGAAAGCGTAAACTCTCTTTTTGACGGAAAGTAGAATTTGTGAATAGTAAAGATTTATTAGAGTATTGAATAGAAATTGTTTTTAAAAGGAAATAAATGGCTGTTGTGCCACAAAGCAATATAAGAAATTTTTCAATTATA
>DYLZ01000018.1:0-7513 GCA_020721775.1 Sulfurovum sp.
CAACATCGATCCCAAATTCAGCGATAAATCTAGCATCACTCGTACCGCCTGCAGTGGAATACTCCGGAGTAACAAGACAAACAGACTCTATGGATTTTCTTAAAGCTGCGATCAGTTTACTTTTTTTACTTGTAATAAACGGCTTTGCACTTTGGCTTAACTCCAAAGTAAAATCAAGACCTTTTAACTTACTTTCCACAAATGCCCTTATCTTCTCTATGTCCGTTTTTGTCGAATTTCTAACATTGAACATCATTTTCAGTTCGCCCGGAGTTACATTTGTAACTTCCATTCCGGCCCTTATGTCCGTAATGACAAGTTTGCTTGGCGCAAAATACTCATCACCGTTATCAAGATCAACACCGGCAATACCCGAAAGAAGCGGCGCTATCTGATGAATCGGATTTATCGCTTTTTGGGGATAAGCAGCATGTCCTTGCTTGCCTTTTATGATCACTGTGCCATTAATTGAGCCTCTTCTGCCTACTTTGATCAAATCGCCGAAAACTTTATCGCATGTAGGTTCTGCAACTATACAATATTGCGGTAAAAGACCCTTCTCTTTTAGCTGTTTTAACATTTCAACAGTTCCGTATTTTGCATCCCCCTCTTCATCAGAAGTGAGCAAAACTGAAAGTCTGCCTTTAAAATATGCACTATCTTTAACAGCTGTCACAAATGCGGCAATACCGCTTTTCATATCTTGCGCCCCGCGGCCGTATATTCTTCCGTTTTTTACCATAGGCACAAAAGCGTCATAACTCCATCCATCTCCTGCCGGCACTACATCAATATGCCCTGCAAAACAAAGATGAGTACCTTCATCGCTGAATTTCTTTGTTAAAAAAATATTTTTTACTCCATTGACATCGCAATGAATAACTTCAAAATCATCCAAATACTCTTCTAAAAATTCGTAAGAACCGTCTTCATTCGGAGTTACTGTTTTGTAGCTAATTAATTTTAGTAACAGATCAACACAATTCATCTTTAACTATTTGCCTTTGCATATTGCGGTGTGCAGAAAATCCCACAGTGGCATTTACCCTCATCGGGTATCTCATGTTCTAAGGCAGGCTTGCATGGGCATATTCTATCATCTGCGCTTTTTGGCTTGCCGCTTTCATCTTCAACAACCATAAAACAGGGACAAAATCTCTTGCCATAAAGCATCTTGTGGCGCACCAATCCCATCAAAACACCTTCATTTACATCTTCATTCGGATTATAAACAAAACCGAATTGTTTACATACCTTGTCTGTAAATTGTTTTGTTTTTTTCATCTCATTTAAAAATTCTTGTGAACTCATATCTATATTTTTTAACATTCATTATCCTTTACTAAAGTCCGTATAAAGTTATATCTTAAAGTAATTTAATGTACAATAATAAAACTTCAATTAAAGAGATAAATATATGCAAATTAACGCCACTATTTTAGAAAAATTAGAAAAACTATCCGCCTTAAAAGTAGACGAAAACAAAAAAGATGAAATTATTCATCAGCTCTCAAACATTGTTGAGTATGTAGAAAATTTAAATGAATTAAATACCGATGATCTTGATGCATCTTTTTCGACACTAAGCGGCACAACGCCTATGAGAGAAGATGTTGCAGTAGACAAAAGCGAGATTGGGAAAAAAATATTATCTCATGCCGCCGGGAGCGAAGATGACTTCTTTATAGTTCCTGCGATTTTAGAATAAGTAAAGGATCTTTCAAATGTCAAACTTCAACTTAGATCAACTTTTAAGAGCCATGGTAAGCCATAAGGTTTCAGACCTCCACCTTATTAGCCGTTCAAAACCGCTTTTCAGAATTGACGGTAAATTAAAACCTGTAAATTTACCGGAACTTACGGGCAAAGATATAGAAGAGATGTGCTTCCCGCTAATAACGCAAAAACAAAAACAGCATTACGAAGAGTCCGGTGAACTTGACTTTTCATTTGAGATCCACGGTGTTGCTCGTTTTAGGGCAAACTTTTATCATGCTATGGGGGATATGGCAGCAGCATTTAGACAGATTCCGGTTAATATCCCGTCTCTTGATGATCTTGGAGCTCCTTCTGTATATAAAAAGCTTATCAAAAGAGAAAAAGGCATTATTCTCGTAACCGGTCCTACGGGATCTGGCAAATCAACGACACTTGCTGCGATGCTAAATGAAATTAATGAAACCGAGCAAAAACATATAGTTACTGCCGAAGATCCTATAGAGTTCATACACACGAACAAACAGTCGGTATTTTCACACAGAGAAGTAGGAAGCGATACATCATCTTTTGCATCAGCGCTAAAATATGCGATGCGTCAAGACCCCGATGTTATACTAGTTGGGGAGATGAGGGACAAAGAGACTATAGCGGCTGCCTTAACTGCGGCAGAAACAGGTCACTTGGTTTTCAGTACGCTTCATACAAGTTCCGCTCCAAATACAATAAACCGTATCATAGATGTTTTTACAGGAGATGAACAGCCTCAGATCAGGGCTATGCTTGCAACATCGCTTGTGGCGGTTATTGCGCAAACGCTTGTTCCAAAGATCGGCGGAGGAAGAATAGCAACAGCGGAAATAATGGTTATGAACCATGCGATAGCAAACTTGATCCGTGAAGAAAAAATACACCAGATATATTCTCAAATGCAATTAGGTCAAGAAGAAACAGGCATGCAAACCCAAACACAGGTTTTGCTCTCACTGGTAAAACAGGGCATCATCACAAGAGAAAATGCTATTCAGTATTCAAACAAACAAGACGAAATTTTAAAACTGCTCCCCGGTGGATTGTATTAAAATTATTTGATTAGATTAAAAGGTTTATATGGACAATATAAGTTCACTTGATATTGCTATCGGCTCTATTGTCATAATATCAGGTATAAAAGGTTTTTTTAGCGGTTTTCTAAAAGAAACTTTTAGTTTTATAGGATTGGTAGTTGGAGTATATACGGCTTATAACATATCAAAGAAAATGGCGCTTAATATGGGTGAAAATTTTCTACACATCGAAAATACCACCATATTGACACTGATCATCTTTTTGACTGTTTTAGCATTTATATGGCTCTTATCTATTACTATTGGGACACTTTTATCGAAACTTACAAAAGCTACCGGTCTTGGATTTATAAATAATATTCTAGGGTTTCTGGTCGGCGGCGGTAAATATTTTATTATTTTTGCCGTTATCATAACTGCATTGTCAAATGTAAAACTACTTAAAAACAGTATGACAAGTTTTGAAAAAAATAGTTTGCTTTATCCATATCTTATAATGACAGGAGATTTTTTGATACAGATAGATCCACAAGATCTAGCTTCTATTAAAATTGAACAAAATAACACTTTGCATAAAATACCTAACGATGAAAATGATACCGAGCAACTACAAGGAGGCGATAAAATATGATCGATTATAGTATTTTAATTGAGAAATTTAAATCAATTATCAAAGAAAATGGGCTAAAATACACAAAGCAAAGGGAATTGATACTAAAGTTTCTTTATGAGCATGAAGGACATTTTACGCCTGAAGAGTTAAACGGTAAATTAAGAAAAATTTATCCGGACGAAAATATAGGTATTGCAACAATTTACCGCACATTAGCACTGCTTGAAGAATCCGGTATCGTAACATCAATATCTTTTGGGACTCAAGGCAAAAAATATGAATTTGGATTAAAAAAACATCATGATCATTTAGTTTGTATAAAATGTGGCGGTATTACAGAGTTTTATGATGAAACTATAGAAAAAAGACAACAAGAGATCGCCGATAATTTCAATTTTCAAATGACAGATCATGTCATGAAGATAATAGGAATTTGTGAAACTTGTCAAAAAAATAAAAGGGAAAAGAGTTGATATTTGAAAATCAATACATTCAAGAGAGAATAAAAAAAGCTGACGAGCTAAGAAGTGAAGGGATAAACCCATATCCGAACATAACGAAACCTGCCGTAACATCAAAAGAGTTCAACGAAACATACGAATATGTAAAGAAAAGTGAAAGCAAGAGAGATGAAGATAAAAGCGTAACTTTAAAAGGGAGAATAAAACTTCTTCGTATAATGGGAAAAGCGGCATTTGCAAAACTGGAAGACTCATGCGGATTAGTACAAATATATTATAGTAGAGATGAACTGCCTGAAGGATACTACAATAAAATAAAAAAACTTATTGAAGTCGGCGATATCGTTGAAGCTACCGGTTTTCCATTCATTACTCAAACCGGTGAATTAACTTTGCATTGCAAAGATCTTAAGATCATTACTAAAGCCATTTCACCCCTTCCTGAAAAATTTCATGGACTTCAAGATGCAGAAACCAGATATCGCCAAAGATACTTGGACATGATAGTCAATCCTAAAGTCAAAGATATTTTCATACAAAGAAGCCGCATAGTATCATTGGTAAGAAGATTTTTTGAGAGTAAAACATTTTTAGAAGTTGAAACTCCTATGCTTCACCCGATTCCCGGTGGCGCAAATGCAAAACCATTCATTACACATCATAATGCGCTTAATGTCGAGAGGTATCTAAGAGTTGCGCCTGAACTTTATCTAAAAAGACTAATAGTCGGCGGAATGGAAGCAGTATTTGAGATAAACAGAAACTTTAGAAATGAGGGCATGGACCATACGCACAATCCTGAATTTACGATGATAGAGTTTTACTGGGCTTATCATAGATATACTGATCTTATGAATATAACCGAGGAGCTGTTTGAATACCTTTTTCTTAACCTGCAATTGCCAAAAATACTTAACTATGGAGATAAGAGGGTTGATTTCTCCACTCCTTTTGCAAAAATAAGTTACATTGATTCACTAACATCAATAGGCAATATTCCTGCTGATATCACAAGCGACAAAGAAAAAATTATCAATTTCTTAAATCAAAACAATATCAAAGTTGATCCAAACTTAACGCTTGGCTATCTGCAGGCAGAACTATTTGATAACTTTGTAGAAGACAAATTGATAGATCCGACATTTATTACCGATTTCCCTATTGATATTTCTCCTCTTGCAAGACGCTCTGATGAAAATCCGCAGATAGCAGAAAGATTTGAACTCTTCATAGCCGGTCGTGAGATAGCAAACGGATTTAGCGAATTAAACGATCCTATAGATCAATATGAGAGATTTAAAGCTCAAGTGGAAGCAAAAGATGCAACAGGAGATGAAGAAGCAATGCATATGGATTTGGATTATGTAAGAGCTCTTAGTTACGGTATGCCTCCTACTGCCGGAGAGGGCATAGGAATTGATAGACTTGTAATGATACTTACAAATCAGCACTCCATTAGAGATGTACTTTTGTTTCCAGCGATGAGACCAGAAGTAGCAATTCAAACAAATGATTAATTAAACACAAAGGAACAGTAATATGAGTTACGAAATAGAAAAATTTGACCCAGAGATTTATGAAGCGATCAATAGTGAGCTTGAGAGACAAACAAACCATCTTGAAATGATAGCTAGTGAGAATTTTACTCTTCCGGCTGTAATGGAAGCTATGGGAAGCGTATTTACAAACAAATACGCTGAAGGCTATCCATACAAAAGATATTATGGCGGTTGTGAATATGCTGACAAAGTTGAGCAACTTGCAATTGATAGAGCTTGTAAGCTTTTCGGATGCAATTATGCAAATGTTCAACCTCACGCAGGTAGTCAAGCTAATAGTGCTGTGTATGCTGCATTAATTAAAGCTGGCGATAAAATACTTGGTATGGATCTAAGTCATGGCGGACACCTAACGCACGGCAGCAAAGTAAGCTTTTCAGGCAAAAACTATCAAAGTTTCACTTATGGTGTTGAGCTTGATGGAAGAATTAATTATGATAGAGTAATGGATATAGCTCAAATCGTAAAACCAAATATCATAGTGTGTGGAGCTAGTGCATATGCCAGGGAGATTGATTTTGCTAAATTTAGAGAGATAGCTGATAGTGTTGGTGCTATACTGTTTGCTGATATTGCTCATATAGCAGGTCTTGTTTGTGCCGGAGAGCATCCAAGTCCATTTCCTCATGCACATGTAGTAACAACAACTACACACAAAACTCTAGCCGGTCCTAGAGGTGGTATGATAATGACAAACGATGAAGAGATATCTAAAAAGATAAACTCAGCTATATTCCCAGGACAACAAGGTGGACCACTAGTGCATGTAATTGCAGCTAAAGCCGTTGGATTCAAACATAACCTAAGTGATGAGTGGAAAGTTTACGCAAAACAAGTTAAAGCAAATGCTAAAGTTTTAGCTAAAGTTTTGATGAGTAGAGGGTATGATATAGTTTCAGGCGGCACTGATAATCATCTAGTTCTTGTATCATTTTTAAATAAACCATTCTCTGGAAAAGATGCTGATGCAGCACTTGGTAATGCAGGAATAACGGTAAATAAAAACACAGTTCCGGGCGAAACAAGAAGTCCGTTTGTGACTTCAGGTATACGCATAGGTTCACCTGCGCTTACAAGCAGAGGGATGAAAGAGGCAGAATTTGAAATAATTGCAAATAAGATAGCTGATGTTCTTGACAATATCAATGATTCGGATCTACATGCAAAAATAAAAGAAGAGATGAAAGAGCTGGCACAAAAATTTGTTATCTATGATAGACCGATATATTAGGCTTATTGTTGATAGATTTAATAGATAATTTAATAATCGACAACTCATTCTACTACATAAAAAGAGATTATGTGGTAGAAAAAATAGAATTTAGAAATAGAACTTTTTATGCAAAATTTGAAAAAATTAACCAACCGCTAGAGAAGCAAATAATCAAAGAACATTTAAATAAAAAAATAACAATTGCTTCTCCTCTTATAAAAGACGGATATATTAATAATCTTCTTTTGATATATAAAGGTGATGATGGAGCGAAATTTTATCACATCGTAAAACAACTTTTTACTGCTATTAAAATAGAAAAATATTATATATTAAAAGGCAAAAGTGAAAAACATATACAAGTCTTTATTCCCGTCCACAAAATGGATTTAGATGAAGCAACAAAAAAGCTGCAAGTTATTTCACGGTCATTAGAATTAAAATTACCGCTTGAATGGCAGACACTTCCAAATATAAATCTTCCGATCGATTATAATATCTTTACTTTGCCGTATGAAATTTATGAATAAAAATATATCTAAAGTGATAAAATCAAAAAAATACAATAAAATTAATGTTATAATTATATAATATAAAAGAATGGAGCAAACCTATGAAAAAGCAAGACAGTCTTGATGATTTGATCATTAATGAAAATATAAGTACAGATAAAAATAGCAATATCAAAAATATTTTAACTATGATCGGATTGGTACTCGCAGTTTTGATCGGCGCTATTTTATTGACAAAAATGATACTCGAAGAATCTCAAAAACCTAAAATACCGGCTGAAGAGAATTTAACAAATAGCGCATTGATCCGAGCGGATATAAACGATTCAAACCAAAGCGATATAAATGACTCAACAATTCAAGCAACAAATG
>DYLZ01000018.1:7613-20741 GCA_020721775.1 Sulfurovum sp.
AAACCTATACCTGTTAAAAACAAAGTAAATGTGGAACAAAATACCAAAACAAGCTCTTTAAAAAAAGATCAAAATAAAACAGATTCAAAACCTGCAACAACTACTTTAAAATCCGAAAATATAAAAACAGCAGATAGCTCAAAAACTGAAACAAAACCTACGGTAGAAAATACGAGTGTAAAAAAAGAACAAATAAGCAGTGAAACTTATTATGCTCAAGTCGGCGCATTTTCAAATAAACCAAATGATGAGTTTATCTCTATAATCAAAAAAAATGGATACAACTACAAAGTTGTAAACGGCGAAAACGGTTTATCAAAAATATTAATCGGTCCTTATGAAGGAAAAGAAAAAGCAAATGCCGCATTGACAAAGATCAGAGACAGAATAAACAAATCAGCTTTTTTAGTAAAACAATAGGTAAAAATATTGAAAACTTTTCTTTTTGATGAATTAACGCCGGTAGCATTATATGGGGAGTTAAAAAAGATCTTTAAAGATGAGATAACAATGCTATTTGAAAGCGTTGTAAACACAAACGACGGTAATTTCAGCTTTATTGCAATTGGTGCCAAAGAGAGAATTACATATAAAAATGAAGCAACGGTATATATCGATGAGAACAGGGTATCTCATAATTTAAATGTCAATCCTTTTGAATTTCTAAAATCATATTATACAAAAATAGACAAGAGCGAGTATATCAAAAAAGCAGAACTTGCCGGCTTTAGTTTTACTGACGGTTTTATAGGTTTTATCGGATACGATATGGTAAAGATATTTGAACCTGTCTTAAAAGAAAGCATGAATAATCTCAAAGATACGCTAAATACTCCTGACCTTGACCTGATAAGACCAAAGATAATTATCGGATTTTCACATAAAAACTCAATGCTTACTATCATCAATAATGAAAATAGCAATGATGAGAATATATCAAAAATTGAAAATATATTAAAGCAATCGCATATGCCGACTCCTCTAAAAAAAGCCAACCTAAAAGAAGGAAAATTGGATATTGATGAAGATAGATTTAAACAGTTAGTAGATGAATCCAAAGAACATATAAGATCAGGGGATCTCTTTCAGATATTGATATCCAATAGATACACGCAATTTGGAAGTGTCGATAGACTTAGTTTTTATAGGCTTTTGAGATCAAAAAATCCATCGCCATATCTTTTTTTACTAGAATATGAAGATTTTGCAATTTGCGGTTCGTCGCCTGAAGTCATGATAAAATTAAATGATGGTGATATACTTCTTCGTCCTATTGCCGGAACAAGAAAAAGAGG
Source organism: Sulfurovum sp. (assembly GCA_020721775.1). Classification (GTDB taxonomy): domain Bacteria; phylum Campylobacterota; class Campylobacteria; order Campylobacterales; family Sulfurovaceae; genus BN30871. Next base: position 8,909 of record DYLZ01000018.1, read on the forward strand.
CAAAGAGAGAAAAAGAGATATTGAACTTGAAAATGAAATGCTAAATGACCCAAAAGAGTGTGCAGAACATCTTATGCTTATAGATCTTGGGCGAAACGATGTAGGCAGAGTAGCCAAGACAGGCAGTGTAAAAGTGACTGAGATGATGAGGGTTGAGAGATATTCTCATGTTATGCATATGGTTTCAGATATTGAAGCAAAGCTTGCTAAAGATAAAGATATGTTTGATCTATTTATGGCAACTTTCACGGCAGGAACAATGACAGGCGCACCAAAGATAAAAGCCATGGAGCTTATTGCCAGATTTGAGAAATTAAAGCGAGGGTTTTACAGCGGGTGTGTAGGCTATTTTGCATTTAACGGCAATATGGATTCTGCTATCGCTATACGAACTGCTCTCTTGCAAGATGACAAAGTTACGCTTCAAGCCGGGGCCGGCGTTGTTGCGGATTCAAAACCTGAACTTGAATTTTTAGAAGTAAACAATAAATTAGGCGCATTAAAAGCAACATTAGAAGAGTTACAAAATATACAATGAGGCAAATTTTTGCAATATTCGGTAATCCCATAAGTCATTCAAAATCGCCACTTATGCACAATACGGCATTTGATATATTAAAATTCAACGGCTGTTACACAAGGTATCTTCTTGAAGACGGCAATGATATAAAAGATAAATTCATATCCCTTGGTCTTAACGGAGCAAACATTACCGTACCGCACAAAGAAGCTGCGTTTAATGCTTGCGACGAACTTGATGAGTTTGCCAAAAGTGTCGGTGCAGTCAATACTATCATTTTAAGAAATGGCAAACTCAAGGGATACAATACGGATGCTCCCGGTTTTTTAAAATGCGTAAAAGAGTTTAGCGGAGCCAAAACTGTTTTAATTTTAGGGGCAGGAGGTACCGTTAAGTCTACTTCGTATATACTAAAAGATGCTGGATATAGTGTAGAAATACTCGCGAGAAACAAAGAAAGGCTAAAAGATTTTGAAAATGATTTTAACTGTTTCGCATTTGATAATTTTAAAGAAAAAAAATATGACCTTATTATCAATATGACATCAGCCGGCTTGCAAGATGATCTGCTTCCGGCGCCCAAAGAAATTTTAGACAATATCATGGTGGACTCAAAAGGCGTAATTGACATAATTTACGGCAAACAAACTCCGTTTTTAAATCTAGCACGCAAGTATGATGTAGTTTCAAAAGATGGAGTTGATATGCTTATAAATCAAGGGGTTTTAGCTTTCGATCATTTTACTGATCATCAATTCACCCTTGAAACAATAGAAAATGCTATGAAAAAAGCTTTTTCTTATTAGGAGAAATGATGATAAACATCCTAATGATAGAAGACGATACTGAATTTGCTGAAATACTAAGCGACTACCTAAGCCGATTTGATATAAAAACAACAAACTATGAAGATCCTTTTTTGGGTCTAAGCGCCGGCATCACAAAATATGATCTAATACTTTTGGATCTTACGCTTCCAGGTATTGATGGACTTGAAGTATGCAAAGAGATCAGACAAAGATACAACATTCCTATAATTATATCATCAGCTAGAGTAGACATAAAAGATAAACTTGAGGCTCTAAATCTAGGAGCAGATGATTATTTGCCAAAACCGTATGATCCGCAAGAGCTTTATGCTAGGATTTTATCGCTTCTAAGAAGACATAACAATGATTTTGAAAAAATACCGAAAAAAGATAGTGATATACAAATCAAAGACAACTGTATATACTTTAATGACAAACAGATAACGCTCACTCCTGCTGAATATGAAGTATTTTCAATTCTTTTAAAAAATAGAGGTATAACACAATCAAGGGAGTATATACTAAATAATGCTCCGTCTATGAATATCGACTCATCGGCAAAAAGTCTTGATGTGATCATAAGCAAGATAAGATCTAAGCTCGATAATATTGGCAAGATAAAATCCGTAAGAGGCATAGGATATAAATTATTATGATAGGATTATCTACACTTAAAAGCAAGATCAATCTTATCTTTTTTATCTCTTTTATGCTGTTAACTGCTCTTTTTATACTGCTTTTCTATATTTCAAAACACGAACTTGAAGAGATAAACAAAGAGCATGAAAAAGAAGTTACGAGATATTTGTATAGTTATTTTTTAAAATACGGCAAAATAGATTATGATTTTCTAGAATCGCAAAACATCTCTGTCATAAAAGACAAAGATGAAATAATCAAAATTGAGCATTTTTTAAAAAAGAAAAACAGATATGCCAAATACGGTGCAGACAGATACCGTTTAAAAAGAATCATTTTTATTAATAATGACAGATTTAAATTATTGCTTGAAAATAAAAATAAAAGGTTCCTTCCGCTTAAAACATTCGCGGTATTCCTGATGTTTTTTATAATAATGATAGCAATTTACTTATGGATACAAAAAAGTTTAAAACCTCTTGCCAACCTAAAAGATAAGATAATAAAATTTTCGCAAGGGGATTTGGATATTGAGTGCTCAAGTCAAAATAATGATGAAATTGCAGAAGTTGCAAATGAATTCAATAATGCAGTTATTAGAATAAGGGAACTATTAAATTCTAGATATTTAATGCTAAGAACCATGATGCATGAACTTAAAACTCCGATAGCCAAAGGTAGAATTGCAAGTGAAATGATAACTGATGAAAAACAAAAACAAAGAATTATCGGCGCATTTGACAAGCTAAATTTTATCATAGATGAATTTATAAAAATAGAACAGATCACATCCAAGCATTTCAAGCCTGATAAAAAACCTTATTTGATAAGCAACCTGATAGAGGCTGGTATTGATAAACTTTTAATTGATAATCCAGGCGACCATATTTCCCTAAAAATAATTGATAACGATGTTTGGAATGTTGATTTTGAACTCTTTGCGTTAACGCTTAAAAATCTTATAGATAACGGCATCAAATACAGCGATACAAAAAAAATAGAAATTGAAGCTACAAAAGAGAAGCTTATTTTTACAAATCAAGGCTTAAAACTCAAAAATGAGATAAAAACATACTTTGAACCTTTCCATGAATCGAGCAATAGTATGGGATTGGGGCTTTATATAGTTAAGAGTATTTTAGATATTCATGATCTCAAATTCGATTATGAATATCTAAATGGAAATAATATATTTACTATTTCGCGTATTTAGCTAAAATATCTGAAAGCATAAATGAGAGCTCAAGAGCTTGTTTTGCATTAAGCCTTGGGTCACACTGCGTATGATATCTGCTAGCTAGCCCATCAGCAGTAATAGCGCAGCTTTGGCTTCCTATACACTCTGTTACATCCTCTCCTGTCATCTCAAGATGAATTCCGCCTGCAATAGTCCCTTCGCTTTCATGAATTTCAAAAAACTGTTTAACTTCTTTTAATATATTGTCAAAATCCCTAGTTTTAAATCCGCTGCTTGTTTTTTCAACATTGCCATGCATAGGATCAGTTGACCAAACTACACTTCTTCCTTCTTTTTTTACCGCTCTTAGAAGATTTGGATAAAACTCATTTATTTTATCTGCACCCATCCTGACAATTAGGTTTAATCTGCCCTCTTCATTTGTCGGATTAAGCACATCAATAAGCTTTATAAGCTCATCTTCTTTCATGCTAGGTCCGACTTTACAGCCTATCGGATTTTTTATGCCTCTAAAGTATTCTATATGAGCATCATCAAGTCCTCTTGTACGGTCTCCTATCCAGAGCATATGCGCAGAACAATCATACCAATCATTTGTTAAGGTATCTTTTCTAGTAAGTGCTTCTTCATAATTCAAAAGAAGCGCTTCATGCGATGTGTAAAGAACTGTTTGATGAAGTTGCGGCAATTTGCTCACTTCAAGCCCGCATGCATTCATAAATCTAAGCGCATCATCTATTTTCATACTAAGCTCATCATATTTTTTACCGATAGGATGATCTTTGATAAAATCAAGATTCCATTGATGAACTTGCGCCAGATCTGCCATTCCGCCTCTTGCAAATGCTCTTATCAAATTTAAGGTAGCTGCCGATTGATTATATGCCTTTATCATTCTCTGAGGATCCGGTACTCTAGCCTCGCTCGTAAACTCTATATCGTTTATGATATCGCCGCGATAACTTGGCAGGCTTACGCCGTTTATCTCTTCAAAATCGCTGCTTCTAGGCTTTGCAAACTGACCTGCAATTCTTCCTACCTTGACGATAGGTTTACCCGATGAATACATCAAAACCATATTCATTTGAAGCATTAATTTAAATAGATTTTTTATAGTGCTTGCTTTAAACTCGCTAAAACTCTCTGCGCAATCTCCGCCTTGAAGTAAAAATGCCTCTCCGCGTCCAACTTTTGCAAGCTCATTTTTTAGATTTCTGGCTTCTCCGGCAAATATAAGCGGCGGATAAGAAGATAGCTCTTTTTCAACTTTTTTTAGTAACTCTTGATCTTGATATTGTGGCTGCTGCTTTATTGGAAAATTTCTCCAACTGCTTGGTGTCCAACTCATAGTATGTATCCCTTGAAAAATTTATTGGCAAGATTATACCTTATTGAAAAAAAATGTCAAATTCTTTTCTTAAAAAGATAATTTTTTCCGCTTTCACAATGTGAATAAGTTCTATTAAAAAATATAATAAAATGTGAATAAGTCTAATTTTATCTTATTTTTTTTGTGCAACGAATGTTACAAAATTTGCCCATTGGAAAATTGTTGTCACATCATCAAATCCGGCATCCATACAAAGCTTTATATTCTCTTTTATAGTATAGGGCACGAGAACATTTTCCAAGGCTTCTCTTTTATTTGATATCTCATACACGCTGTATCCTTGGGCTTTCTTGAAGTCATAATAAATATCTATCATGGTTTTATCCATCTTTTTTTCTTCAAAAACAACTTTTTCAGAAAAGATAAAATATCCGTCTTTTTGTAATGAATCATATATTTTTTTTACCAAATTTGCTCTCTCTATCGGGCGGATAAACTGCAATGTATAATTTGATGTTATAAAATCCTGTTTGTCAAAATCATATGTGATCAAGTCTGCCAAAATAAGTTCTATATCTACGCCATATGCTTTGCATTTTGCTTTGGCTTGTTTTAGCATAGCTTCAGAGTTATCAAGACCTTTTAGATACATATTTGAACTCATCGCCAAATACAGATCTATCAAAAATCTTGCTGTTGATGAGCCAAGATCCAAAACTCTCTTGCCGTCTTTTTGGTTTTGCAATATAAATGATATGATCAGTTTTTGGACTTCATCATAAAATGGAACAGAACGGCTAAGCATATCATCAAAAACTGTTGCTACGGATTCATCAAACTCAAACTTTTTATCCAAACTACTTTCAAAAATATTATCTTTTTTATTGTTATCCATTGATTAAACCTTTGAGGCTATTAAAGTTTTTCTGAATCTCCTTCGCGGCTACATTCGTAGACCGCTTCGGTTCCGATACTATAAATGACAAGCAGTTGTCATTTATTACGCATCTCACATCAAACTCAAACTTTTTATCCAAACTACTTTCAAAAATATTATCTTTTTTATTGTTATTCATATCAACTCTTTTACTTTTTCGATATCTTTGTCAATTTGTGCTTTAAGAGCATCAAGATCATCAAATTTTTTGTTTTCTCGTATAAATTGCTCAAAGCGGATATCAACCATACCCTTTATACCATGTATCTCTTTATCTATTATATGCGTTTCAACGGCAAATTTACCATCAGTGCTAACTCTATGTCCTATAAAGCTAACACTTTTATGCCAAATATCTCCTATATTGGTTTGCGTTGCATATATGCCCTCTTTTGGCAAGAGATACGAGTCAACATCAATATTAAGAGTCGGCACAAATCTTTTACTGCCCAAACCTTGACCTGTTATAACCCTGCCGCTTATCTGATAACTTCTACTTAGCATTTGATTGGCTTCTTGTATCTTGCCTTCCCTTATGTAGTTTTTTATAACTCTTGAATGGATAGCTGTATTTTCATGTTTTATGGCCTCCATTACCGTTACCTTGCCGTTAAAAAATTCTTTTAGGGTATCGATGTTACCGCTTTTATTTTTTCCAAAGCCAAAATCATATCCCACCACTATCTCTTCAAGACTTTTAAAATTTTCTTTCAAAAGCTCTATGAACTCCTTTGGTGTCATATCCTTTATTTTATCTAAATGATAAAAAAATATCGGTTTTGTTATTTGAGCAGCTCTTTTATACCCCGGAGTAAGCACGGCGCTATTGCGCTCTATTACAACAAGCGCGTCCGCTTTGTCGGCAAGAATACTATGAGCCCTATGGATACCGTCAAAAGCGCCGATAGCTATTGATCTTATCAAGCCTCAACCTTTCTGAAATGATAAAAATACTCAGTATTGCCTTCTTTGCCCTGAACTTTTGATACGGTATCTATGATCTTTTGCCAGCCTAGCTCTTGACACCTTTGCTCAAATCCTCTTCTTGCATGACTGATAGCATCTACATCTGTTACAACGCCCTTGCTATCTCTTTTTATCAGCCTGCCGACTTCGAACTGCGGTTTATAAAGTAAGACCATATCGGCGTTTTTGTCTGCTAAACGATCTATGGCATCTATTATCTCCAACAAAGATATAAAAGATACATCACAGCTTATAACTTCAAATCCATCATCAACTCTAAAATTTCTGATATCACAATTTTCATGAACTTCTACTCTCTCATCTTCTCTTATACTAAAATGAAGTTGATTTGTTCCAACATCAACACATGTCAAGCTCATCACTCCGCTTTCAAGCAGTATTTGAGCAAATCCGCCTGTACTTGAGCCGATATCCAAAGCTTTTTTATCTTTTAGATCCATCTTGTGTTCATCTAAAAATACTTCGAGCTTTCTGCCTGCTCTGCTGGCGTAGAATTTTTCATTTTCCACTTCAATATCGCTTGTCTCATCACACTTAGCAGAAGGCTTGGCTATCTTGCCGTCAACTTTAACCTTGCCTGACTTTATAGCCTCTAACGCTCTATTTCGGCTCTCAAAGTATCCATTTTCTACCAAATGTACATCAAGTCTCATATATTCTCTCTATATTTTATTGTCATAATTATACAATAAACCAATGGCTAATTAGGTTTTTTGGCATCTGTGGCAATTTTATCTCTTAGTATAAAAGCATAAAATGCAGCTAAAAAGAATATAGCTCCCATCATCATACTTATATGGCTTAGCTGTACACCTGCATTTGCCATTTTTCCGATAGCGTATGTCATGCCGACGCTCACAGCCATAAATAACATATCATTATACGAAACAACTCGTCCCAAATACTCACTGTCAGTATTTTGCTGAAGCAGGTAATATGTAAATGACCATATAGAAGTAGTAAACAACCCGACAAAGAACATACTAAAGAACGAAAGATAAAAATCGTATTGCACAAAGCTCCATAGGATAATAGTAATCCCTTGCAATACTATGATGATCCATAAATTGTTCATTTTTATATGCTTACCAAAAATTACAGGTCCTATCATAAGAGCTATTGCCCTTGAAAAATTTATCCAGCCGATAGCAAGAGGCACTGCGATGACATATTTATACTCGGTTTTTGCAAGAAGCGTAACGATGGTATCAAAAGCAGTAAGCCCTACGCTTGAGTGAAGAATCATGATGCGAACTGTTTTTGGATTTGCCCTAATATATCCAAAAACTTCTTTTGTAGCACTCCATGCGCTTTGGGATTTATTTCGTATGATTTCAATAGGCAATCTTGTCATCACAAAAAATGCTATGACATAAAATGAAAAATCTATCATAAATGTGCCTATATAACCAAAGTAATATGTACTAAGCCCTCCTAAAGCCATACCGAAAGCAAATGTACTTGACCATATAATGCTATGAACTTCATTTGCCTCTTTGAGCATTTCACCTGATATTATTTTTGGCAAATAAGACATCTCTGCAGTAAATATAATAGTCCCGGCAATAGAACGGATAAATAAAAAAGTCCAAAGCAGCCAAATATACTCCAAACTATTTACCATCATAAAACATATCGTCATACTCATCTCAACCACAAGCAATACCAAAATAAGTTTTTTAAATTCAAACCTGTCTATGATATAACCATTAACTGGAGCAAGAACAAGGCTTGGAAGCAATATAGCTATAAATATCATCGCTATCATGTCTGCTCCTGCCCCTAGCTTAACCAGCAAGGAAGCTATAGCCACATGGGAAAATACTGTCCCAAAATAGCTTAGAAATTGGATAGCGGTTAAGCCTCTAGTGATTGGATTTTTAAATATTTGTGAGTATTTCATCTAGATAATTTACTTTCTATAAACATAAACTCTTTTAGTTTTTGATAATTTCCATTATCAGCTTCTTGCAATGCAGAAATATATCTACTTCTATCAGTTGATATTTCATCCAAATTACTGCCCCAAGAAAGAACATTATGTCCATTTTTAAGTAGCCATAAATCTACCACAAGCCTTGCCCATCTGCCATTGCCGTTTAAAAATGGATGAATCTTTACTAAACTATGATGCAATCTCACTGCTGTATCCATATAATTCCAATTTTCTTTCCAAAATTTTAAATCATCTTGCAACTGATACAAAGCTAGATAAATTTTAGTTGCTTCGACACCTATAGAAGTCTGAGTTGTTCTAAATTCTCCTGCCCAATTCCAAACATCACTAAACATCTCTTTGTGAAGTTTACGAAAAAAGTTCAGATCAAAAGTTACATTTTTGAGCTTGGATGAATTAAGAGTATATTTGACATAGGCTTTTAAAATATTTTGAGCTTCTGCTTCATCAAGCTCTTTACGAGTTGTTATCTCAAGTTTCAATCCCGATATATCATCAATGAGAGTTTCGCCCTCTTTGTCAAAAACAATCATCCCCAAACCTGTGATTTTGGCATTTTGGCTATCATGGATTTTGCTTGAACTAACATTTTTGCCTTAGCCTTTACATCTACTGCTTGACCTTCTAATGCGGAGGTTTGCATTACTCGCTTTACAATTTCCTGTGCCTTTTTCTCTACTTGCGTGTTGTAAAGGTTGCTTGGAGAGATTGTTACTTTGATGCCTATTTGGCATCCGATAGCATCTGCTATCTTTTCTAGTCTCTCTAACGATATATCCTGCCCACTAAATGCTCTTTTAACTGTCGCTATACCAACACCCGAACAAACAGCTATTGATTCATAAGAGATGCCAAGTGCCTCTTTTTGTTTTCTAAGTGCTTCTACTATTTTCATATAAATACCTTATCTATAGTAGCATATTTGATACTAATATTTTTAGTATCGTATCATATTTGATACTATTTGTCAAGGAGATTAGATTTTTCAATACACTTCTTTTCTGTGGGCTATTTTGGAGATTAGCATCAGAAGCCAAGCGATTTTCTAACATCACTATGTTTTATGGTCTTTAGCGTTCCAATTTTATACTCAGTGACTGTTTTAGTTACACTACTCATATCAAAATAATCCCACAAAGCTTCTCTTATGATTTGAGTTTTTTTCTTACCGCTCTCAGCAGCCATAGTATCTATCTCATCTATGAGCGACTCTTCTAGCGTTATTGTCATTTTTTTGGTCATCATTGCACCTTTTATAAACTTACACTATTGTACCATACTTTGCCATACTTTTTTAGTTTTGTCAAATGTTTGAATTGAGACTATGCTTGCACTTTGCATCGCTTTATTGATTATATATATTAGAGTGGTATATAAAGGGTGGTTGTTAAGAGACAAAAAATTAATCATTAGATAAACTTATTAATATAATGTTTATCGCTACAGTTGCAAAAATAAATCGACAATCCATCTTTTTCTTTAGGTTGTGCCCTTGTTGCTCCAGTTGGTCTTAAATTATTTCCACTCCTAGAAAAAACTAGGTATTTAATTGCCATCTGTTCTGTATTGCTTATCTCGTAAATATTTTTCAAAATCGATTTTAAATAATCAACAAAACAAGTACTACTTTTTAATTGCTTTATGATTTTACTATTATTGCTATCATCTTTCAATTCCGATATAAAAATATAATTCCTATTATTAATTTGTGTAAATATAATTGCATCGCTACCTTTATCCAAATTAATACCATCATTGAAATAAGGACTTAGCTTATGCAGCTTTCCGCATTTAATTGTTGTTTTCTTTGAATCCAATTCAAAACAAAACGTTGTACTTTCGTTTTCAAAGCCTAACAAATTCACTTTTCTGCATTTTGCTAATGAATCATTCTCTTTAATAAAAAAACTATTTTCTGAAGAATTAAAATTTTTTAAAATCGCTTCATCTTTAATAATTTGTTTTAATATTTCATACATTTTTTATTCTTCGATATTGAAATAAATGTCATCTGTCGCATTAGATAATTTATTGATTGTATCATCAAAAGTTTTTATTTCCATGCCTATATCGTTAATTGGTACTTGCTTTATATTGCCAAAATCGTTGATATAAGCTGATATTTTTTTATACTCTAAAATATCATGTTCTTTATAGTTATAGTCTTTTAGAATTTTTGCTTTACCTACAATGGTATGATTTAATCTGATTAAATTATTCAATTCTTTAATCAAATAATCACTATGCGTTGTTATAAAGACATTGATACCCTTGTTTAAAAGATGTGCCAATAATCTAGCCATCAAGATATGATTGTCTGGATGTAAATTTAATTCAGGCTCATCAATAATAAGTAAATCGCCTTTTTGTGCTGTATGCTGAATATAAAAAAATAACTCAAGAAGTGATTTTGTAGCCGATGAGGAAAAGTGCATCGGTATCTGTTTTTTGTTTTTTTGTTTTTTGTTTTTTTTCGTTACAAAAAATACTTCTTGATTGACAACTTTATAAGTACCTTGTAAAATCCCTGAGAAATAATCTAAAATTTCTTTATCACCATTAAGAAAACTTTTTTTCTTATATACCCCATCACCTAAATCTCTTATGTAGTCAATATTATGTCTAATTGGCATCGCATATCTTGAGATGTTGTCTTTAAACAACTTAAAAGGGTCGATATATTTACTTTTGTTGTTGGTTAAATGCTCAACCATAACATTTTTATTTATATCTAATTCTTTGTAAAAAAGAGAAATTCCTGTTCTTTCGCTTGTAATAATAAATGGTGTTTTAAAATATTGTTTGAAGAATATATCTCCCAATGTTCTATTGATACCACCCTCTAAAACAAATTGTGGCATCAGCTTTTTAATATTTGGGGTAAGTGTAGAAATTTCTAAAATTGAACTCTCTTTTACTTTTTTCATTTGAAGCATATCTTTTTTAGACGAACTAAATGTATTTTCTATTTCCACAGCTAAATCTAGTTTTGGCTCATCGATAATAACTTCAAATTTACTATTTTTAAACAAACCTTCATCTACACTAAAAATACTACTTAACTTATCTGTGTATTGTAATGATAAATCATTCAAAATTTTTTCCAGTTTAGCTTCGTAAAGTGTTATATCGATACTACAAAATCCATTTTCTTCTAATTCATCAAAAACACTTTGTTCAATATCAAAATTAATCAAATTATTCCAAGAATGCAAAAATCCATAAATAGAATAAGTTATATATGTTTTACCTGTATTGTTTTGTCCGCATATTAGAGTAAAATCATTAAGCGAAACTTCTGCTTTTTCTATTAACCCAATATTCTCTAATTTAAATTTAACCATTTTTTTACCTTAATACTAGCTTTTAAAACCTATTTTGAAATTATATCAAAATTAGCCTCACCTCATCCCTCTCATCTCATCTTCGCTCAAGGTTATGACACCTAGCTCATTT
>DYLZ01000019.1:0-11111 GCA_020721775.1 Sulfurovum sp.
TACTACAACCTTATTTGATCTCTCTGCAGGTCTTGGATATGCTATCTCGACATCAGGCGTGATGCCTGTCGTATTTGATGGATTGCTGTCGAACTTGACATTTGCAGAAGGTGTTATTGTAGGAGTTCCTTTTTCTTGACTTTTCACTCTTAGCTCATCTATCTGTCCATCACTGCTGTCAAAAGAGTGACCTTTAACTAAATACCACGATGAATCAATGGCAGTAGTATCAAGAACTCCATTGTCTACCAATATTCCGCTTGGTGCGGTATTTGAATAGACTAAAGCTTTAAATTTTGTACTGACGCTATTTTCCGGTACATTTCTGCCGGTTGGAAGATATTTTTCCAAATCGGTATAGACTCTGCCATATATAAATGCGTATGAATTATTTAGTCTATCAATTGCTTGCTCTTCTGGACTCTTGGTCGTATCGTTAGCATAATAGTTTTTATTATCTATGATATTAGGTGTAGCACCATTACCTAGTTTGGTTAGCTCATCTGGTGTATATCCTAATTTGTAAACCTTTGTCGGAGTTCCGTCACTATTATATAGTTTTGATTTAATATTCAAAAATAGCATCTCTATAGGATTGATTGCTGTAGTAAATATCTTATTTATACTGATTCGTAGGTCGTATAGTATGCTACCTTTATTGCTGTCCAAAAACTTATTTTTGGATATAACTGGTGTGATTAATTGTTTGTCTGTCGTAATTGTATCAGTTTTTGTCTCTGGAATAACCTTTGAGACAGAAGGGTTATTTTCTATCGTATAATTAGTGTCACCATTCAATGCTTGAGCTATCTGAAGACCAATCTGTTTTGGATTATTTGGATCATTCACCGCTTTGCCATTGTCGTCCAATCCGCTGCTACTATAGCTTAGGTTTAGATCCACATCTTGTGCGAAACAACCGGCTGTGAAATTAGTAGTTGGCTTATCTTTTGCATTCCGTGCCTCTATTGTCCCAGCAAATTTAGCACTCATATCAACATTACCGGCTGCTAATGTGTTCATATACGACCACGCTCTTGTTGGTTTACTTATGCTTTGTACATCTATCTTGGCAGGAACGAATTTGACCGGTATTTTGTTAAATTTGGCGTCGCTATTTACTTCAAAAGACTGCACATCACAACCGCTTAAGTTTTTGCCACTATTATATAGCTCGGTACTTTTTTCGATGCAATCACTTTTGCTGTTATCAACTGCCGGTGATCTATATTTGTAACCGGCCTGATCCACCTCTGTCCAGTTTCTATCCACTAACACTACATCATAATTTCCAACATTATCATTTTCAAGTTTCCATACAGAATCAGAATCCCCTTTCTCAAATCTCTTGTGTGAACTGTCAGCACATTTTGTTATATCTTTGCTATTTGTTTTGTTATTGTCAAACTTTAGACCGAAAAATTCTCTAAGTTCATCAAATTTGCTATTTAATACATCTCTAACATCAGTAGCCAATTTCCTAAAGCCATATCCTGTAGTATCATTTCCATTTGCGCTTTTTGCTCTCATTTGCACAGTGTAATCATTTGTCAAACCGCTTATGAGATTTGGGATATTGTTTGCATTAGTATCATTTTTTTGAATTTCAGTAGCCTTACTTTTTACAGTGAGTTCTACCCCATATGGACGAACAGAGAAATTATCTCTTGAGCAGTAGGCTTGTCCATAATTATCCACCAAACACTCATAACACTCTCTTTCTTCATTGCTTGTTTTGCAAGAATTGTCACATGTTCTATCCCCATATTTTTTATAGTATCGTACATAAACACTTTTATAACAAGCTTCAGGCGTACAATGATAAGAAATAATATTACCATCTTTATCTTTTAAACCCCATAGCCGCATTGCAGCATTTCTGATGGCTTTGTCGGTAGTCACAGTAAATTGTTTGCTTTCCTCATTGTTTAAAAATACAGTTTGATTGACATCAACTGACTTAAAGCTTCTGCAGTCTGATCCACTTGCGGCACCAGCATCGACAAGCTCTACTTGAACATCACCAGTAAATGGTGTTTTTGTTTTCAAGTCATCTGCATAATGGACTACCTGAAGATCAAACTGATTGCCTGTAACTTGTGTATTTAGAGCATAGTCTCCATCACTAGCGTTAAGCTTTTCTACATTGAATTGACTCGATTTTGGACTATACACAGGTGTATCAAACTTCGAGCCAAATTTATAAGTTGTACTGCCACCTGAACCACCTATGAAACCACCTATTAAACTCATAGGATTCCAATAAGTTCCCACTTTGAGATAATATGTTCCTGCAGGTAAATCCACAGAAATTGAAAAGTCTTTACTTAGCATATTTGGCCAAGAACTAGGGTCAAAAGCCTCAATAGTATCAGAGGCAATTTCATTTTTTGAACTATCATATAAATAAGCATATAGCCAAAAGTCTGCATCAGTAGATTCCAAGGTAAGCGTGCCAGCTGTTGGCAATACTATTTTAAAATAATCTTCATCTGTACTAGTAGGAGGAAGTCCGGAACTCATTTCGCTACTATCAAGAGTATAAGTTTCAGCTGTACCATTTGGCTCTACAAGCGTTGCCGTGTCAAATGAATTACCGGCATCAGCAGCCCAAACAAATATACCAGCCAAAATTATTCCGATAACTATTAACCATTTTTTGGAAAATTTATTGGTTTGTATATTATTCTTTTTCATTATATTTCTTAAAATCCTATTCATTTTGCACCCCCTAAGATATTTTAAAACTCCGTATTTATACCCATTTACTATAATACTACAAAATATATAAAAAAGCAATATATTGTATTGTATACTTGATTATCGACTACAGATCAATGATCCAAAGCAGTTAAAAGATGCATAAAAAATTTTTCTTCTATGAAATATACTAATTTTTAGAGGCGCCCTTAAATTTAATCCGACGGTCCATACTCTTTTTCTCTTTTGCTCTTTGCCTCTTGCGCTTTTTTCTTTTCTTCCATCATAACAGCGTCCCTGAGGTCTTCTTCGTTGTCGTATCTTGGACCGTCTATAAATTTGCTTTGATCGTCAAATTGACCGGTTCTAATACCCCATATAAGAGCGGCAAGCCCCAATGCTCCGAGAAATGTAGATACGCTCAACATCAATATCATTATATTATTACTCACTATTTGCTCCTATTTTTACTCTTTATTTAAATTTTAATCTTTTTATTCTTATAGAATTTCCTACAACTATGAGCGAACTTAGGCTCATAGAAAGAGCTGAAACCAGAGGATATACAAATCCGGCAACAGCAAGAGGTATGGCTATAATATTGTAAATAACCGAAAGTGATAGATTTTCTTTTATTGCCTTATATGCTCTTTTGGATATTTGTACTGCTTCTGAAATTTTGGCTATATTTTCATTTAAGATCACAACATCGCTAACACTTATGGCAATGTCAGCCCCATTTCCCATAGCTATGGCAATGTCAGATTTGGCTAATGCGATAGAGTCATTTATACCGTCTCCTGCCATGATAACTTTTTTATTTTGTTTATGAAGATCATCTATCACTTCAGCTTTGCCGGCAGGCAGCAGGTTCCATTTTATATCATCAATGCCAAGTTCACTTGCAATATTTTTAGCGCTTTTTTCATGATCTCCTGTAAGCATTACTACTTTTAGCCCCAGCGATTTAAGTGTATTTACCATCTCTTTCGCTCCCTTTTTTGGCGTATCTTTGAGCTCAAATGTAGCTGCAAGTCCATCATTTACGGCAAAGTTAAACACTAAATTTTCTGTAATGTTTTTTACCGCTATGCCGTTATCGATCATTAAGGCATTATTTCCGCCAAATATCTTTTGTCCACTATATGTTGCGCTTATTCCCTTTGCTTGTATGGAGTTTATGTCGCATAGCTTTAATTCTTGGAAGTTTTCAAAGTTTTGAGCGATATAATCTTTTATCCCTTGACTTATGGGGTGGTTTGAGTTGCTTACTAAAGAGTAAAGCAAAGAGATATCAAACTCTTTTAAAAAATTTGCCTTTATAACCTTTGGTTTGCCTTCAGTTAAAGTACCGGTTTTATCAAGCGCTATGATATCGCATTTTGCTAAGGTTTCAAGATTTGAGGCTTCTTTAAACAATATACCGCGCTTTGCCGCTAAGCTTATGCCCATAAGTGTTGACATGGGAGTTGCAAGACCAAGAGCGCACGGACATGCTATCACAATCACAGAGATAGATATGATAAGAGATTTTTCAAATCCTGCATTTCCGAGATAATACCACCCCAAAAATGTTACAGATGCGATCAAAAGTATGATAACTGAAAAGTACCCTGATACGCTGTTTGCAAGTTGTTCTATCTTAGGTTTCTTGGTGATAGAATCCTCAAGAAGCGTTACTATGGAGTGAAGAAGTGAAGATGATGAGTCTTTGGTCGCTTCATATCTTATGGTGCTATCCAAGCATACAGAGCCGCTAAGTATATTGCTGCCGATTTGCTTTAAAAGCGGCAAACTTTCTCCCGTAAGGGAACTCTCATCAAAAGATGCCGAGCCTTCTTTGATGATGCCGTCTATCACTATCTTTTCTCCGGCTTTTACCTCTATGATGTCTCCGACCTTGACATTTTCAAGCGCCGTAAGATTTTTTTGATCGTTTTTTATAACCACAACTTCTGTCGGTATGGTGCTAGTTAAGAGATCAAGCGTGTCAACAGCATGCTTTTTGCCTAAAACCTCCAAATATTTTCCAACTAAAACAAAAGTTATGATCATTACGACAGAATCAAAGTAAACTTCTCCTCTTTGGGTTATCATGACATATATAGAGTATAAGTAGGAGAGTGTTGCTCCTGTGGCAACAAGGACATCCATATTTATCATACGGTTTTTATAACCAAAATATGCACCTCTGAAAAATACCCAGCCGCTGTAAAAAAGCACAGGAGTTGCTATGACAAATTCTGCAACATTTAAGATATTTTTATGCCCTTGTTCTATACCTGTAAAATATCCGGTATATTGCGCAACTGCTATCCACATGATATTCATTATGCCAAAAACAGCGACCAAGATCCTGCTGTAGTAATCCCTCCTAGTCTTCAAAGCTCTTGCTTCTTGCAAAGCAGGATCGTATGCAAAAGCATCATAGCCGATAGATCTGATAACCTCTATGATGCGGGAAAGTTTGACCTTGTCGTTGTCCCATACGACTTTTGCTTTATTGTTCGTGTAATTTATAGTTGCCTCTATGATACCGTCTGTCTTATGAAGAATTTTTTCATTTAGCCATACACAAGCAGAACAGTGGATGCCTTCTATGATAAGGTTAACTTCATTTAAGCCGTCTTCGTTGACTTTGACATACTTGTTTCTAAAACCTTCCAGATCAAATTTTTCTAAGTCTTCAAAGTTTTGATTTTTAGGCGGAGCTAGAGTTGTTTTGCCTAATTTATCATAAAATGTATCAAGACCTTCGGAGGAGAGAAGATGATATACTCCTTGACATCCATGACAGCAAAAGAAGAGTGTTTTATCTCCCTCTACTTCAACTATCATCGCACTCTCATCAAATACAAGACCACAGTGTGTACACTTTACATCAGCCACTTTTACTCCATGTTATATTGTTTCTTTAAATTTTATCTAAATATTCGTATCTATTTGTTTTTAAATTAAATTTTATATTGCGTATTGTATAATTAAATTGACTTAGTGTCAAATAATCTACTGTAATTTACCCCATCTAACTACAAAGAGGTCAAATGAGCGAATCAACCAATACAAAGAAATCAAATACAAGCAGTAAAAAAAATAGAACGCATGTTCCGGTTGAAGGTTATAAGATAGAAGACCTGCAGCAAAAAACACTTCAAGAACTTCTAGAAATTGCCGATGACATGAAAGTTGAAAATCCCCATGAATATCCAAGACGAGATCTGATATTTGAAATTTTAAAATCACAAGTAAGCCAGGGCGGATATATACTATTTACAGGCATACTTGAGCTTATGAATGACGGGTATGGTTTCTTGAGATCGCTTGATGGAAATTTTGCAAATTCCAGCAATGACACTTATGTAAGCGGAACTCAAATAAAACTCTTTTCACTTAGAAACGGAGATGTTGTAACAGGACAGGTAAGACCCCCAAAAGATCAAGAGAAATATTATGCGCTTTTGAAGATCGAAGCTATCAATTATCTTTCTCCTGAGATATCAAAACAAAGACCTCTTTTTGATAACTTGACACCTCTTTATGCAAATGAAAAGTTAAAACTAGAATACAATCCTATGAAATTAACCGGTCGGGTACTCGATCTATTTACTCCTATCGGTAAAGGGCAAAGAGCTTTGATAGTCGCGCCTCCAAGAACAGGTAAAACGGAGCTTCTAAAAGAGCTTGCTCACGGCATCACATACAATAACCCTGATGCAACACTTATGGTACTTCTTGTCGATGAGAGACCCGAAGAGGTTACAGATATGCAGCGCTCTGTAAAAGGAGAAGTTTACAGCTCTACATTTGACCTTCCGGCTCAAAATCATATTAGAACAGCTGAAATGGTAATAGAGAGAGCAAAAAGAAGAGTTGAGCTTGGCAAAGATGTCATCATACTTCTTGATTCTATCACAAGACTAGCCCGTGCTTACAATACAGTAACGCCAAGCAGCGGTAAGGTGCTAAGCGGCGGGGTTGATGCAAATGCGCTGCATAAACCAAAAAGATTTTTTGGGGCAGCAAGAAATATAGAAGAAGGCGGGAGCTTGACAATCATTGCAACTGCGCTTATAGAGACAGGAAGCAAGATGGATGAGGTAATTTTTGAAGAGTTTAAGGGTACGGGCAACTCGGAAGTAGTCTTAAGCCGTCATATCAGCGAACGAAGAATTTATCCTGCAATCGATGTAACAAAATCAGGAACCAGAAAAGAAGAGCTGCTCACAAGTCCGGAAATACTGCAAAAAGTTTGGGCTCTTAGAAATGCAATGCAGACCATGGAAGAGGTCGAGGGGCTTAAATTTTTATTCTCTAAAATGCTAAAAACAAAAAGTAATGAAGAGTTTTTGTCCATGATGAATGATGGCGCGTAAGTTAGTGTGAGTGTGAGTTTGGGTGTGAGTGTGAGTGGGAGTGGGAGTGTGTTGGTGCGAGAAGCAAGCGACGCAATCTATTGATTGGCGGTAAATATGAAAATAGGTGTTTTTGATTCCGGGCTTGGCGGGCTGACAATAGTAAAAACTATGCTTGAAAATTTACATGGAGCAGATATAATTTATATAGCAGATACCGCAAATGCACCTTATGGTGAAAAAACACAAAAGCAGATCATAGATTTTAGCGCTAAGATAACACAGTATTTTATAGATAAATTTCATATAGATGCGCTTGTTATCGCTTGCAATACGGCAACAAGCGCAGCCATAAAAGAGTTAAGAGTAAAATACAAAAACCTCATTATTATCGGAACAGAGCCGGGGCTAAAACCGGCCATATCTCATTCTCAGAGTAAAAAAGTAGGAGTTTTAGCAACTCCTGCCACACTAAATGGCGAAAAATACAAACTGCTAAGAGATGAGTTATCAAGACAATATAAAGTTGATATCTTTGAGCAGGCTTGCCCCGGATTGGTTCAGCAGATAGAAAACGGCGAACTTGATACGCCAAAAACAATTTCAATGCTCCAAAATTGGCTTTCTTCTATGAGAGAAGCCGGAGTGGATGCCATAGTGCTTGGATGCACGCATTATCCCCTTGTAGGAGAATCGATAAAAAAAGTTATGCATAATGATATAAACTTGATCGAAACTTCCCATGCAATCACAAAAAGAGTAAATGAACTTTGTAATAATTCTATGAAATGTGACAATGAAAATAGTCTTAAAATACTTTCAACGGGTAAAATAAGCGGGAGTATGGTAGAGATGATTTTAGGTAAAAAATACGAAGTGGAGCATATAAACATTTAATTTATTTTTTATTTGATATTTTTTCAAATTAACCTTTTATTTTTGGCAAGTGCCAATCAAGCTTGAAAGCCACCATTCTAATTGCAAATCCAACTATAAATACGATACTTAGAGATAGACTATTTAGCGCGCTAAAATAATCAAGTAGATATATTATCAAACCGACTAGAAGCGCGACACTTCCATAAAAATCACTTTTAAGAAGCAATGGCACTTGATTTAACAAAATATCTCTCATTACTCCACCGCCGACAGCCGTGATAAGAGCTATGAGCATTACGCCAAAAACAGTAAATTCTGCATGTAACCCCATCAATGCTCCGGCAATGGCAAAAGATACAAGGCCGATACTGTCAGTTACTACAAAAAGTATATTTCTATCTATATTTTTTTGATGAAGTTTTAGCGCAAGTCCTACAAAAATAGTAAATATCACCACCACAACATTATCAATATGTATAAAACTGTTTGGCGCTCTATCTACCAATATATCTCTTATTACCCCGCCGCCAAGCGCATTTAAAAAAGCGATTATAAAAAGACCGAGTATATCAAGCCTCTCTTTTGTAGAAATGCTAAGCGCACTTATAACAAAAGCGATAATTCCTACAAGATCAGCAAGTCTAAAAAAATCTACCATAACCCTACAGCATCTTTAACTGTTCTAATTTTTTCTTTAGCAATAGCCCTTGCTTTATTTGCTCCGAAAGAGAGTATCTCTTTTACTTCGTCAATATGGCTTTGGTAATATTCTCTTTTTTCTCTTGCTGCCTCAAATTCATTCCAAATAAGCTCTTTGAGATATTTTTTAAAACTTCCATAACCCTCAAGTCCGCTTTTATATCTCATTTGAAGCTCTTTCTTTCCATCATCATCTAAAAACAATGAAGCGATCTTGTAAACATTGCAATTTTCAAAATCCAAAGGCTCGCCAAGCGGAGTTGATGAGGTAACTATTTTGTTGCACTGTTTTTGTAAAGCTTTTTCATCCATAAATATATCTATGGTATTGCCATAGCTTTTACTCATCTTTTCACCGTCAAGACCAACTATGGTAGCCACATTGTCATCTACTATATACTCTGGGATTGTCAAGATATTACCATACTTATTGTTGAATTTTATGGCAATATCACGAGTTATTTCTACATGTTGGATCTGGTCTTTTCCTACCGGAACTTTGTCGGTATCAAGAAGTAAAATATCAGCGGCCATAAGTACAGGATATGAGAACAGAGCGTGAGATGCCGGTATATTTTTTGCAACTTTATCTTTGTAGCTATGCGCCCGCTCAAGAAGACCCATAGGGGTAAATTTAGACAGTATCCAATAAAGCTCAAGGACTTCAGGCACATCGCTTTGTATCCAAAATGTTGTTTTGTTTGGATCAAGTCCAAGGGAAAGATAATCAACTGCCGCTTCAAGCGTAAGATCACGAAGCAATGCGGCATCGGTTGAAGATGTAAGAGAATGATAATTTGCTATAAAAGTAAAAAGTTCATTCTCTTCTTGCAATTTTATCATCGGCTTCATTGCCCCAAAATAGTTTCCAATGTGCAGTTTTCCGCTTGCTTGTATTCCTGTTAATACTCTCATATTATCTTTTTATCTCCATTAGTTTTCTCTATCTTCTTCTCTTTCGCCTCTTTTTCTTGCCACTATTTCAAGTGGAACTCCCTCAAAATCAAACCTTTCTCTCAAGAAATTAGCTAAATATCTGATATAACTAAAGTGTATAAAATCAGGAAAATTAGAAACAAGCGCAATTCTTGGAGGTTTGGTGTCAAATTGTGTTGCAAATTTGATCTTAACATTTGCTCCGTTATGTGACGGTACATGGTGGCGAGTGATAGCTTCTTTTATAACCTCATTTAGTTTTGATGTCGGTATTCTCATAGTATATCGCTTGTATATCGCTATGATCTCATCGAGGATTTTATGAACTCTAAGTCCTGTTTTGGCTGAAATCGTGATAAGTGAAGCATAGTGTAAGAATTTTAGTTTATATCTGACATTAGCAACAGCTTCTTCATAAGTCTTATCATCTTTTATATCCCATTTGTTTAAGACTATTAAACAAGCAAGATGATGTTTGTCTATAAGCCCCGCCACTCTTTCATCTAGCTCCGTTACACCAACGGTCGCATCAATGACAAGCAGTACGATATTTGCCTCTTTAAGCATATTTTCCGTTCTGCCAAGCGCGAATTTTTCGATGCCGAGTATCTTGCTTCTTTTTCTGATCCCCGCCGTGTCAATGAATGTTATGTTATGATCACCGTAAGTTATACTTTCATCAACAGGATCTATCGTTGTGCCGGCCACATCACTCACTACGCTTCGCTCTTCTTTAAGCAGAGCGTTCAAAAGCGAACTTTTGCCGGTATTTACTCTGCCAATTATTGCTACTTTTATTGTTTTGTCATCTTCTTTTTTTGTTTCAACAATAGGTTCATCAAAAAGCGGGTCAAACTCTTCGTTTAGCGCCAAAGATTTTTCCTTAAGCGGCGGTATATGTTTCTCTAACCAATTATATACCGGGTTAAATTTTCTATTGTGGCTTACTGACACAGCGAACATATCCTTAGCCCCAAACGAAGAAAATTCCCAAGCTCTATCGTTCTCTTCTTTGTCGTTGTCTATCTTATTTATAAGCAGAGCGATAGGCTTGTTTAATTTTTGTAAACGGTAAAATAGTCTTTTATCCTCTTCATCAGGCAGCATTTTCCCATCCACCATATAAATAATTATATCCGCATTTTCCGCCGCCCTAAAAGAAAGCTCTGCAACTTTGCTAAAAAGTTCACTGCCCTCATCGATCCCGCCTGTATCAATTACTTCAAATTCTCTATTTTCAGAGATCGTTACTATTCTTTTTTTAATATCTCTTGTAGTTCCTGATACATCAGAAGTGATAGCATCTCTTTGCTTGGCAAGTCGGTTAAAAAATGAACTCTTGCCCACATTTGGACGACCTAATATGACTACTTTTTTCATAATTTTCCTATATCTATTTGACTCTATTATATCATAATAAGCCATAAAACCAATTTCACATTTTTCACACGATAGTTATAATATAATGTCTAAAATCAACAAAAGGATATAGGGCGCCTCTAAATATTATGAGCCAATGAGCTCATTGGCTCTAGTTATAGCTTT
>DYLZ01000019.1:11211-14798 GCA_020721775.1 Sulfurovum sp.
AGGGCGCCTCTAAATATTATGAGCCAATGAGCTCATTGGCTCTAGTTATAGCTTTATCTATATGATCGCATATATTCTCTTTTTTAATTTTTTCATCCAACTTCGCCCTAACAATAAATCTATATACATTTCTATTAACGCCTGATAGTATCAATGTTGTACCGTGATGTTTTAATCTATTGTACAGTATATCTAATGCATTCAAACCTGCAGCATCAATAAGCGGAACATATCTCATGCGTAAAATAAATACTTTTGGTTGTTTTTCAAAGAGTTCGATCGTATCGACAAGTTTTTCTGCAACTCCAAAGAAAAGCGGACCTTCTATCTCAAAAACTTCTGTATTTGGCGGTATGATTTTGTTTGCTATTGAGTCGGGATCGTTCTCTTCTTCCGGGCCAACTTGCTTTATTTTTGTTGCCTTCATCATTTGGTCTATGAAAAGAATTGAAGCTAATGCGATGCCTGCTTGTATAGCAAAGTTAAGATCTACTAAAATAGTAAGAGCAAAAGTGGTTATCAACACTACCCTATCTGCTCTTGGAGCATTCATAATTTCTTTAAAATGTTTAATTTCAGCCATATTCCAAGCTACTATCATTAATATGGCGCTAAGAGCCGCAAGCGGAACTTTTACTATAAAAGGAGCAAGCGCTATCATAAAAATAAATACCCAAATAGCATGCATCATTCCGGAAATAGGACTTTTAGCTCCGGCTTTTATATTTGCAGCAGTTCTGGCTATCGCTCCTGTTGCAGGTAATCCTCCAAAAATTCCGGATGCTACATTTGCTACCCCTTGACCGAGCAGTTCTGCGTTAGGTTTATGCTTTGTACCTGTCATACCATCTGCAACGACTGCTGAGAGTAAGGATTCTATGGCAGCCAATGTAGCTATGGTTATAGCATCCGGTAATAAAAGTCTTAGTTTTTCAAATGTGATATCAGGCCATGTTGGCGTTGGAAGCATAGAAGGAATTGAGCCGAATCTACTTTCAATGGTTTCAACCGGAAGATCAAACAGCATAACAACAATGCTTGAAATTACTACCACTATGATCGGTCCCGGTATTTTTGGAATATATTTTTTTGATTGTATTAATATCAATATTGAAGCCATAGCCACAATTACTGCAACAAAATTTGTCTCATGTAAATGCGCTATATAGACTTGAAGTTTTTCTATAAAGTCAGGCGGTATTTTCGATATGTTCAATCCAAAAAAATCTCTAAGCTGTGAAAATGCAATAAGTAAAGCAATACCTGAAGTAAAGCCGACAATTACCGGATGAGGTATAAATTTTATAAGCTCACCGGCTCTAAAAATAGCCATTATTCCCAAAATTATACCCGCCATTATGGTAGCAAGGACTAGCCCGTCATATCCATGCTTCATGGCCACAGTGGCAACAGTTACGATAAACGCAGCAGTTGGTCCGCCTATTTGAAATTTGCTGCCTCCGTGAGCAGAGATGAGAAATCCGGCAACGATTGCTGTGAATATTCCACGCTCCGGCGGCAGGTTTGACGCAATTGCGATAGCCATGGCAAGAGGAAGCGCTATGATAGCTACACTAAGCCCCGCCATAACATCACTGATAAAATCTTTAAATGAGTATTTTCGTTTTTTGAGAAACTCAACTATTTTTGGCTGCAGCGTGTCATGCGTAGATCTTAACATTTTGGCAAACTTTCAAATTTTTTTGCGATTATATAACTTTAACTATTAAAAGATAAAACAATATTAAGGGCATCTCTAAAAATCGCCATGCTGAACAAATTTTTAGAGCCACTCTTAAGATATAAAATGTATCATTCAAATAAAAAATCGGGTTTAAATGTGTAAGATAGAAAACAGAGCTATACTTTTAATGCTCGGCGCATCATTTTTTTTTGCCATTATGGGCGGTTTTGTAAAAGAGTTAAGCAAAAATATGAGCGCTATGGAGATAACATTTTTTAGAAATATCATAGGAGTTATTTTTATCTCTGTGACATTGTTTAAATTTCCTTTGCATCAAACAGGCGGTAAACCTTTACTTCTGTTGTTTCGCGGAGTTGCAGGTTTTTTTTCGCTTGTAGCTTTTTTTTATATTTTAGCTTTTATCCCGTTAGGTCAAGCAGCGCTTTACAATAAAATATCACCCATATTTGTTGCGATCTTTGCTTATATTTTCTTAAAAGAAAAACTCTCAAATTATGCTGTATTTGCCGTAATTGTAGGTTTTGCGGGCGTTGTGCTTGTTGCTAAACCGCAAAATTTTATTTTCGGTATATATGATATTCTTGGGCTGCTCTCCGGAATTGGCGCCGCGCTTGCTTATACATCCATAAGAGAACTTAGAAAATATTATGAAACAAGATCTATTACCCTCTCGTTTATGCTTGTAGGCTCCATAGGACCGGTCGTATTTATGGGATTGGCGCATTTGTTCGATATAAAAAATGATGATTTTATATTTTCACAGTTTAAAGCGCCAACTCTTTTTGATTGGTATATGATAGCAGGCGTTGGAGTGAGTGCAACCATTTCACAGCTTTTGATGACAAAGGCATACTCATCTTCAAAAGCTGGTATAGTAGGTGCCATTAGTTATTCAAATATCATATTTGCAACAATGATAGGAGTAATTTTAGGGGATGATATGCCTGATTTTCTTACAATTTTAGGTATAATCCTTGTTATAATATCCGGCTTTTTGGTTAGCATAAAGCCAAAATAATATAAGAAGAAAATAATCAAATAAAAAAGGTAGAAAATGATATTAATTGCCGGGCCATGTGTGCTAGAGAACAGAGAAAATGTTATGAGAATTGCGGAAAGCTTGATGCCTTATCATGAGGATTGCACAAAAGATTTTTATTTTAAAGCCAGTTTTGATAAAGCCAACAGAACAAGCATAGAGAGCTTTAGAGGACCAGGACTTAACGAAGGGCTTAAACTGCTTCAAGAAGTAAAAGATACATTCGGGTATAAAATACTTACTGATGTTCATGATGCAAGTCAGCCAAAAAGTGCAGCAGAAGTTGCCGATATCTTGCAAATACCTGCTTTTCTTTGCCGCCAGACCGATCTGCTTGTAGCTGCCGCTAAAACAGATGCGATCGTCAATATAAAAAAAGGACAGTTTTTAGCTCCGCAAGCGATGAAGCACTCAGTAGGTAAAGTACTTAAAACCAGAGGATGCGACGAGGTAAGTTTTGAAAATGCGCAAAAGTACGGAGTATGGCTGTGTGAGAGAGGAAGTACATTTGGATACGGCAATTTAGTAGTTGATATGAGAGGACTTGTGATCATGAGAGAGTTTGCACCTATTATATTTGACGCAACACACTCTGTACAGATGCCTGCAAGCGGCGGGGAAAGCAGCGGAGGAGACAGTACATTTGTGCCATACCTGAGCCGTGCAGCTGCCGCTGTCGGAGTGGACGGTTTTTTCTTTGAAACACATTTTGATCCTAGTATCGCTCTTAGTGATGGACCAAATATGATCAAATTGGATGATCTTTCAAAGTTGGTCGGACAGATAGATGCTATTAGAGAAATTGTAGAATAGAGTTAAGTGTGTGAGTGTGAGTGTGAGTGT
>DYLZ01000019.1:14898-20563 GCA_020721775.1 Sulfurovum sp.
TATTCCTGAGAAAGCAGGAATACATAATATATATGGTAAAATAAACTAAGTTTTTATTTGTTTTAATAAGGAAAATTATGAAAATAGTAGAAGGAAATTTGAAAGTAGATACTACAAAAAAAGTAGCGATAATAAATGCAAGATTTAACCATTTTATAACAGACAGACTGGTTGAAGGTGCAAAAGATGCTTACGCAAGACATGGAGGGGATGTGGCAAATCTTGATCTGATACTGGTACCCGGCGCATTTGAGATACCATTTGCGCTAGATCGCGCTCTTGCAAGCGGAAAGTATGATGCAGTATGCTGCTTAGGAGCTGTTATCAGAGGCGCAACACCGCATTTTGACTATGTTTCTGCAGAAGCTACAAAAGGTATTGCAAATGTAACGCTAAAATATGGTAAACCTGTAACATTCGGAGTGCTTACGGTTGACAATATAGAGCAAGCCATAGAGAGAGCAGGAACAAAAGCAGGCAACAAAGGGGCTGAGGCTATGGTCGGTTTGATAGAGCTTATAAATCTTTACGGTGAGCTGTAAATGGCTACAAGACACCAAGCCAGAAGTGCAGTAGTAGGACTTTTGTATGCTTACGATGTGGGCAATGATGCTATTAATGATTTTTTTGACGATATCTTAGAAGAACAAAAGATACGCAATAAACAAAGAGATTTTTCACGAGAACTTTTTACAGGGGTAATAAACAATTTAAGCGCTATAGACAGTGAAATATCAAAACATTTAGATAGTTGGAATATGAATACCATAGGCAAGATTGAAAAAGCTATCATGAGACTTGGCGCTTATGAGATACTTATTGCCAAGACCGACAAGGCTATTATTATAAATGAAGCGGTTGAGCTTGCTAAAGAGCTTGCGGATGATAGATCGCCGCAATTTATAAACGGTGTTTTAGACTCGTTAAATAATTAAAATGAATTGACACAAATGCATCCTTGAAAGCCAGTGTCTGCGACCGCTTTAAGGTCATAGCAGACACGGTAGCGATTTGCTTTTGTGTCGCTTTTCTTTTGGTACTTTTCTTTATTAAAAAGAAAGGTATAAATAAGAAAAACTTAAAAATAGCAAGAGAAACATATGAAAAGAATGAGCATTGATGAAGCCGTTGACTTGATAGAAAACGGCGATCTAAAAACTTTGGGTGCAATGGCGCTGAAGCGAAAAAAAGAACTTCATCCTGATGGCATTACAACTTTTGTAGTCGATAGAAATATAAATTATACAAATGTATGCTGGGTTGACTGTAAATTCTGTGCATTTTATCGTCATGAAAAAGAAGATGACGGATATATACTCAGTTTTGATGAGATAGATAAAAAAATTGACGAGTTGGTTGCGATAGGCGGCACTCAGATATTGTTTCAAGGCGGCGTTCATCCAAAGCTTGAGATCGAGTGGTATGAAGATCTGGTTGAGCATATCCACAAAAAATATCCAAATGTGACTATCCACGGGTTTTCGGCTATCGAGATAGACTACATTGCGAAAAGGTCGCATATAACTATCAAAGAGGTTTTAAAACGACTTCAAGCAAAGGGACTCAGCTCAATTCCCGGAGCGGGAGCAGAGATATTAAGCGATAGAGTTAGGGATATTATAGCGCCCAAAAAACTTGATACTGCCACTTGGCTTGAAGTCCATAGATGTGCACACAAAATAGGTATGAGATCAACTGCAACAATGATGTACGGCACTGTTGAAACGACACGAGAAATTGTAGAGCATTGGGATTTGATAAGAAAACTTCAAGATGAGACTGGCGGTTTTAGGGCTTTTATCATGTGGTCATTTCAAAGCGACAATACACAGCTTAAACAAGAGATCCCGCAAATTGAGAAACAATCTTCAAATAGATATTTGAGACTTCTCTCAGTTGCAAGACT
This sequence comes from Sulfurovum sp., assembly GCA_020721775.1. Classification (GTDB taxonomy): domain Bacteria; phylum Campylobacterota; class Campylobacteria; order Campylobacterales; family Sulfurovaceae; genus BN30871. The sequence continues at coordinate 16,805 of DYLZ01000019.1, forward strand.
ATTTTTGGACAATTTCAAAAATATTCAAAGCTCATGGGTAACGCAAGGAAGTTATATCGGTCAACTCGCTCTAATGTACGGGGCAAATGACCTTGGCTCAACTATGATGGAAGAAAATGTTGTCTCAGCCGCAGGAGCAAAAAATGCAATGAATCAAGATGAGATGATAAGACTTATAAAAGATGTAGGAGAAATTCCTGCTAAACGCAATACAGCTTATGAGATTTTGGAGATATTTTGAAAAAGATTATCTTTACAATATTTGGATTTTTATTTTTTACAGGAGAAATTATGGCTGCAATTTTATCTGATGTTGAGATAAAGGGGACAAAAGTTCCTCTGATCTTTGAGGAAAACAAAGCTCTTCCTATTGTGTCCATGCAAATAGTTTTTCAAAATAGCGGTCAGCTAAGTTCTAAAAAAGATGGGCTTGTTTCCCTAAGTGCGGCTCTGCTCAATGAAGGAACGAAAAAGAGCGGAAGCGTGGGATATGCCGCAAAACTTGACGATAAAGCCATCAGTATATCATCTTATGCGGGAAGAGAAAATTTTGTCATTGTTCTAAACTGCCTTAAAAGTGAATTTAAAAGTGCGGTTAGCTTGCTTGAAGAGTTGCTAAAAGATCCAAATTACACTGATGATGCCCTCTCAAAAGTTAAGATGCAAAAACTTGGATGGCTGGAGCAAAAGAAAAGCGATTTTGACTACCAAGGAGCATTAACACTTAGACAAAATATCTTTGAAGGATCCGCATTGGCGCGAGAGTACGAAGGGACTCCAAAAAGTATAAAATCTATTTCGCTTGATGAAATAAAAGATTTTATACATTCACATTTGGGTTACAATAATGCGATTATGGTTATAGGCGGCGATTTGAAACTTGATGATGCAAAGTCTATAACAAAAAATATTTTGTTACTTTTGCCTCATGTTGATCCAAAGATCCTTCCGAAGATAAAAGCTTCGGATAAAGAGATCATAAAATATAATCACAACAGCGACACACAGCAAGCATATATATATTTTGGCGCGCCTTTTGATTTTGACTATAGTTCAAATGAACAGTATAAAGCAAAAGTGATGGAGTATATATTGGGCGGAGGCGGTTTTGGTAGCCGTATAATGGAAGAGATAAGGGTAAAAAGAGGACTTGCTTACAGTGCTTATGCAAGTTTACAAAGAACAAAAAGCGCAAGCTATCTAAGCGGATATTTACAAACAAAACTTGAAAATGAAGATAAAGCTAAAGAGTTAATAAAGGAAGTTATAAGAGATTTTATTACAAACGGTATAACGCAAAAAGAGCTTGATGAAGCAAAAGAGTTTTTAGTAGGCAGTGAAGCTCTTAGAGTAGAAACGCTCTCACAAAGACTTAATCGCGCTTTTGACGATTATTATCACGGCAGACCTTTGGGGTTTTCTGCTGAACAAAATAAGCTTATACAGAGCGTTACGCTAAAAGAGATGAATGAGTTTATTGCATCGCACAAAGAGATAACTAAATTATCATTTGGGATAGTAACCAAAAAGTAAATTGACAAAATTTAAATCTTTTTGATAACATACCGATATCAGAGGTAACGGATGCTAAAACAAAAAGAGATACTCTCAAAATTAAAATTTTCATCATTGTTGGATTTGGCGCTTTTGATCCCCGCCAATTATGACGATACTACCTTATCTGAAGCTTTGATAGCCGGAGAGGAGATCGTTGCCTTAGCTCGTGTTGAAAATGTTAAAAAATTAGGCGACAGACTTCAGATAAATCTATTTTTGCCAAAATTCAAAAGATTTGTATCTGCAACGCTATTTAAAGTTACTCCATATCATTACACTGTTTTTAGTGTTGGGGCTGAGCTTTTTATCAAAGGCAAGTTAACGCAATTTAACGGCTTTTTGCAGTTATTGCAGCCAAAAAAAATTACTACGATAGACAAGATCATTCCTAAATACAAGACAACATTTAAAAATAGTGAAATTTTGCAAATGATCGGATCTCTTATCAATTATGAAAATTTGAAAAAAGAGGGTTTAAATGAGCTTGAAATAAAAACTATTTTAGCTCTTCATTTTCCAAAAAAAACAGATGATATTCTGCCTTTTAAAACGCATAGAAACGATATTTTAAAAATATTAAAAACCATAGAAGCATACAATCATTTTAAAAAACTAAAAGGCAAAAGAGTTGATTTCCCTCCGACTGTTTCACTAAATGGCGATGTCGAACCGTTTATAAATTCGCTTCCATTTCAGCTGACCGATGAACAGCAAAAAGTTATAAACGAGATAAGACAAGACTTATCAAATAGCGCCAAAGCAGCAAAAAGAGTTGTGATCGGTGATGTCGGAAGCGGTAAAACTATAGTAATACTTGCCAGCGCCGTGATGGCATTGCCCCGTAAGAGCATTCTTATGGCTCCCACATCGCTTTTAGCGCTACAGCTATATGAAGAAGCTGTTAAGTTTTTGCCAAAAAGCGTAAAAATAGCGCTTGTTATGCAAGGCAACAATAGAGGAGAGTATAAGGATGCCGACTTTATCATAGGTACTCATGCGCTGCTTTACAAGGACGATCTTCCTCAAATCGATCTGGTAATGGTTGATGAACAGCACCGCTTTGGGGCAAACCAGAGAAATTTACTATCTAAGCTCGTTTCACAAAAAGATAAAAAAGCTCATATGCTCCAATTCTCAGCCACTCCGATACCTAGAACTCAAGCCATGATGGACTCAGCCCTTGTAGATGTTAGCTTGATAACTACAACGCCGTTTGATAAGGATATATCTACACGCATCATCTCAAAAGAGGATTTTCCTTTTTTGCTCTCTCACATTAGGGACGAAATAGCCGCGCATCATCAAGTGCTTATAGTTTATCCTCTTGTGGAGAAAAGCGAACAGATACCATACCAGTCGATCGATGAGGCGCGAAGCTTTTGGGAAAAGAACTTTGAAAATGTATTCGTAACTCACGGTAAAGACAAAGAAAAAGATGAGGTTTTGTTATCCTTTAGAGAAAAAGGGGATATTCTTCTCGCAACTACTGTTGTTGAAGTCGGCATCTCTTTACCTCGTTTGACGCTTGCGGTTATCGTAGGAGCCGAGAGACTAGGTCTTGCAACGCTTCATCAGCTCAGAGGCAGAGTCGGCAGGCTAGGACTTACAAGCTGCTGTTATCTATATACTCACAACAAACAAAACGACAGGTTAGTAAAATTTGCTCAAACTGCCAGCGGATTTGATATAGCAAGGCTTGATCTGGAATTTAGAAACAGCGGCGATATACTAGAGGGCTCGATGCAGAGCGGACAGAAATTTAGATGGCTTGATATGGCAAATGATGAAGAGATAGTTAAAAATGCTATGATGAGAATCTAATCATCGTCATTAAAATTTTTTATATTTTTTACAATCTTTGGAAATTTTTCAGCTATTCTATTTTTAAACAAGTCCCACTTTTTATCACACCTTTTGATTCCTAACGGCTTTATGTACTCTAAAAAAGGAATTTGATTATTATCCCCTATGCCATCAATTACAACCAGCTTATAACCATCATCGCTATCTTTTTTTACTAAGATATTATCCATATCAAGATCAGAAAATAAAATATACTCTTTTTTTAGATAGACTCTCAACTCTTCGATCAATTTAACCATTTTTGCCGTAATATTTTTATCTCTCAAATTCAAATAATATTCTAAATTTTTAGATATATTACCATCATGATCCCTTACAAGCTCATACAGATTACCTTTC
>DYLZ01000020.1 GCA_020721775.1 Sulfurovum sp.
TTACTACCAAATAGCATTATCAAAATCATCGGCTCCGCTACTTACCTATGCAAGTGAAGCAAAACTTGAGATAGGCACGATTGTAACAGTACCTGTAAAAAGCACAATCAAATATGCAACCGTAATAGCAGAGGTGGCAAAACCAGAGTTTGAAACCTCTGAAATTTTAGAAATAACTCCATATTTTTATAGTCAAAAGCAGCTTGAGATTGCCAAATTCATATCAATATACTATTTTTCTACTATTTCAGAAGCTTTGGCGCTTTTTGTACCTTTCGAATCAGCGTCATTGCGAGGAGTATGCGACGAAGCAATCCATAAAAGAGTGGATCGCCACACTGCGTTCGCGATGACAAATGATCTGCTGCCTACCCTCACATCAGCTCAACAAAAAGCATTGCAAGAGATAAAAACTCATCAAAGATCGCTCCTCTTTGGCGTGACGGGTTCGGGTAAGACAGAGATATTTATTCATCTTATAGCAGATGCTTTGCAAGAAGGTAAAAATGTGATCATGCTTATGCCGGAAATCTCCCTAACGCCACAAATGAAAAAAAGAGTTACAAAATATTTTGGCGAAGAAATAGCTTTGTGGCATTCTAAGTTATCCAAAAAACAAAAATCAGATATATTGGATAGAATTTATAGCGGCAAAGTTAGGATCGTAGCAGGGGCAAGGTCAGCTCTTTTTACGCCTTTAGATAATGTGGGACTTATTATAGTGGATGAAGAACATGATGACAGCTATAAGGCCATGACAACTCCTAGGTATCATGCCAGAGATGTTGCCGTAATGATGGGGGAAAAGCTAAAAGCAAAAGTTCTTTTAGCAAGCGCTACGCCGTCATTGAGTTCTTATGTGAACTATCCTGTCGTAAAACTAAAAGAGGCTTTTAGGAAAAGTGATAAAACATACAAGTTCATTGGCGGAGATGATATAAATAGAGATATATTGGAGGCTTGCGTTAAAACTGTAAATAATAATGAGCAGGCAATACTGTTTTTACCGACACGGGGAAATTTCAAATATCTACACTGCCCATCATGCGGTGATACCCACAAATGCCCATTCTGCTCTGTCGGCATGACGCTGCATAGAGATAACCGCCACCTAAGATGCCATTACTGCGGATATAGTGAAGCGATAATCACCAAGTGTACAACTTGCGGATACGAGCCTCTTGTTTCAAGTAGGATAGGCACAAAAGAGGCAGTAGAGATAATAGGTGAAAATTTGCCAAATGCAAGGATAGCTCAGTTTGACAAAGACAGCATAACAACTCCTAAAAAACTTGACTTTTTACTGAATAGTTTGGCAAAAAAAGAGATAGATATACTTGTAGGCACTCAAATGATAAGCAAGGGGCATGACTACCCCGATATTACGCTTTCGATCATTATGGGGCTTGATCATATTTTAGGGCTTGCTGACTTTAGAGCCAAAGAGAAAGCAATGAGTTTGATGTTTCAGATAGCAGGACGAAGCGGCAGAGATAAAGACGCTTTGGTGCTTATACAGACACAGCACGAAGAGCAGTTTGCGCCATATTTGAGTGATTATGAACTTTTTATCAAAGATGAACTTGAATTTAGAAAAATGGCTTTTTATCCGCCAATTTCCAGAATAGCTAGAGTTATCGTTGAAAATAGAGATATTGCAAAGGCAAAAAATTTAACTAGTGCAGTAGCTAAAAAGTTGCATGGATTTAAAAATATTGAAATCATAGGAGAGGGAAAGGCTCCGATCGAGAAAATCGCGAATAGATACAGGTATCATATCATCGTAAAGTCAAGTTCTCAAAAAGAGCTTTTGAAGGCTTTGCATAGTGTTAATGCGGCGGGGGTTAAGATAGATATGGATGCAATTGATTTTTCATAATTGCCTAAAGAGTATTTCTTTGCTACCTTTTTAGTAAAGGTAGCGCCAAAAGCGTAAATACTCAGAGTTCGCTTTGCTCGTAAGGTGCTTCGTGTTTACATTATTTAAAATTATGTTTTTTGTGATAAAATCATAATAATTTATAGTGAAAGCAGTCAATGAAAGATAGATATCCAACCAAAAAGATATATGTAGGCAATGTTGCAGTGGGAGGAGATGCTCCCATCTCAGTACAGTCAATGACATTTAGCAACACACATGATGTAAGTGCAACAGTGGAGCAGATAAACAGGCTTCATTTTGCCGGTGCTGATATAGTTCGCGTTGCAGTCCCGACCATGGAAGATGCGCTTGCTCTTAAAGCTATAAAAGAGCGTTCAAGCCTGCCCATAGTTGCTGATATTCATTTTAATTATCGTCTTGCTTTAGAAGCTGCTAAATGGGTTGACTGCATCAGATTCAATCCGGGCAATATCGGCGAAAAAAGCCGCATAAAAGAGATAGTAAAAGCATGTAAAGCCAGAAATTTGCCTGTAAGGATAGGCATCAATGCCGGCAGTTTGGAGAATAAATTTGAAAATAGATACGGCGCAACTGCTAAAGGGATGGTAGAGAGTGCATTGTACAATATAAAATACCTTGAAGATCTTGATTTTACTGATATTAAAATATCTCTTAAAGCCAGTGATGTGGATAGAACGGTGGAAGCTTATCGAATGCTTCGCCCTCTCAATAACTATCCTTTTCACTTAGGTGTAACGGAAGCGGGGACTATATTTCATGCTACTATCAAATCTGCGATAGGTTTGGGTGCATTGCTGCTTGACGGCATCGGAGATACTATGAGAGTCTCCATTACAGGAGAGCTTGAAGAGGAGATAAAAGTCGGCAAAGCAATCCTTAAAGACAGCGGCAGGGCAAAGGATGGCGTAAATATCATCTCTTGTCCGACTTGCGGCAGAATAGAAGCAAATTTGGTAAGCGCGGTTGCAGAAGTTGAAAAGAGATTATCACATATCAAAACTCCTCTTGATGTGTCGGTAATGGGTTGCGTGGTAAATGCCATAGGCGAAGCTAAGCATGCTGATGTGGCGATCGCATATGGCAAGGGAAGCGGACTTGTAATGGTTCAAGGTGAAGTTGTAGCAAAACTCGAAGAGAGTAAACTCGTAGATAGGTTTGTAGAGGAAGTAGAAAAAATGGCAAAAATAAAAGAGTCAAATTAAATGGAGCATATGTACAATCTAAATATTGAAAGAGCAGTTTTAAGTGCGATCATATTTGATCCGAAAATATATGAGGATGTCGCCGCTATTTTGAAAGTTAAAGATTTTTATCTGCCGTTTCATCAATATATTTTTAAAGCTATGGAAGAGTTAGCAAGGGAAGAGAAACCTATCAGCGAAGAGTTTTTGATATCTAAACTTCAAGATATCGGCAAATTTGACGAAACATTGATGCTGGAGATATTATCGTCAAATCCGATAACAGATACAAAAGCGTACTCTGCTGAAATAAAATCAAAGTCCATAAAAAGAGCTATCGTAACGCTTGCTACAGAGATAAAGAAAGTAACGGTAGAGGATAATTTACCAATTGATGATGTTATGAACTTGGTAGAAAAAAAGCTTTATGAGATAACGCAAGAGAGCATAAGCGATGATTTTAGAGAGTCAAAAGATATAATAGTATCAACACTAAAAGAGATAGAAGAGAGAAAAAAACAAGGCAATTCAAAACTTATCGGTGTTGATACCGGATTTTTAAATCTAAATGATAAAACCGGCGGTTTTGGCAAAGGTGACTTGGTCATAGTAGCGGCTCGTCCTGCTATGGGAAAAACGGCATTGGTTTTAAATATGGCGTTAAAAGCGATAGAGAGAGATGAAGGTGTAGCATTTTTTTCATTAGAGATGCCCGCAGAGCAGCTTATGCTTAGACTATTGTCCGCTAAAACATCTATTATGCTGCAAAACCTAAGGCAAGGCAATCTAAGGGATGATGAGTGGGTCAGAGTAGTAAACGCGACCAATGAACTGTCACATAAAAAACTTTTTGTTGATGACAGCGGATATGCAACTATCCATCATGTCAGAAGCAAACTTAGAAAACTAAAAACAAAACATCCTGAAATTACCATGGCGTTCATCGACTATCTTCAGCTGATGAGCAGCGAAGGAGGCAACTCGTTCAATCGCCAACAAGAGATATCTGATATCTCCAGGGGATTAAAACAGCTTGCCCGTGAACTTGAAATTCCCATCATTGCGCTTTCGCAGTTAAATAGGGGACTGGAGAGCAGAGAAAACAAAAGACCTATGCTAAGTGATCTTAGGGAGTCAGGAGCCATCGAGCAGGATGCCGATATCATCCTTTTTGTTTACCGTGACGATGTCTATAGAGAGGCAAAAGAAAAAGAGAGAGAGATGAAAGCTAAGGCGGAAGGCAAAGAGTTTAAAAGCGAGTATGTCAAAAAGCCTGAAGAAGAGACCGAGCTGATCATTGGAAAACAGAGAAATGGACCAACCGGTACTGTGGATCTTGTATTTCAGAAAAACTTTACCAGATTTGTTGACGATCTCTCAAAAACTAAAAAGGCATTTCACGGCATTGAAGTAGAGTTCCAAAAAGAGGGTAGCATAAATTTACCTCCTATATAACAAATGAAGATAACAAAGCCGCAACTCTTTTTAACAACGAGGTCTTTTGTTTTAACTATTTTATTTTTTGCTTGTCTGCTTGCTCTTCGTTTGGGATTTATCTACAGCGATTATCAAGAATTTATAACTAAACCGTTTTATTTTACCTATGCCGATATACTAAGCATGGAAGATAAGCCAAATGCCATCTATCCATATACACTTTTAAAATTGAAAAGTGATGACGGATTTGAATTTTATACAAGATCATATGATGCTCTGCCGCATGATACAAAAAGAGTTAGGGTTGAGATTTTTCCGGATTCAAATATAACATTTTTAAAATTCTTGGGGGCATTTTTTGTAGATAGCAGACTTAAAGAGATTGTTCCTATGGAAAAAACTATCAAAGATAATATAATAGATAGTATAAAGAAGCAGCATAATGACGATATGACCTCTCAAATATATCCTGCAATATTTTTCAATACCCCCTTATCAAAAGAGATAAGAGATAAAGTTATAGTTTTAGGGGCAAGTCACTTAATAGCTCTTAGCGGGTTTAATCTTACGATTTTATGGAGCGTTGTTTTTGGTGTTTTGGTGTTTGTTTACAAACCGCTTCAGAGTAGATTTTTTCCTCATAGATATACCATTATAGATTTAGGGTTTATCTCTCTTTTATTTTTGGGGGCTTATGTTTGGTTTGCAGATTTTTCTCCATCTCTCATACGAGCGTATGCCATGGTTTTATTTGGTTGGCTGATACTTATTATGGGACTTGAGCTCGTCAGCTTTTCATTTTTGGCTTTTATTGTTACTGTTCTTTTGGTCATTTATCCAAAATTTTTAGCATCTATCAGTTTTTGGTTTTCAGTTGCGGGAGTATTTTATATAATGCTTACGGCTCATCATACAAAAAATATAAATAAATATTTAGTTGGATTTTTTATAATGCCTATATCGATGTTTTTGTTGATGCAGCCCATCGTGCACTCTATATTTGGACAAACATCGCCTTATCAGCTTCTGTCAATTCCTCTTGAGCTTGTTTATGTCATATTTTATCCTCTTGTAATGTTTTTACATATAGCAGGTTTTGGAGGCGTGATGGATAATCAACTGATTTGGCTTTTGAATTTTGCGCCAAGCGAACTAAAAGAGAGTATATTTCCGCTTTATTTGTTGATTTTTTATATCGTTTTATCTATCGCTTCTATATTTTATAGATATCTATTTTTAATACTTTTAGCTTCAGCTTTTATCTATTCGCTCTATCTCTTCATCTTTGTCTAAAAGAAAGCAAAATCTCATTCCATGCAAGAATATTGCCCAAGATATATATATCCATAAAAAGAAAAACAACACGATACTAATGCTTCCATAAATGGTTGTATATGTCTGATTATAATAAATATACAAAATAAACGCTTTTTTAGACAAAAACCAAATAAAAGAGGCTATAAATGAACTCGATATCGATGCTTTTAGAGAAACGGTCGTATTTGGCGATAGTTGATAAGAGATAAAAAATACCCCCCATGTGATCATAAAGGGCATTAATAAATCTATCAGGAAGCCCGATCCTATATTTTCCCCTATAAAAAATGATGCATAGGTTGATATGCTTATCCCAACACCTATTATAAGTAAAAACAGCACATAGAGCTTAAGAGCGCTCCAAAAATCTCTTTTGTTTGTTTCAAAGATATCATTAACTATATAATCGTATGTTTTAAAAAACAGTGTTACTGCAAAAATAACATATATAAATCCAAGTGCTCCAAGCTGATCGGCATTATTTAAAAACTGTTCTAATGAGTCTAGTATATATTTTGAGTTAGATGGAACGATGATAGAAAAGAGATAAATTTCAAATTTTTTAAATAGCAGATCAAATATAGGCATAGATGTAAATATATAAACAAAGATCGCCATAAGAGGGATTATAGCAAAAATCGTATCCCAGCTTAGGCTTGAGGCATAGTAGCCGATCTTGTCATCGAAAAGTTTATAAAAAAAATCTTTTATAAATATATAGTAGTTTCTAAGGAGTTTTTTTAGATTTTCGTTCATTATAACTCCTTGTTTGTTTTTAAAGTCCCATTTTTCCCGGATTGAGGATATTGTTAGGGTCAAATGCTTTTTTGATCGATCTAAAAAGGTTTAACTCCTGTTCATTGAACGCAATATTCATAAAAGGGGCTTTGCTTAGTCCTATACCGTGCTCACCGCTTAATGTTCCGCCCATCTCAACAACAAGTTTAAATATCTCTTCGATCGCATGATACCCAAGTTCTAACTCTTTTTCATTGCTGCTGTTAACCATCACATTTACATGTATATTGCCGTCTCCTGAGTGTCCGAAACATGGAACTTTTAAACCGTATTTTTCACCTATCGCATATATGGCTTTAAGAGCTTCCGGTAATTTGCTTCTTGGTACTGATATATCTTCATTTAATTTTTTTGAACCATATATCGTAATTGATTGAGATGCATTTCTTCTCGCATACCAAAGTTTATCCCGCTCTTTACCGTTGTCTGCTACCACAAAACTGCTGGCATTATTTTCTTCAAAAGATCTTTTGAGAGTATTTAGTTGAAATTCGACTTCTTCGTTGACATTTCCGTCAACATCTCCAATGAGAAGCGCGCCGGCATCTTCAGGCAAGTCAACTTTTAGCTTTTCTTTGAGCGCTTTTACTACAAGTGAGTCTAGAAATTCCATCGCAACAGGATTTGCTCCTGCGGCAAGTGATTTGAAAACGGCATTCATAGCATTTTCAACGCTAGGAAATATTCCCATATATGCTTTTGTAAAACGAGGTTTTGGTATAAGCTTGAGCGTTATTTCGGTTATAACCGCAAGTGTTCCTTCACTTGCTATGAGAATGCCTGCAGTGTTATATCCTGCTACATCTTTGATGGTTTTTTTGCCCGCTCTTATAATATCCCCATTTGGAAGCACGGCGCGCATAGCCATAACATAATCTTTCGTTATGCCATATTTTGCTGCTCTCATACCGCCGGCATTTTCATTTACATTTCCGCCAATCGTCGAATACTCTTCGCTTGCAGGATCAGGCGGGTAAAACAGTCCAACTTCTTCAACCGCTCTTTGCAGATCTTTATTTACAACTCCGGGCTGAACAACCGCCACAAGATTTTGCATATCAATTTCTAAGATCTTGTTCATATACTTTTCAAGCGCTAGTACAATGCCACCGTTTGCAGGCAGCGCGCCGCCTGTAAATCCGCTTCCGGCACCTCTTGGCGTAATTACTATTTTATGCTCGTTGCAGTATTTTAAAACTTTACTTACATCTTCTTCGTTTTTTGGGAAAACGACTGCATCGGGCTCATATTTTGTTCTTGTGGCATCATAACTATATGCGATAAGATGAGCTTTGTCGCTATAAACATTTTCGCTGCCTACGATCTTCTTTAAAGCGTCTATATGTTTAATTTCTATCAATTTATCTGCTCCATTAGAGTATAGTAGTCATCATCTACGACACTTCCGAACCAGCCGCTTCTAACTTTTTCAAAATGGCTAAAAAATGGCGTTTGTGTCTGTGTTTGCATACCAAACGGTTCTTTAGAGATTATTTTTTCACTTATAGGATCATATATAACAATGCTGTCTTTTTTTACGATCGCTATAAGTCCTACTTGGTAAGACCTTGCAAATGATGCGAGATTTTCTTTTGTTGGAACACCGTCTCTTTTTTGAGAAATAAATGCGGCGTAATTGTCAGGATTTATCCAATGTTTTTTATATTTTGTCGTTATTTCATTATATGTATTTTCATTTGGAGCAAGAAGAAGTACATTGTCATATAGATATCCGCCTATAACCTTATCTCCGGCAGCTACTTTCGTAGCAATTTTAGGCAAATTACTATTTTCCATCAATGGTTTATCTAAAATTGTCAATGTTCCGTTATCGTTTTGTACAACCGCCGTAGTTGCAGGACTTGCGCCATCTTTGTATGTGTGAATGACGATGCCGCTCATGCCGTTCTTAGGAAAAGCGGGTGAAATTTGAAGAGTATTGTTATTTACATTTATAATTGTGCTTGATATTGTTGCAGGGAATAGATCCGCAAATAGCGGCAATGATAAAAATAAACCTATAAATATTTTAAACATATGTTTTCCTTGTTTTTCTTTTATAATAAGATTATACTAGCCAAATGTTAAAAATTGGCTCATTTATAGCTTGTTTACCTTTTTTGGTTATAATCTTATACTTTGGATTTGGAGATAGACCGTAAATTTATGACAAGAATCATTCTATTATTATTTTTGATCGCTACGACGATCTTCGGTAATGTTGTTACAAAACAGAAATGGAAATATGGACAGAAATTTACAAATTATTTACAAACAAACGGTGTTTCTCTCGACATGCTTAAATCTCTTGATGAGCTTGAAAATCAGGTTATTGGAGAGATAAGAGGAGGTCAAGTCTTTTATGAAGTAAAAGATGACAGCGGAAAGCTGATAGAAGCTTACATACCGATAAGCTCAACACTACAGATAAAGATCGCAAAAAACAAAGAAGATAAATTTAGATTTTCGATCATTCCTATTAGCTTTAAAGAAGATATTTATATCGGAAATATAACTATCAAAAATAGTATTTGGAGCGACATAACAAGCGAAACACATAATAGTAATTTAACAAAAAAATTGCAAAAAGCGCTAAAGGGTTTTTCTGCCGGTATTTCTAAAGGCGATAGCGTAGCATTTCTTTATTCGCAAAAATCTTTTGCAGGGTTTTTATCCGGAAGTCCTGAAGTGCGCATAGTAAAAATAACAAAAAAAGGCAAAGAGATATTCGTTTATATAGATGAAGAGGGCAACGGCAAAAGTGAACCTTTTGAGAGTGTATCTTATGTTATTGACAAGCCATTTATCGGAAAACAAACTACAAAAAAAGTGGAGATAAAAAATAGTGCAGTAAGTTCAAAATTTGTTTATCCGGTTAGAAATCCCAGAATTACATCTCCTTTTTCCTACGGAAGATATCATCCTGTACTCCATATATATAGACCTCATTTTGGAACAGATTTCGGCGTTAAAAGAGGAACTCCCGTGATGGCGATCGGTGACGGTATAGTTATATCAGCAGAATATCAGAGCGGATACGGAAAGGTTTTAAAAGTTCAGCATGGAGGAGGCTATATGTCGTTATATGCTCATTTGGACGGTTTTAGAGCAAAAGTCGGTGATAGAGTAAGCAGAGGCGATGTTATAGCTTACAGCGGCAATACCGGAACAAGCAGCGGACCCCATTTGCACTTAGGGATATACTTAAATAATTCCCCGATAAATCCAATGAGCGTTATAGGACAAGAGTCGTCATCCTTTGATCTTATTTTGGATCGCATAGCCGATGTTGTAAGCACTAAAACATATGAAACCAAAAAGATACCTATCGTAAATGCTATTAAGTATCGTGAAATGCTAAATTCCCGTTTAAATAGCGGAGAGCAGACATATGATTGGAGCAGTGATGACGATAAAAAAACAAAACTCTCTGAGGATGATTTTGAATGAATATAACAAATTTCTCGCTTGAACCTTTAAAAAATCCAAAATTTCTATTTACATCTTTGGCTGTTTATGAACAAAATGGAGTGATGAAGAGTTGGGAGATAGTAAAGGCGCATGACAGCGTAGCTATTCTTTTGTATCATAAAGATAAAAATAGCTTTGTGTTGGTTAAACAGTTTCGTCCGGCAACTTATGCCAATGGTCATGACAGCGGTATAAGCTTGGAGCTTTGTGCAGGGATTTTAGATAAAGATATGAGTTTGTCTCAAATTGCCAAAGAAGAGATACTTGAAGAGTGCGGATATGATGTAGATATCTCAAAAATAGAAAAGATCGCATCTTTTTATACATCTGTGGGGTTTGCCGGAAGTAAGCAGACATTGTATTACGCAGTCGTCGATGAGAGTATGAAGAGAGGTGCAGGGGGCGGTGTGGATAATGAGTTTATAGAGGTAGTCTATATCGATGTAAATGAAGCAAAGCAGGTTATTTTTGATGATGATATCATAAAAACTCCCGGATTGATGTTTGCTTTTGTTTGGTGGTATGAAAACAAACAAGCAAAGTCATAGATAATATTTAAACTAATTCTATTATAAAAATATTTTGACCGTTTTCGTGTCTGTATTTTAATTTCAAATTGATTTTTTCAAGTATATTTTTAACTATATAAAGACCCAATCCAAAACCGCTATTTCTCTTTTCTCCTTGAGAAAAAGGTTCTGTATAGAACGAAAGCGGATGTTTTAATTCTTCTCCTTTTGAAATGATCTCTATAGCTTCCGGCGTTGTTAAAAGTTTCACTTTTTTATCTATGCTATATTTTATACCGTTATCTAAAAGATTTTTAATCGCTAAACTTAAAAGTTTAATATCGGTATAAATAGGACGATTATCAATATTCTCTATCACGCACTCTTTGTCATTTAAAAGTAAATTTTGACCTATTTTTATTACATTGTCTATGGTTGTCATTTCAAAGTGCGGCTGAAAGTTTTGAGCTGTTAATTTTTCTATGGTTGCAAGTTCGTCTATAAGCTCATTCATTCTATCAAATGATCTTACAAGCATATTTTTTGTATTTTCATCATCAATGGATTCTGTTAATATTCTCCCCTTTGTTATAGGTGTTTTAAGTTCATGCATGATATTTCTCATGAAAAGATTTTTTGAATCGCTTAGATCATTTATACGCACAATAGCATTATCAAAACTTTTAGCAATTTTTCCTATCTCATCATCGTTTTTGTACCTTATTCTTTTTTTCAAATTACCATGAGCGAATTCTTCAATGTCCTGGTGGAGTTTTTTAAGAGGTTTTAGTTTTTTTAGTATCGCATAGTACAGAAGTATCAATATGCCTATTATGACTACAGACAATCCGAGCGCTATTGTTGAAACATAGTTTTTGGGGCGATTATCTTTTAGCATCAGGTTAAACCCAAGTCTTTGAATATAGATATAATGTCCTGATGGAGTATCAAAGATCTTTATAGTTCCTATTGGTGATTCTCCGCTAAAAATTGTCGTTCCAAGTTCTTCTATCTCTTGTTTTGCTTTTAGCAGATCTACATTTTTAACATTAAATTTGTCATAAAGTTTGTCAAGCTCTGCATCCGTCATATCCAATTCGATATTTGACAAAAAAGCATCTGCAATAAGTTTATGATGGTACATTTCGTCTATTTTTATCTTATTTTTATTCCAAGATAAAAATATAAAAACAGTAGATATAGCAATAGCGATTGCTAATGAAAATAAAATATGTATAAAAGAAGTTACTGAAAGGTTTTTCATTGACTCATTGAGAGCATATAGCCTATACCTCTTACGGGTTTTATATAAGAATGCTCACTATCTATTTTTGACAATTTCTGACGAATTCTTGAAATTATAACATCGATATTTTTTATAGAGCTTTCATCGTCAATATGTTCACTTTCGTACAAAAGCTGCTCTCTTGATACCGGAGCATTTTTGTTTTGAAACAAAATAGAGAGCAGATCAAACTCTGCCGCTGTTAGCTCCAGCGGCTCGTTTTTAAATATTGCCATTCTTGTTGTAAGATCAATTTGAAAAATAGATGCCGGTTCTTTTGGAGCAGATATAGTGTGCGTTCGTCTAAGAATAGTTTTTATCCTTGTAACGAGTTCTCTTGGATCATATGGTTTTGGCATATAATCATCTGCGCCTCTCTCAAGCCCTATGACCTTATCTGTTATATCGTCTCTTGCTGATGATATAATAATGGGGATATTTGATATCTCTCTTATTTTTGGAATTACCTCCAAGCCGTCTATCTCAGGAAGAGTAAGATCTAAAATAACAAGATCAAATTCATTTTGAGTTATCAAAGAAAGCCCCATAAAAGGCTCTTCGGCAATAGTAACTTTCATACCATGCTTTGAAAGATAATTGCTTAAAATTTGAGCCAATTCTAAATCATCTTCTATTAGTAGTATTTTGATTATAGTAACTCCTTTAATGTTATAATATTATTATACCTATAACACCTTGACGATTTACATAAACTCTCTTCTTGATATTTGAGCTTAGCATTTTTTTGGCATCATTTGGGGATACTATAGGCGTATTTTCAATCTGTACTATAACATCCCATTGTCTAAAACCGGCTTTTGCTCCAATACTTGCAGGGTCAATATTTGTAATTATAGCGCCTTTTTTGGAGATTAATCCAAGTTTTTCTTGCATATCGGAAGTAATAGAGCCCAAACTCAAGCCCTTTACTTTTATATTTAACTGAGCTATTGCTTTTTCTCTATCTCCCAGTGTGAGATATATGATCTTGTTTTTTTTATCTCTTTCAACTGTTAGAGCAATCTGCTCTGCCGGTCTTTTCTCTCCAATAATTCTTTGTAATGTTGCAGGAGAATCAACTGCTGCACCGTTGACAGCCACGATAAGATCGCCTCTTTGCAATCCTGATCTTGAAGCCGGACTGCCATCTTCGATATCGGTTACGATCGCTCCGCTTGTGGCATTATAAAATTGTGATGATTCTTCGTTTAAGGAAGAAAGGTTTATCCCTATATAACCTCTGCTTACTTTACCGTTTTTTACTATTTGGGTCACTATATTTTTTACCATATCAACAGGAATAGTAAAGCCTATGCCGTCATTACCGCCGCCTTTAGAAAATATTGCAGAATTTATGCCGATGAGGTATCCTCTGCTATCTACCAATGCTCCTCCTGAATTGCCGGGATTTATAGAAGCATCGGTTTGGATAAAGTTTTCATATTGATTGATCCCAAGACCGTGTTTGTTTAATGCTGATACGATTCCCTGCGTTACCGTTTCTCCTACGCCAAACGGATTTCCTATAGCAAATACGATATCGCCTACTTTTACATCTTGGATATTTGCCATTTTGATCGGATTTAGGTTTTGAGCGTTTATTTTTATTACGGCTAAGTCAGTTCCTTTGTCAGTGCCTATAATTTTTGCCGTATACTCTTTTTTGCTATCAGGCAATGTTACTTTTATCTCATTTGCTCCATCAACTACATGATTGTTTGTTACAATAATGCCGTCTTTTGTCAGTATTACCCCTGAGCCCAATCCTCTTTCAATTTTTTCTTTCGGTATGTTGCCAAACCTTTGACCGAAAAAATGTCTAAAAAATGGATCATTTAGCATCATTTGAAGTTGATTGTTGACAACTTTTGTTTTTACCGATATGTTGACTACCGCACCCATAGGTTCTTTAAGTATATCGTTAAACGAAACTATTTGAGCCGCACTTGGAACAATTCTGCTTTGAGGAGCAGCAGGCGCTTGTAAGAATACCGGTTCATTTGCATTGGCTTGACTGCCAAAATATAACCATATAGAGCCTATTATTGCAACTGCGCTTATAGATATAGCTATTGTGGTTTTAGATATTTTTAAAAGTTTCATAATTTTCCTCCATATCTTTTTTGTAAGTATAAACCTAAAAGGTTAATTAAATGTAAATGCCAAAATGATATAATGCATCAACATTAACAATAAGAGGTTTTATGGAATATTGGAATCACATTTATGAGCATTTTGATCCTGTAGCACTGAATTTGGGTTTTATAAATGTTCATTGGTATGGCATTATGTATCTATTTGCGCTTGTAACGGCGCTTTGGTTTGCAAAATGGATAAATACTCATGATAAGATCAATGTTCCTGAAAATATAATCGATAACTACTTTATATGGGTTGAGATAGGCGTTATTTTAGGGGCAAGATTAGGTTTTGTGTTATTTTATGATCCTTCGTATTACTATATATCCCATCCGCTTAGCATTTTCAGCCCTTTTGATGAGCAAGGGAATTTTACCGGCATTAGGGGCATGAGTTATCATGGAGCAGTTGTAGGAGCTTTGATAGCTACTATTCTTTACGGATCGAAAAATAAGCAATTCGTTTATAAGCTTTTGGATATTAGTGCGCTTGGAATTCCTGTCGGGTATGTATTTGGCAGAATAGGGAATTTTTTAAATCAAGAGTTGGTTGGAAATGTTACAACAGTTCCTTGGGGAATATATGTTGATGGTGTTCTTCGTCATCCGTCGCAGCTATATGAAGCATTTTTAGAAGGCATTGTGATAGCTGTTATTTTATTTTTAATTAGAAATAAAAAGCCTTTTGACGGTTCGCTTATAGCAATTTACGGAATGCTCTACGGCACCATGAGGTTTATAGTTGAGTTTTATAGAATGCCTGATGTGCAGCTGGGGATCGTTTATTGTGGTATGAGCATGGGACAGATCATGAGCCTTGTCATGATAGGAGTTTTTAGTGTACTGTTTTTTGTATTAAAAAGATTTTCACGCAAAGTGAGCAACGCTTAGTATTTTATTTTTTGACATTATTTATTTTGTAGGGTGGGTTAGAAAACCCACCATGCACACAATCTATTCTGCACTTTTTTTGTTTGCAAGTTCGCTTAAAAACTCTTCTAATGAATATCTTTGTCTGTACTGAGGTATCATTATGTGTATTAGGATGTCGCCTAAATCAGCCACTACCCATTCATCGCTTACATCGGAAGACAAAAACACCTCACCCTTTGGTTTTAGCTCATTTTTTAGATGATCAAAAAGCGCCTGTGTATGTTTACCTCCAAGTGAATTGGCTATGATAACTTTTTTTGCTATATAGTCAGTATCATCGAGATTAAATACTTCTATATCTTCAGCTTTTTTATCATCCAATACTTTTACTATTTGGTCAACTCTGGTTTGTATATCTGTCAATTTATTTTCCTTCTAATTGTGTTTTTACGCTCTGCCTTATTTTGTCATCTATGTATACCAAATCACCATTTTCTCTAATTTTTGTAGAGCTGATCGGCATATCGATTTTTATGACTTTATATCGTTTAAGCAAGCTAGTATCCAAACAAATCTCATCTCTGGTGAATACAATCCATGTAATTGTATCATTAATCCACTCAAAATTTCGCCATTTTGGTAAATCTTTCAGATTATCAGCGCCTATAATAAGATATTTTGTATCGTAAATCTTATTAAAATACTCAAGAGATTGGTATGTATATAATATTTTATTATCTATTTCATACGAGCTGACTTCTATTTTTTTATCATTAAAAACATCTTTACACCATTTAAGTCTCTGCTGCGGTGAAGTTGATGATCTGTTTTTGAGTGGATTTTGATATGCCGGTAAAATGATCAGCAGATCAATATTAAGAACTTCTAAAACTTTTTTAGCAATAAGCTGATGAGCTAAATGCGGGGGGTTAAAACTTCCGCCAAATATTGCAACTTTGAGCTTCTTAATCAAAAAATAACCTTAATTTAAGTAGAATTGCTCATATTTTATCACAATAATAATTAGGAGATACTATGGCGGTAAAAGTTGCTATAAACGGGCTTGGACGAATAGGCAAATGTGTTGCAAAGATCATATCTGATAGAGATGATATAGAGCTTGTAGCGCTCAATGCAGGCGGCGGCAGCGATAATGAAATAGCTTATGGTCTTAAGTTTGATACTGTTTTTGGCACAAGAAATGATGTGAAAGTTGAAGACGGCTATCTTTATATGGGAAACACAAAAGCAAAAATTTTAAATAGCCGCGATCCCAAAGAGCTTGATTTTGCTTCATTTGGCGCAGAAGTAGTTTTGGAGTGCACAGGAGTATTTCTAACAAGCCAAAGTGTACAGCCATTTCTTGATAATGGGGTTAAAAAAGTTATCTTTTCAGCTCCTGCAAAAGATGACACTGCAACTTATGTCATAGGAGCAAATGAAAATGAATATAAAGGTGAGAGTGTTATCTCAAATGCAAGTTGCACAACCAATGGTCTAGCTCCACTTGTCAAAGTGCTTGATGATGCTTTTGGTATCCAAAAAGGACTTATGACAACAATTCATAGCTATACAAGCTCACAGCCTATACTTGATGGAAAACCGAGTAAAAAAGATATGAGAAAAGGCAGAGCAGGGGCTGCAAATCTGGTTCCTACTACAACAGGTGCAGCTAAAGCTATAGGCAAAGTATTGCCTAAATTAAACGGTAAACTAAATGGTCAAGCTATCCGTGTTCCGACTGCTGATGTTTCTATCGTGGATCTGACCGTAACTTTGGAAAAAAATATCACTCTTGATGAGGTTAAGCATGCTTTTGAAACAGCAAGCGTTACAACACATAAAGGTATTTTGGGCATAGATAATGAGTTTAGGGTTTCAACTGATTTCATTGGAGAAGAGAGAAGTACAGTCGTGGCTATGGATACAATCCAAGTGATCGGAGATAATATGCTAAAAGTGCTTAGCTGGTACGATAATGAGTGGGGATACTCATGCAGGCTTGTTGATATGGCTGTGCTGGTAAGCAAGAAGTAATTGAAGGAGAATTTTTATGCCAAAAACTATAAAAGATATCAATATAGAAGGTAAAAGAGTTTTTATAAGATGTGATTTTAATGTTCCAAAAGATGATGAAGGAAATATTACGGATGATAGAAGAATTAGAGAAGCTTTGCCTACTATCAGATATTGTTTGGATAGGGATTGTAAAATTATATTAGCTTCACATTATGAAAGACCAACACCGGGTGTTTATGAAGAGAAGTATTCTCTAATGCCGGTAAAGCTTAGACTTAGAAAACTCCTCAAGCTTGATGATGAGGTGAAAATTGCAAAAGATGTAATAGGATCTGATGCAAAAGAAAAAGCGGCTAATTTGAAAGCAGGAGAGATATTGCTTTTAGAGAATCTAAGATATGAAGCAGGTGAAACAAATAATGATGAAGCTTTTGCAAAAGAGTTAGCCAGTCTAGCAGATGTTTATATCAATGATGCATTTGGTGCATGTCACAGAAAACACGCTTCTATATATGCTCTTGCTCAGCAATTTGCGCCGGAAAATAGAGCTGTAGGTTTTCTTATGAATAAAGAGATTAACTTTTTTCATAAAGTTATAGATAATCCTACAAGACCATTCGTAGCAGTAGTCGGGGGCAGCAAGGTTTCCGGTAAACTTCAAGCGCTTGTAAATTTGGTAGAAAAAGTAGATAAGATAATTATCGGTGGCGGAATGGCGTTTACCTTTTTAAAGGCAAATGGGCTTGAGGTAGGAAAATCAATAGTTGAAGATGATTTGATAGAAGATGCGAAAAGAATTATGAAAAGAGCAGAGGAAAGAGGTGTAAAGCTATATCTTCCTGTTGATCTGGTAGTTGCCGATAAATTTAGCAGTGAAGCGATGATAAAATACCTGCCTTCTCAAGAGATCCCGTCTGAGTGGATGGGGCTTGATATTGGTCCGGCGACAAGCAGGCTGTTCCGTGAAGCTTTGAATGATGCGCAAACAATTATATGGAATGGACCTATGGGTGTTTATGAGATAGATAAATTTTCAAAAGGCAGTATTCAAATGTCTCACAATATAGCTCAAAGCCATGCTACGACTATTGTAGGTGGAGGCGATACGGCAGATGTAACTGCGCGCGCCGGGGATATAGAAGAGATGAGTTTTGTCAGTACCGGTGGAGGAGCAAGCTTGGAGCTTATAGAGGGCAAAAAATTACCCGGGATTGAAGTTCTTTCATGATATTTGCGGCAAATTTTAAAACAAATCACACTAGAGCCTCTACAAAAGAGTATCTTTTTGCACTTGAGTCCTTGATTGAAAACAGTAGTGATGAGTTTTATGTTTTTCCTCCTTTGAGCGCGCTGCAGTCTCATATCGGTAAAATAACAGTCGGCTCTCAAAATGCTTATCCGACAAAAAACGGAGCATTTACAGGCGAGATAGGGTTGGAGCAGCTTGAAGAATTTGAAATAAAAACTATTCTAATAGGACATAGCGAGAGGAGAGTGCTGCTTGGTGAATCACAGGATTTCATAGCAAAAAAGTTTGATTTTTTTAAAAATAACGGCTTTAAGATAATCTACTGCATAGGTGAACCTCTTGAAATCAGAGAAGATGGAGAGTTGAAAGTAATAGAGTTTTTGGCCGAACAATTTAACGGCATTGATACAAACTATGAAAATCTTATAGTTGCATATGAACCTATCTGGGCTATAGGAACAGGGGTGAGCGCAACAAATGCTCAGATAGCATCAACTCATCAAGCCATAAAAAAAATATGCGACAAGCCGCTTTTGTATGGTGGAAGCGTAAATAGGTCAAATATAAAAGATATACTTAATATTCAAAATGTAGATGGCGTCCTTGTCGGCTCGGCATCATTGGATGTGCAAAACTTTTTTAGTTTGACAGAATAATTTAAGTTTTCTTCGTATAGATGTAAAATATTTTTTATTTAATAATAATTTTTATTATTTTTTAAGCCTTAAAATAATAAAATATTTTACAAATATTAATAAGAGGAGAATGTTATGAAAACAAATAAAATGTTTTTATCTGTGGGGTTGGCTTGTTTTTTGATTTTAACCGGTTGCAGCAAAAAAGAAGACTCAAATGCAACATACGATATAAATAAAACAGGTGCTAAAACATTAAATAGCGATCCGCTTGCACAAAAAGTTTTAAGTTTGGGAATTAAGCCTATACCGGCAGATGAGCAAGAATTGAAAAAACTCATTGAAAATTCTAAAAATCCTATAACTGAAGCAAAAGTTGAATTGGGCAAAAAATTATATTTTGACCCAAGGCTGTCAAAAAGTAATCTAATCAGCTGCAACACTTGTCATAATCTTGCAACAGGCGGTGTTGATGGGGTCGAAGCTGCCATAGGAGATGGGTGGAAAGCAAATCCTCATCATTTAAATTCTCCAACAGTTTATAATTCCGTGTTTAATAAAGTACAATTTTGGGATGGAAGAAGTCCGCACTTGGAAGATCAGGCACAAGGACCGATTCAGGCTATGCCGGAAATGGCAGCATCAAAAGAATTGGTTGTACAGAGGGTAACATCAATTCCTGCCTATGTAGAAGAGTTTAAAAAAGCTTACGGTGATAATGTAAAAATAACATTTGAGCTTGTAGCAGATACTATTGGATTGTTTGAAAGAACTCTTGTAACGCCGTCAAGATTTGATGATTTTTTAAATGGCGATTCTAAAGCGCTTACAGATGAGGAAAAAGAAGGCTTAGCGTTATTTGTCGATAAAGGATGTATAGCTTGCCATACCGGTATCGGCATCGGAGGCGGCATGCAGATATTTGATACAAGGGGTGAATATCAATATAAAGATGTCGGCGATTTTAAAGGCGACAAGATGAAAATGGTTAAAGCACCTACCCTTAGAAATATAGCAGAAACAGCGCCATACTACCACAATGGAAAAGTTTGGACATTAAAAGAAGCGATCCAGACCATGGGCAAAGTTCAGCTAAATACAACAATTAGTGATGCCGATGCTGCTAAGATAGAATCATTTTTAAAATCATTAACAGGAAGAAAACCTGAAATAAAATATCCTGTTCTTCCTGCAAGCACCATAAATACTCCAAAACCGATAGTTAACTAACTGCAAATCGACATCCAAATAGCCGGATGTCGAAATAATAATTGAACCCTCTGAATAAACCATTCAAGCCAAGAGTTTGCCACGACGGGAACCCCGCTAGCTTTCGCCATTCGACCCGTCGGGCAAAATTGTCTATCAGGATTTATTCGGAGGATTATAACTCTTTAACGCTATTTATAAAT
>DYLZ01000021.1 GCA_020721775.1 Sulfurovum sp.
TTTTATATTTATTAAATTTGGTTTTTCATCTCTTCGCCATGCGCTTCGACGATATTTTGAGTAATTTTATAAGAACAAAATTTTGGTCCGCACATAGAACAAAACTCTGCATCTTTAAATACATCTTGAGGAAGTGTCTCATCATGGAACTCTTTTGCGCGATCCGGATCAAGAGCTAGTTCAAATTGTTTATTCCAATCAAACTTATACCTTGCATCGCTCATAAGATCATCTACATCCCTTGCTCCTTTTCTGCCTCTTGCGATATCGGCTGCATGCGCTGCAATCTTGTAAGCGATTATCCCTTCTCTTACATCATTTGCATTTGGAAGTCCTAAGTGTTCTTTTGGAGTAACATAACAAAGCATAGATGCCCCATGCCATCCGCCTACGGCTGCGCCTATTGCCGAACTTATGTGGTCATATCCTGCTGCAATGTCGGTAACCAAAGGTCCAAGTATATAAAACGGTGCTTCATGACAATACTCTCGTTCAAGCTTCATATTTCTCTCTATTTGATTTAGCGGAACATGTCCCGGACCTTCTATCATAACCTGAACATCTTTTTCCCACGCTCTTAAAGTCAATTCTCCCAAAATCTTCAATTCACTAAGCTGAGCTTCATCACTCGCATCATACAAGCATCCCGGTCTTAAGCTGTCTCCGAGAGAAAGAGAAACATCATATTTTCGGCAAATATCCAAAATTGCATCATACGCTTCGTAAAATGGGTTTTCTCTATGATAATGCATCATCCAAGCTGCCATCAACGAACCGCCTCGGCTTACTATACCCATTTTTCTTTTAGCTACATGAGGCATAAATCTAAGTAAAAATCCTGCGTGGATAGTAAAATAGCTAACGCCTTGTATTGCTTGCTTTTCTATGGTTTCAAGCATTTTTTCAATTGTTAGATCTTCTATCTTATTGTTGCAGTCATGCAATATCTGATACATAGGAACCGTTCCGATCGGTACGGAGGAATGTGCGATAACAGCTTCTCTTATGCTGTCCAGATCACCGCCTGTACTTAGATCCATAATAGTATCTGCGCCATATTTTAAACATACATCAACTTTTTCTATTTCCCCTGCTATATCACTTGCAAGCGCTGATGAACCGATATTTGCATTTATCTTACATCTTGCCACCATGCCGATAGCCATAGGTGTTTGATGTTTGTGGTTTATATTTGCGGGAATTATGCATCTTCCTCTAGCGCACTCGCTTCTCAAAAGCTCAGGGTCGATATTTTCTATTTTTGCGACATAACGCATCTCTTCAGTGATGATGCCTTTTTTGGCATAATACATCTGAGTTCTAACTTCATCATTCTTTCTATTTTCTATCCATTTTTCTCTCATATCTCCATCCTTAATATTTTGTAGTTATACCTACAGAATCTTAAAATATTATAAAATAATATATATTTTACAAAATATTTTCAAAAAAAGAGTTTATTTGTCTTATTTTTATTTTTAATAAATGGTGCCTCTAAAATTTGTCAAGTCTATATAAAGTTTGACAAATGTATAATTTGGTTACATTATATAGTTTATCAAGGATTGTTATTTGAATGATATTACCTTAGTTTTACTTGGTGCCGGCAACTCTACAAGATTTGGCTTAAAAACAAAAAAACAATGGCTCTACATTGATAATGATCCATTGTGGTATTTTGTAACAAAACAGTTTAAAAAATACAATTTTAAAGAAATTATCATAGTCTCATCTCGTGAAGATATAAACTATATGAAAAAATTTGATACATTTGTATTTATGGAGGGCGGAGCAACTAGGCAAGAGTCTTTAAAAAATGCGCTTCAAAATGTTTCAACTAAATATGTTCTAGTGAGCGATATAGCTAGATGCTGTATAGATCACAATATGGTACAAAGGATCATAGAGAACAAAGAAAAAGCTCATTGCATAGTACCAGCTCTTAATGTGTCAGATACTCTATATGTGCAAAACACGCCTGCCGATAGAGAAAATTCCAAACTTATCCAAACCCCGCAATTAAGCCAAACCGAGCTTCTTTTAAAAGCAATACGAACAGATGAAATATTTACCGACGACAGTAGCGCCATGCATAAAGACGGAAATACAATACTTTTTGTAGAAGGCTCTCAAAATGCTCACAAACTTACATTTGCAAGCGACCTCAAAAAACTCACATGCCTCAAAGCACCTTCTAAAAAAACATTCATAGGTTTTGGTATAGATACGCATCCTTTTGAAGAGAACAAACCTATGTATCTTTGTGGGGAGATCATAGAAAAAAACTTTGGATTTAAAGCTCACAGCGACGGCGATGTTGCCATTCATGCTATCATAGATGCTCTACTGGGTGCGGCGGGGCTTGGAGATATCGGCGAGTTTTTCCCTGATACGGATAACAAATACAAAGGCATAGACTCTAAAGAGCTTTTAAGAATTTGTGTCGATAAAATAAACTCTTATGGATTTATTATAAACAATATAGACATAACGATACTAGCCGAAATACCAAAGATATCTCCGCATAAGGAAAAAATGAGGAGTACTCTTTCACAAATACTCGAAATAGATCAAAGAAGTATCAATATCAAAGCAACAACATCCGAAAAATTAGGTTTTATCGGCAGATGCGAAGGAGTAAGCGTTCATGCCGTTGCGGCATTAAGTTACTTTAATTGGGAAGAACTATGAAAATAATAATTGTAGAAAATGAACTCTATCTTGCTCAAAGCATAGCTTCAAAAATGAGCCGGACGGATTTTGAGTTTGAGATACACTGCTCTCCTAAAGAGGCAATGGAAACAGATGGCGATGTTTATCTGCTCTCAACAAATGCCCCAAATCAAACTCTGTACTCTTTTATACAAAAACATAAAGAAAAGATCATTATTTTGATGGTTAATTATATAAACAATGACACCGTGGGAGAACCTATCAAGCTTGGCGCTATTGACTATATATTAAAACCGTTTAGAATAGAGGAGCTGTTTAGAAAAATCGAGCATTACAAAGAGTTCCAAAGACTAAAACGACAAGTTGCTTTTTTTGACGACTATATGGGATCAAAATTTAAAAGCATTGGGGACGAAGAACAAAAAACAATAACATCAGATCAATCTGTGATCATTACCAACAACCAAATCATTTCAGACAAATTAGCCTTTGATTACGCAAAAAAAAATAATTTGAACTTAGTTTTTGTATCTCTTCAAGATGGCAATTGGAAACAAAAACTTACGCAGCAAGAAAATGAAATATTTTATTTGAATGATTTTGACAGTTTCAAAAAAAGAGAAAAAGAAAATATTTTAAATGAAATATCAAAAATAAAATTTATTTTAGTAAGTAGTAATGATATAGAAACCGATTATGAAAAAATTGAGATATTAGTAAAAAACAGAATGAATTATCAAAATGATATTTTGACCATAGATGAATACATACAGCACATAATCGTGGAATTCCAAGGTAAATACCCGGATACGGAACTCTCAAAGAAACTTGGAATGTCAAGAAAAAGTTTGTGGGAAAAAAGGAAGAAATATGACCTCTACAAAAAGAAATAGATCGATCCATATTGACACAGAAGCTCTTTCCTCTTTGGCTCTTGTGCAAGCAGGTCTAATATACCCGGTAGATGGTCTAATGGACAAAAAAACATCTCAAGAAGTCGATAAAAATAAGGTATTTAAAGGCATGCCGTTTCCGTTTTCCTTTATACTTGCGCCAAGCGGAAAAAGAAATCATGAAACTTTGCTATCCCTAAAGAGGGGAGAGACTATAGATCTTATCAGCAACAAAGAAAAGGTTGGTGAACTTATAGTTGAAGAGACTTTTGAGATAGATCCGAAGCAGAGAATATTTAATATCTTTGGAACGAACGATACGCTTCACCCCGGTGTAAAAAATACCATAAATAGACTTGGCAAAATAGCTGTAAGCGGAAAATATAATGTCAACTATCCTCCCATTGCAGACAATATAAAAAAAGTAAAAGATGTCATAAAAAAAACGGGATCAAAAAAAGTAACCGGTATCATGCTTGCCGCAAATCCTTTCAATAGAGTCCATGAAAGAATGATCAGGCAAACATTAAACAGCTCGGACTTGGTGATACTTTTTCTTAGAAAGCCGTTTACCAATGACGGGCTAAACTATGATATCAGGTATAGATCACTTATAAAATTTATTGACAACTTTTTGCCTAAAAATAAAGTTGTAGTGGTTCCTTTTGAAAATACTTATATTTTTGCCGGATACAATGAGCTTATTCTTGATGCAATAGTTGCGCAAAACTATGGATGCAGCGAACTTATGGTGGGAAAAAACCATGGCGGACTGGGACTTTACTATCTGGACGATAAAGTAAATACAATATTTAGTCAATGCAAAAATCTTGGAATTGATATCAATATGGTTGAAGAGTATGTTTACTGCAATATATGTAAAACTCTTGTTAGCAGCGAAACATGTCCTCATGGAGCCCATCATCATATCAAATATAACTCGAGCGCTATATTAAATCTCTTAGAACACGGCATCGTCCCGCCTACAATATTGGTCAGAAAAGAGGTTTCAGCATTTATCTTATCCAGGTTATTCCCAAATAGATTTCAAAATATCCAAAATCTATACTACGACCTATTTCCAAACTCGGGTCTGCTTGAAGAGCAGACAAATGAGTCATTTTATACGGAGCTTATCAATCTATATCAAACAAGTTCACTAACATAACAAGGAAATTTATGTCACTTCAAAAGCTTTTTTTAACATTTTTCGGCTTAGGACTATCTCCAAAAGCGCCGGGTACTGCCGGATCGCTTGCTGCATTCATTGTTGGTATAGGCATACTTTATACTCTTGGAGCAAATACGCTTTTTATGCTTACACTTGCCGTTACAGTTATTGCCGTTTTTGAGATAAACAAATACGAAACTGCTACAAATTCTCATGATAACAGCGAGATAGTAATAGATGAAGCAAGCGGAATGTGGATTGCCATACTGATCGTCCAAAGCGTTCTAGTAACAGTAGATAGCATTGCTGTCATTGCTTTTGGATATATATCAAGTTTTCTATTTTTTAGGATTTTTGACATACTAAAACCTTCTACCATAGGATGGATAGATAGAGAAGTTAAAGGCGGGCTTGGTGTTATGGGCGATGATATATTGGCAGGTATTGCAAGCGGACTTCTCTCAGGACTTATAATAGTAGCGATAGAAAAAATTATCTAATATATACAGCTCTTTTAGATATAATTATCAAAATTATACTTAGGACCGCGAATGAAGCATTTTGGTATAGATATCTGGAGTGATAATAATTTTATTATCAAAAAAGAGACGATCAATGTCAACTACGGAAAACAACCATCACTTTTAGAAATTACAAATCACATAAGAGAGAAGGGATATAAAGGTCCTATTCTTCTTAGGTTTCCTCATTTGATCAAAAAGCAGATAGATACACTTTTCCATGCTTTCAAGAGCGCTAAAAAAGAATTTGGTTACAGTGGCGGCTTTCATGCAGTTTTTCCGCTTAAAGTAAATCAATTTCCAAATTTTGTACATGAGCTTATAGATGTTGCAAAAGGATACAACTATGGTTTAGAGGCCGGAAGCAAAGCTGAGCTTATCATTGCAATGTCGCTTACTCCGATAGGCGCTCCTATAACAGTGAACGGTTTCAAAGATAAAGAGATGATCGTTTTATGCTTTATCGCTGCAAAAATGGGGCATAACATAACCATAACTATAGAAGGTATCACAGAACTCGAAACTATCATACAAGTTGACAAAGAGCTAAACAGCAATGTAAAAAAAAGAGTCGTACCAAAAATAGGCGTTAGGATAAGACTACATAGCTCAGGTATAGGCATCTGGGCAAAAAGCGGCGGATATAGTTCAAAATTTGGACTAACATCAACCGAGCTTATCGAGGCTTACGAAATGTTAAAAGAGTATTCGCTATTAGATAGTCTTTGGATGATACATTTTCATATCGGCTCACAAATGGGAGATATAGCTCCCTTAAAAAAAGCTCTAAGAGAGGCGGGAAATATATATGCTGAACTTAAAAAAAGGGGTGTTGAGTCACTAAGAGCGATAAACATAGGCGGCGGTCTTGCAGTGGAATATTCTCAACATCCGTATGCCCAAGAGAGAAACTACTCTATCAAAGAGTTTTCTAATGATGTCATATTTCTTATGCAGGAAATTTCAAAAAGCAAAAATGTTCCGGAACCTGATATCTTTACCGAATCAGGTCGTTTTATAGCCGCAAATCACTCTGTTTTGATAGCGCCTGTACTTGAACTTTTTTCGCAAGAATATAATGAAAAAAGTTTGAGACTAAAAGAAAAAAATCCTCCGCTTGTGCAAGAACTTTATGATCTATATGATTCTCTTAAAAAAACAAACGCTAGAGAATATCTGCATGATGCTCTTGACCATATGGAGAGTCTTTTGACTTTATTTGATTTGGGGTATATAGATCTTGAAGACAGATCAAATACAGAGATCTTGGTAAATCTCATCATCAAAAAAGCTATTCAACTTCTAAAAGATGAAGATGCGAATGAATTGAAACAGTTACAAGAAAGAATTCAAGAAAAATATTTGGTTAATTTTTCAGTATTCCAGTCATTGCCTGATTTTTGGGGCTTAGGACAAAATTTTCCAATTGTTCCTTTAAACAAACTTGATATAAAACCGACAAATCCGGCTAGTATTTGGGATATAACATGCGATAGTGACGGCGAGCTTGGATTTAAGTCAAAAACACCGTTTTATCTGCATGATATAGATGTGGAAGAGGAGGAATACTTCTTAGCATTTTTCTTGACCGGAGCTTATCAAGAAGTACTTGGAATGAAACATAATCTTTTTACGCATCCGACAGAAGCTGTTATAAGATTTGATAAAAATGGACAATATGAAGTTGATGGACTTATAGAGGCGCAAAATTTGATGGATATACTTGATGATCTAGACTATGACACAAGCATTATCGACAAATCATTAAAAAATAAAATTGAAGAATCATCCCATTTAACCGGTGACGAAAAAAGAGAGTTACTCGGTACTCTTTATCTATATTTAAGTGAAAATAGTTATCTTAAGACTATTCAAGTGCTTCAAAAATAAATTAATGAGGTTATAAATGGGACTTTTAGCGGTAATTTTAGAAGATTTTCAAACAGTTAAAAAAAATGACCCGGCCTTTAAAAGTAATGTGGAGCTTTTTTTTAACTATCCCGGTGTTTGGGCTCTTTTTTATTATCGTATCGCAAACTTTTTACACAAATTAAAAATTCCATATCTTCCAAGAATACTCTCAGGACTTGGACTCTTTTTGACTTCTATAGATATTCATCCTGCCGCAACGATCGGTAGAAGAGTTTTTATAGATCACGGTATCGGCGTTGTGATCGGAGAAACAGCTATAGTAGAAGATGATGTACTTATATATCAACAAGTTACGCTTGGAGGTGTGAGTTTGGATAGAAACACCAAAAGACATCCTACCATAAAAAGCGGAACGGTTATAGGTGCCGGGGCAAAAATACTAGGAAATATAATCATAGGAAAAAATGCAAAAATAGGCGCAAATTCAGTGGTTGTAAGAAATGTACCGGATAATTCAACCGCCATAGGGATTCCGGCTCGTGTGATAGAAAAAGGATTCGACAAAAATCCTCTTAGTCATAACAAAATTCCCGACATCGACAAAGAGGTTTTTGGATATATTTTAAAAAGATTTGCTATTTTGGAAAATGCCGTTATTTCAAAAGATACATCGAACATAGATTTAAAAGATCAAGAACTTAAAGAATTGTATCAAGCCTTCTTGGAATCAATAAAAAACTAATCGAGTAAAGTCTATGTAAGTAAATTACTAATAAATAATTAGTATAATATTATCAATAATTTAACAAGGGTTTATATATGCTTTCAAAAAGAGTACAAGCGCTTTCACCATCGCTTACTATTGCCGTTGCGACTTTAGCAAAAGAGTTAAAAGCTGCAGGCAAAGATATTGTGAGCTTTTCTGCAGGAGAACCTGATTTCGATACTCCTAAAAAAATCAAAGAAGAGGCTATAAGAGCCATAAATGAAGGTTTCACCAAATATACAGCAACAGCAGGTATTCCGGAACTATTAAAAGCCGTTAGTAACAAACTTAAAAGGGATAATGGTTTAGATTATAAACCAAACCAGATCATTGTAAGCAATGGTGCTAAGCAATCTCTTTTTAATCTTTTTCAAGCAGTTATAGATGATGGCGATGAAGTTATCATTCCTGCTCCATACTGGGTAACATATCCGGAACTTGTAGTTTATAGCGGCGGCGTGCCTATCATTATAAATACTGATGAAAAAAGCGGATTTAAGATCACTCCCGAGCAGCTTAAAGATGCTATAACTCCAAATACAAAAATGGTTGTTCTTGCATCCCCGTCAAACCCTACAGGCTCGGTTTACAGCAAAGATGAACTGACAGAGATAGCAAAAGTGCTAAAAGGCACCGATATCCTAGTTGCAAGCGATGAAATCTACGAAAAGCTTGTTTTCGGAACCAAGTTTGTCTCTGCTGCAAGCATAAGCGAGGATATGTTTCAAAGAACTATAACCATAAACGGTTTAAGCAAATCGGTTGCCATGACCGGATGGAGATTTGGATATCTGGCATCGCCGAATAATGAGCTAATAGCAGCTATGGATAAACTTCAAAGCCAAAGCACTTCAAATATCAATTCTATCACTCAAAAAGCGGCCATAATTGCATTGAACGGAGAAGTTGATGAAGATATAGAGCAAATGAGACAAGCATTTGAATCAAGGGCAAAAAAAGCTGTAGAACTGCTAAATGAAATAGACGGCATAAGCGTACTAAAACCTCAAGGAGCTTTTTATCTTTTTGTAAATATCAAAGATATTTCCAATAACTCTATGGAATTCTGCAAAGAACTGCTAAAAGAAACAGGCGTTGCCGTAGTGCCTGGTGTTGGATTTGGAAGCGAAGGGTATTTTAGATTTTCCTTTGCAACAGATATGACAACCATACAAGACGGTATCAGACGAATTAAAAAATTTGTAGAAAAAGATTGAACTTATTTTTTTGTCGCTCTTTCTAAAAAATACCATATAGCCCCAATTAGACTAAAAAGCATAAGCGGAGCTATCCATGGATTATTTGATATTTTATCAAATAGCGAAACTATAAATCCGCTGGCATAATATCCGCTTAGTCCTATCGACATCGTAAAAACTATTGAGGCAAAAAAATTATATACGACAAACTTCCAAAATGGGTATCTTGACAATCCCATGCTGAGCGGAATAAGAGTTTTTAATCCATAAATATATTTTTTAACAAATATAACAAAACTTCCGTATTTTTTAAACATTACATGAGACAAGGCAAGCTTTCTTTTGTGATTTTTAAAATAAGGCATTATAGACTGTTTTTGATATCTTGCCAAATAAAAGAAAAAATTATCCCCCAAAAAGTTAAACAACACAGCAACGCTTAGAGCGATACCGAGATCAATTTTACCCAAAGAGGAAAAAACACCTGCGGCTGCAACGATCAAAAGCGATCCCCCAAACGAAAAAAATGCTATCGCCAAATATCCCCAGGCAGCTAAAGAACTTAATGTTTCTTCCATAAAAAACCTTAAAAAAATTTTACAACTATACACAATTTTTCCTTTGCATAATGGCAAATAGAGCCTATTTATGTTAGAATTGCATAATTTTTAAATCAGGAGTGCATATGTCAAAAAATACTTTAATTATCGGCGCCGGCGGGGTCGGCAATGTCGTTGCTTTTAAATGCGCAATGAACAAAGAGACTTTTGGAAATATAACGCTTGCAAGCAGAACAAAGAGTAAATGCAAAGAGATAGCAAAAAATATCAAAAAGAAGGTCGGCATTAAAATAAAAACAGAAGAGGTTGATGCAGACAAAACCAAAAATGTAATAAAGCTTATCGAGAAAACAAAAGCCGATATAGTTATCAATGTTGCACTTCCTTACCAGGATTTAACCATTATGGATGCATGTATTGCTACTAGGGTACATTACCTTGATACTGCAAATTATGAACATCCCGATACTGCCAAATTTGAATACAAAGAGCAATGGGCAAAAGACGGCGCATTTAAAGAAGCAGGCATCATGGGGCTTCTTGGAAGCGGCTTTGATCCTGGGGCTACAAATGTGTTTTGCGCATATGCTCAAAAACACTATTTTGATGAAATACATACTATTGATATTCTTGATTGTAATGCAGGGGATCACGGATATCCATTCGCAACAAACTTCAACCCTGAAATAAACTTAAGAGAAGTAAGCGCAAAAGGCAGATATTGGCAAAAAGATGAAAACGGAAAAGGCAAATGGATAGAAACTGAGCCGATGGAGATTATGCAAGTTTGGGATTACCCCGAAATTGGGCCAAAAGATAGTTACCTACTCTATCATGAAGAGATGGAAAGCTTAGTAAAACATATAAAGGGGTTAAAAAGAATAAGATTCTTTATGACTTTTGGGCAAAGTTATCTGACACATATGAAGTGCTTAAAAAATGTCGGAATGCTTGGCATCAAAGAAGTTGAACATAAAGGAATGAAGATAGTTCCGATAGAGTTTTTAAAAACGCTTCTCCCTGATCCTGCAAGCTTGGGACCGCGCACAAAAGGCAAAACAAATATCGGTATAGTTGCCGAAGGTTTAAAAGACGGAAAAAAAAGAAAAATATATATCTATCAAGTCAAAGATCATGAAGAGTGTTATGCCGAAGTTATGAGTCAAGCCGTAAGCTATACAACAGGCGTTCCGGCGATGATAGGAGCAAAGCTAATACTTGACGGAACTTGGAGCGGCAAAGGGGTATTTAACATCGAACAACTTGACCCTGATCCATTTATGGAACTTCTCATCACTCAAGGACTTCCTTGGAAAGTTATGGAGATGGAGGCTTAAGCCTTATCTCTCATTCCTATAAAACTCAAAAATCTACCGCTGCACCCCTGCTCTTTTCTATAAGAAAAAAAACTATCATTATCACATGATGTGCATTTGTTACTTATTTCAATATTTTCTTTTTGCAGTCCTGCACGAATGAGCTGATTATAATTTTCCATTTTTAGATCAATCATATATTTTTCATTTTGCATATTTTGTTTTACGGCATCGCTAAAATTTTTCGCCACATCACTGCCTACCTCATAACAACAAGAGCCGATCGATGGAGCTATAACAGCATAAATATCTTTTGGATTTGATCCAAAAACTTCAGACATTTTTTGAACACTCTTTAAGAGTATTTCGCCATGGCTTCCCTTCCATCCGGCATGAATAGCGGCAATAACCTCTTTTGTTTTGTCAAATAGCAAGACAGGAACACAATCTGCTGTCAAAACTCCTATTAAAATATTTTTTTGGTTTGTTACAAGCGCATCACAATCATTAACGGCATCACTATGCCTTTTCCAGCCCAGTGTTTGATGCATTTTAATGACTGATATATTGTTACTATGAGTTTGATTTGCTAAAACTATATCAAAATCTTTATCAATGCCTATCTTTTGGGCTAAATAATTTCTATTTTGAACTATCGAATCGCTTTCCTCGCCGGTATGCAGAGCAAAACTGAACATATAAGGAAAAATATTGTTTTTTAATGTTGTTCCGTGTATAAGATTTGAAAACTGTTTTAGTTTCTCATACCTCAATATATCATCCATGGTAAACCTTTGATATTTTTTTAGATATACTATCAAAAAAATTAGGATTTTATATGCTTTCTTGGTTAAACCTAAGTGAAAGAGTTTTCAAAAATTTTAATTATCTTCTAATGATCCAATTGATACCGATCTTTTTTATATCATCATGGTTGATCTTTGAGATCAATCCGGAACTTTTTAAAAAACAGATGATTTACTATGTCATAGCGCTTATGGCTTTTACGGTATCTATGGTAATACCGTGGAGACTTATATTTTGGTGGTTAGTGCCTACTTTTTACGGTTTTAATCTATTCTTGTTGCTGCTTGTTGATGTATCAGGAAAAACTATATTAGGCGCGCAAAGATGGCTTGCCATTCCGGGAACAGGACTTACTATACAACCTTCAGAATTTATCAAAGTAAGCATCATTATGACTCTTGCATATATGATAAGAAAAAATCCGCCTCCAAAAGACGGCTATGGACTAATTGCATTTTTAAAATTTGCCGTGCTTATTATCGTACCGTTTTTATTGATAGCAAAAGAGCCCGATCTTGGAACTGCAATGATAGTGTTAATAGTCGGTTTTGGAATACTGTTCGTTGTCGGAGTCAAAAAAGAGATATGGATAAGCCTCATTATACTTATGTCCTTATCTGCTCCCATACTTTATAAATACGGGCTAAAAACATATCAAAAGCAGAGAATCTATGATATGGTAAACCAGCCAAGTTATCAGGTCAAGCAAGCGCTCATCGCTATAGGCTCAGGAGGATTTACCGGAAAATCCAAGGAAGAATCTACACAAACACAGCTAAAGTACCTTCCGATCGCATCTAGTGACTTTATATTTGCTTATCTTGGTGAAAGACTCGGTTTTTTGGGTATGGTGACCGTTATATCACTATATATACTTCTTATACTGCATCTGTTTTATATTGGGGTACAGCCATATACAGATTATTATATCAAAGTATTTTCCATAGGGCTTAGCCTGATATTTTTTGTATATATGAGCGTAAATGTATATATGATCATTGGCTTAGCTCCGGTTGTAGGTGTTCCGTTGCCTATGTTTAGCCACGGCGGGACTTCTTTTATAATTTTTGCAATTTTATTAGGAATTTTACAAAATTTAATTGCTTTTCAAAATTATTTAGGGTATAATTCTGACGCAAAAGTTAGTTTAGCTACTTAAAGCTTGGGTCTTTAGCTCAGCTGGTTAGAGCACTCGGCTCATAACCGAGTGGTCCAGGGTTCGAGTCCCTGAGGACCCACCAACTACTTTCTTTTGTATCTACAAAAATATATTATAAATCAAAAACAATATAAATTCATCTCTAAGTCCTTTTTAGACATAATTAACTATATATTTTAGTTATAGGTTTACATGAAACAGTTTGAAAGTTACTTTGATCTACTAAAACAACTTATTAGAACACCATCGGTAGTTGGAGCGGA
The DNA here is from genome assembly GCA_020721775.1 of Sulfurovum sp. Lineage (GTDB taxonomy): Bacteria > Campylobacterota > Campylobacteria > Campylobacterales > Sulfurovaceae > BN30871. Next base: position 13,201 of record DYLZ01000021.1, read on the forward strand.
AAATCCATACTTCATGGCTTTAAAAAGAGAACTTGAAGAGCTTGGCATAAAGACTACGCTATATGAAGGTTTGCTTGTAGCAGAAGGCAGCGAACCTTCAAGCGGATATATATCATCACATGCGGATAGGCATGGACTTATCTGCACCGGTCCAAACGAATTTCAATACGCTGCTTATATAAGTAAAAATAGAGGTGATTTGACCGGAAACTCTATATCGGAGCAGACATATAAAATCTTTGTCGAAAGATTTGTAGGTCAAAAAGTTCAAGCATACAGCCCATGCTCCGGAAACTATCTTGGCATGGGAACTATCACGACTACATATATATGTGAAAGACGCAGTAACTTGATATTTGAGATAGAAGGACTTGAGTATCTCATACCAAACACTCCGGTTGCATTTTTAGATAAACTATCTATAAAAGATGATTTTGTTTCATCACAGCTTGACAATGTAGTTACAAATGCTATGATAATTTACCTTTATCAGCTTGGATATCAAGGAACAGCATTTTTTACCGCGGAAGAAGAAGCCGGAAAGAGTTGGAGATACCTGCTAGAGTGGTTTCTAAGATTTGATATAAGTACAGACAAACTGCTCATCCTTGACACAAGTCCATATCCGGATATATCGACGATAGAAAAGCTTGATATAGTATTTAGGCGCAGGGATTCTCATGCCAGATTCAAATCGCCTCTTCAAAAACAGCTAACAAAGCTTTGTCACAAAAACAAAATAAGCTATGATTACAAAGACAGATATATAAAAGAAAAAAATCAACAAATGATCTTAACCGGCGGCAAACCAAGTTCCATAGGTTCGACAGAACTTGGCAGACTCATAGCGGCATCAAATCACAAGATACAAGGAACAACATTGCAGATACCTACAACCGGGTATCACACGGTAGAAGAAAGCGCTAAAATAAGTAGCATACTCAAAGCTCTGCAAGCATTGGAAGATCTATACCTAAATTGAGTTTGCTTTAGTCTGCTAACTGTTTTTTGTGATTGATTTTTTGAACAGCAGAAGAAGAATAGACCGCTTCATAGTCATCAAACAGGGCATCATAACCCATCTCTTCAAGCATAGCATCGATATGAGCTAGTTTTATCCCATTTTTTATGATATAATCCTTTATAGTATCTATATCATTTTCTTTTATATAATTCGATTCTAATTCAAACAAAATGTCATCAATTTTCATCAAATGCTCTCTTGTAATAATTTATATGTTAGAAATTATAAAATATTTTTTTATATTTTTTCTTAAACATTAACCCTTGCCTCTAGTTTTTGTCTTGTTTGGATTTGACAAATTTTGCTCTACTTTTTTTTCAATTACATCGATGATCATATCTGCTATATCTTTTCCGCTCGCCATCTCTATACCTTCAAGTCCGGGAGACGAGTTTACCTCCATGATCAGTGGTCCTCTTGATGATCTAAGCATATCAACACCACACACATTAAGTCCCATCACTTTAGCGGCAGCTATAGCTGCGCTTCTCTCTTCGGCTGTTATTTTTACAAGTTCAGCGCTTCCGCCTCTATGTAGATTTGATCTAAACTCGCCTTCAGGACCTTGTCTCTTCATAGCTGCAACAACTTTTCCGTCAATTACAAAACACCTAATATCAGATCCATTGGCTTCTTTTATAAACTCTTGCACCATAATATTCGCATTTAACCCCATGAAAGCTTGTATAACGGACTCTGCGGCTTTTTTGGTCTCGGCAAGAACAACGCCTATGCCTTGCGTTCCCTCAAGTAGTTTGATAACAAGCGGTGTGCCGCCCACTTCTTTGATAAGATCATCAATATCATCAGGATTGCTAGCAAAACCGGTAACAGGCAAGCCTACTCCTTTTCTAGAAAGCAGCTGCATACTTCTAAGCTTATCTCTGGATCTACTTATCCCCACTGATTCATTCAGCGGATATACGCCCATCATTTCAAACTGCCTGAGAACTGCAGTTCCATAAAATGTAACAGAAGCCCCGATACGAGGAATTACAGCATCGAAACCTTCAAGATTTTCGCCCTTATAATGTATCATAGGTTTCTTGGAGGTAATATTCATATAGCATTTCAAGTGATCTACAACTCTTATATCATGCCCTCTTTTCTGAGCAGCCTCAACCAATCTTTTTGTCGAATAAAGATTTTTATTTCTAGAGAGTATAGCTATTTTCATTTCAAGCCTTAAAATCAACTATTTTACCATTTTGGTACGAAAGATACGGAGCAACCATAAAACTTTCATCAAGCGCTCGTCTGCCGAGCAACATTCTAAATCTCATATTGTCTCTATTTGTCAATGTAACCTCTATTTTTTTGGTTAAATCACCTAATACCATAGTTGTTTCTATCACATATCTAAGCGTTTTATTACCGTCTGAGCTGGTAACCACCCTCTCATCAACGACTTTTGCTTCACAATGCTTTATGACCGTTGTATTACTTTGAATCGGGTGTATCCCAAAGCGTACCATCTTTTGATCGTCAATCATAAAAGAATCCACATAAAAAGCATGAAGTGCAGATGTCTTGGCGCCGGTATCGACCTTGCATTTGAGTTTTTCTATTCCAAGCTCCGGCAAAGAGATCCACTCTCTCCATCCAAGCAAACGAATGTTATCCACTTTAAAAGATCCTTTATCAAATTTCTTTTATTGTATCACAAAAAAACAGAAATTTGGTATCAAAAAAATGATTTTATCAACTCAAGCATTGCTTTAGGATCATCTTCTCTGTTTACCTTATCCCTAAAAGCGCTTGCGTCCGTGTAGCCTGCTTTTGAGTAAGTATGCAGATGCTTTCTAAACATTATAGCTCCATAATCCCCATAATGCTTTAGCATCTGGTTAAAATGCTCTATGACAGCTTTTTTTATCAACTCTTTTTCATCTATATCTTCAAGCCCTTTGATCCGGCTAAATATCCATGGTTTTCCAACGGCTGCTCTTCCTATCATTATGCCGTCACACTTAGTATGCTCCAATACCCAATTTGATTTTTCAACACTGTCTATATCGCCGTTTGCGATCACAGGAATAGAAACAGATGCTTTGATCTCAGCAATAGCATCATAATCTACAGGTGCTTTAAATCTTCCGGATCTTGTTCGTCCATGTACTGCTATATAATCGGCTCCGCTTTGTTCACAGACTTTGGCTATCTCTAAATGATTTTTTTCATTGAACCCAAGTCTTATTTTGACCGATGTGTAAGGTTTGTTTGAATACTTTTTGATAGTCTCTATGGCTTTACCCATAGCTTTAAGATCCGTCAAAAGAGAACTGCCTGAAAGATTATTGACTATTTTAGGAGCAGGACAACCACAATTAAGATCTATAATATCAATATGATCAAAATCATTCAATATAAGAGTGGCATCCCTTATGACATCAGGATTAGATCCTGCGATCTGTACTGCATAAGGAGTTTCTAATGGGCTTTTTTTAAGCATATGAAGTGTTTTTTGACTATTGTGCACTAAAGCATTTGCGCTGATCATTTCACTAACGGTCAGATCAACACCGAACTGTTTCACAAGGGATCTAAAAGGAAGATCTGTATAACCCGCCAATGGGGCTAAGACATAAAGCGGTTTTGTAAAATCAAGCATTTTCACAAAGAGTATTTAAGCTTACTATGTCTTGCAGTTTTAAATTGTTTTGTTTTTGTTTTAAATCAAAAAATATTTTTAACTTTTTGAAATCATTTTCAGGATTTGAGCTTATAAACTCTTTTGCATCATCCATCATCTCATACTCAAGCAATAGATAAAGATATGCCATCTCTGCATTTTCATCTTTTTGCTCAAACCCTCTAAATAAACCTAACATAGTTTTTGGATCTAAGAATTTCATGGTACTGCTTGCAAGATCTATATAATCTTTACATACAAGATGAATTGATCCTGCTATCTCTTTAACATACTCTTCATTAATTCCAACACTATCGCCGCTATGGAGTCTTTTGAAAATATTTTCTAAATTTGCTGAGTTCATCAATGGAAGATATTTTTTTATCTTATCCATATTTTGAGTTTTAGTTATTAGATTTAATGCTTCTGCCACCACTGAGCTATCGTATTCATTGACACTAGAAAGTACGGCATCTGCAAACTTTGTATCATTTTGAAGTCTATTAAGAGAATTTTTAATTACCAAAGGATTACTGTTTGATAATTGTTTAGATATTTTTTTAGCTTTCAAATCAACATATGTTCCGTTATTGATCTTCTTTATTAAATCGATAATATCGTTTATTTTTTCGCTCTTTGACTCAAAACCCTCTTTTGCAATGATGGATGAGTTACTGAGTATCGAAGCGATGTTTTGAAGGCTATCAGTAGCTATATGATTTTCTCTAGGCTCGTTTAAAAGCGACCAATATATAAGATCATCGAGTGCTTCTGAATCTTTTTGCCAGCGTCTTAACAAAAAGAAATTCTTTGTGCTGTAATAAGCCATATGCAAAACGCTAAGGATCAAAAGTGCCATTGCAGGCAATATGATCCATACAGCAACAGGCAAAGTAATATCAATGCCGAATGTCTGCAAATTATAAGAGCCGGAATTTACCAAAAACGACAATACGGAAACTATGATCAAAAATACTATTGATGAAAATATATATAAGCCTATTCTCATTGTTTATCCTTCGATTTGTTTTTTTCAACGATTTCTCTGCAGACTATACAGTATCTTGCAAAATTCTTAACCTCTAGTCTTGTCTTTCCTATAGGTTCTTCGCACATTTCACAAATACCATAAATGCCTTTTTTAATTTTATCCAAAGCTAGGTCAATTTCTGCTAATTCTTGTCTTTGCTGTTCTATTATCGCATTGTCTATTGCGGTATCTGTTGAGACAGAAGCAAAATCGGCTTCATCGTTCAATTCCAATTCTCTGATGTCATTTATTTCATGTGAAGTTTTATCTAGAGTTGTCTCTATCTTTTCTTTTCTTGCAAGCAGTTTAGTTTTAAAATATTCCAGTTCCTCTTGTGTTAACATTATATTTGACCCTTTTATTTATGATATGGATGATTATTGTTGATCGATAGAGCTCTAAATATCTGCTCTAACAATACAACTTTAACCAACTTATGTGAAAGTGTAATTTTACCAAAAGAAACAGCCTTATTGCATTGCTCGACAAATGCCCTTTCAAAGCCGTATGCACCGCCTATCAAGAAGGTTACATCACTTTTATCCTTAAGCAAAAATGCTAGTTCATGACTATCTATCTCTTTAGAAGACGGATCCAAAACTATCGTTGTTGTGTTTTTTGAAATGTACTGATTTAAAGCATTTGTATAACTCTGCCGGGCAAGTGAAGGTGATGAATCTTGCGCTTTTGCGATTCTTTTATCAAAGATATCGACGATATTTATCTGCGCAAATTGTTTGATAGATTTTAAATAATGTTCTATCAAAGGAGAGTATAGTTTATCTTTGCCGCCTTTATCGATCGTTGCTATCGTTATTTTCACTAAAATTTTACCCTAGCCTATTCAATTTCGTCGCTATTGCCGTTTTTTGGCGTATTTGACGGACTAAAATACAATGCCAAAAGTCTAAAGATAAAAAATATAAAAATAACAAGCAGTAAAAACAAGATCCTATCTTTATTGATATTAGGCTGAGTAACTTGTATGATAACATCACGAGTTAGAAATATGATAAAAATATCTATAACAAATCGCAGCTGAACTCGTTTTTTCTCTATAAAATCGGCTATCATGCGGACAACTTCTATCATCACAATAAATTCTAACATTAAAGTTACTGCGATATAAAAGGGCTCTTTAGCTATTAGCATAGCTAAAAAAATAACAGATGCTATGATAACCGTATAATATTTTTTAAAAAAATTTTTCATGCGGTATTTTACCATAAATTATTACTTTTGGGTTACTTTATCGCTTCCAAAAACTCTTTTTCATTTACGGCATAAGTTATGCCGGTAATCTTTTTATTTTCAAGCGTAGCGACGATGATCTTATCTTTGTTCTTTTCATCTATAAATGCTTTTGCCAACGACGGCTCAAACATCAGAAGTACAGAATATTTGCTCTTTTTAAGATCAGGCATAGCCACAAGATTCCTAATAGCTACCGGCATAGGGCTGATATCCGCCACAAAAAGCATATTTTTTGAAGGCAAAAACTCTTTTGGCTGACTTGCAAGATAGTTTTTAACTATATGTCCCATCCCTTTTGAAAAAACAAAAATTACTTTTTTTGTATCATTTTGAAGTGAATGTATCTCATCGTGTTGATTTGGCAAAGCAAAGTCTATATTTGAGCCTACACTTAGTCCGTTTGTCGATTTGGCGAAATAACCTTTTTTATTAAATATCTCTTTACTTCCAAAAGCTGCAAGAACAGCTATGATAACAAATAGAGATAGC
>DYLZ01000022.1:0-6322 GCA_020721775.1 Sulfurovum sp.
GATGCTTTGTGAATAATTCTAGTAAATAATTGTTATGATTGATTTTGTTAAGTAGCTGGCGGACAGTGAGGGATTCGAACCCTCGGTACAGTTTCCCGTACGCATCCTTAGCAGGGATGTGGTTTCAGCCAACTCACCCAACTGTCCGTGTTTTTGTGGATGAGATTATACAAATTTAGTCTTAAATAAAAGTTAAAACCAAAACATATAGACAAAAAAAATAAAATATTGTATTATTACAAAAACTTAAAAGGGTTAGCTATGGGAAAATATACACCCCTTATCATACTTGCAATATTTGCTGTTGCATTTTATATCATGGGAATTGGTATGGATAATGCCATGGAAATGTCAAAACCAAAAAGCGAACGAACAAACCGATAATATTAAAAAGTATTAATAACTTTTAATATCTTTTCTACCTTCAAAGCAGGATTTGCATCTTTGTATATCGGTCTGCCGACAACCGGAAAATCTACCATCTCATCTCTTGCAATTTCCAGTGTCGCCACCCTGCTCTGATCGTTTGCATCTTCTCCAAACGGTCTTATGGCGGGACAAAGTGTTAGAAATTTACTTGATGTCGCCTCTTTTATCATTTTACTTTCAAATGCGCTGCAAACCACGCCGTCAAGCCCGTTTTCATAACTCATCTTTGCAAACTGAATCGCTTTTTCTTCTATACCTCTTTCATAAATACTCTCAAATGTTTTTTCATCAAAAGATGTAAGAGCAGTTACGGCTAAAACAAACGGTCTTGTCTCAAATTTCGCAAGTCTGTTTATTACTTCTCTCATTGCATTCCCACCGGCACTTGCATGAATGTTAAACATATCAACTCCTAAAAGTGCTATCTCTTCAGCTGCATCTGCCATGGTATTTGGTATATCATATAGTTTAAGATCTAAAAATATCTTTGCTTGAGGATTGATCTCTTTTATCTCTTTCAAAAACTCTTTGCCGTCTCTTATATAACTTCTAAAGCCGACCTTTAGCCATACCGGAGCATTGCCGATCTTTTTTACTAAGTCCAAATTTTCTTCCATTGTCGGCAAATCCAAAGCTATACACAACTGCATCTACATACCCTTTTATGTTTAAATAGGATATAATCATAACTAAAAATGACTAAATAGGAAAAAGATGTTTGGAAAAAAATTAAAAGAATACAATCTAACACAAGATGAGCTTGCAAAATTACAATATGCAAAAATCACTACTAACAAAGGCGTTATCTGGACTAAACTGTTTCCGGATGAAACTCCAAATACAGTAGCAAATTTTGCCTATTTGGCAAATGACGGTTTTTACAACAACCTAAAATTCCACAGAGTAATTGAAGGATTTATGGCGCAAGGAGGATGTCCTCATTCTGCTCCAACAGGCTTGAGACAACTTGTAGGCACTGGCGGACCGGGCTGGGCTATAAAATGTGAAACGGATACGGCAAAACACAAACACACAAGAGGCGTACTCTCTATGGCTCACGCAGGTAAAAATACAGGCGGAAGCCAATTTTTCATTACTTTTGTTGCCACTCCTCATCTTGACTGTGTTCATACGGTTTTTGGAGCTATCGAGGATGGAGATACTGATAGCTTTACAACATTAGATAGCATTGCTCAAAATGATACTATAGAAAAAATAGAGATTTTTGAAGCAAGAGATTAACTAAAAGGATTTATGATGTTTGGTTTTTACCGTGTATCAGTTGCTATTCCACAATTAAATCTTGGCAATACGGCAAAAAATGCTTCAAGCATCATAAATCTTATAAATAACTCTAAAGAGAGCTCTGTTTTGCTCTTTCCGGAACTATGCCTTAGCGGATACGGCATGGGGGATCTATTCTTTAATCAAACGCTGATAGACAATCAACTCATCTCTTTAAAAGAGATACTAAAAGCTACAAAAAACAACCAAACTATTGTTGTTGTGGGCATGGCGATAGCTGAAACAAATAGGCTTTATAATTGCGGTGTAGTCATTCAAAACGGCAAAATCTTAGGAGTTGTTCCAAAAACATACCTGCCGAACAAAAAAGAATTTTACGAAAAAAGACACTTTGTAAGCGGGAAAAATATCAAAAACCGCTACATTACTTTATGTGATCAAAGTGTTCCGTTTGGAGTGGATCTGATATTTAAAGATAAAGAATTTTTATCTTTTGGCATAGAGATATGCGAAGATCTCTGGACTGTCAATCCTCCAAGCAACCAATTAGCCTTAAACGGCGCAACATTGATATTAAATCTATCCGCAAGCAATGAGCTTGTAGGCAAATCGGAATATAGAAAAGAACTTGTAGCAAGCCAAAGCGCAAGAGCTATGTGTGCATATGCCTACTGCTCAAGCGGTATGGGAGAATCAACGAGTGAAACTATCTTTGGCGGTGACGGCATGATAGCCGAGTACGGCTCTTTGCTTGCAAGAACAAAAAGATTTTGTTTCGATGAGCAGACGATCAGCAGCGATGTGGATCTGCAAAAATTAGCAAATCTGAGAATGAGCGAATCATCATTTGGTGACGAGCCTACATCCAAACATAGAGTAATAGAGTGTTTTGATACGCCAAAATTATCAACTTTAAACAGAACTTTTGAAAAATATCCTTTTGTTCCGTTCAATGAACATACAAAACATACTAGATGCGGTGAAATAGTTAATATCTTAAGTCATTCATTGATACAAAGAATGCAAAGAGCAAATATAAAAAAGAGTGTCATAGGCGTGTCCGGCGGACTTGATTCTACGCTTGCGCTTTTGGTGATAAATCATGCATATGAACTTAAAAACTGGGATAAAAACGATATTGTCGCTATTACAATGCCCGGTTTTGGCACAACCGATAAAACAAAAAACAGTGCTATAGAACTCTGCCTTGCTCTTGGTATAAAACCTCAAACCATATCTATCGAAGAGCTCTCTTTGGATGGTTTTGAAGCCATTGGACACGATAAAAACACTCATGATGTAACCTATGAGAATGTTCAAGCAAGAAACAGAACAATGGTGCTAATGAATATGGCAAACAAAGTCGGGGGACTTGTTATAGGAACAGGCGATATGAGCGAAATTGCTCTCGGATGGAACACTTACAATGGGGATCATATGAGTATGTATTCCCTAAACAGCGGGGTACCTAAAACACTCATAAGATCACTAATAGAATTTTTCAAAGAAAAAGAAACATTGGCAAAAGTCTTGAATGATATTTTAAATACACCTGTTTCACCGGAGCTATTGCCTGCAAATAACGGCGAAATAACACAAGAAACAGAAAAGATCATAGGTCCATACGAACTTCATGACTTTTTCTTGTATCATATGCTCAAATACGGCGCAACGCCGCAAAAAATACTCTTTTTGGCTAACCATACATTTGGTGATACATATGATAATCAAACAATCAAAAAATGGCTTGGCATATTTATAAAAAGATTTTTTACGCAGCAGTTCAAAAGAGATGTAGTACCAAACGGCCCAAAAGTAGGAACTATCAGCTTAAATCCAAGGGCGGACTGGCGAATGCCTAGTGATATGGACTTTGAAGAGTGGTTAAAAGAGACAAATTAACTGTTTTTTATCTTTTTTAGATATTCATAAATCGCTTTTATCTCTTTATCTGTAAGAGAATAGGTAGGCATAATATCATGGTTTTTTAAAACACTCTCTTTTATTTGAGCAAGCGTTTTATCATTTATTCTAACGCCATATATCTCTTGAAGGATTATTTTCTTTTGCTTTTTGTCTTTTTTATAATATTGACCGATATATTTGCCCTCGCCTTTCTCGCCGTGGCATTTTGCGCAACTTATGCCTCTGGGGTTATTATACAACATCTGTCCATACTCATAAGTTGACATAAAATCTTCGCCGTGGAGCAAAAAAACAGACAGAAACACAAGTCTTATTATCCTCAAGTCCAAATCCCATAATAAATTTTCGATATAATACCAAAAAATGTAAAAGAGAGTTCGATGCAGCTTATAGATGGAAGAAAACTGGCAGATAAGATTCATGGAAATGTAGCAAGTGAAGTTGAGAGATTGAAAAGCGAAAAAAATATCACCCCCGGTCTTGCTGTTGTATTGGTCGGCAACAATCCTGCAAGCCAAGCGTATGTAAAAATGAAAGCAAAAGCCTGCAAAGAAGTTGGATTTTATAGCATAGTTCATGAAATGCCCGAATCCATAACACAAGATGAGATAATAGCGACGATCGAGATGATGAACAATAACCCTAGAATCGACGGTATCTTAGTACAGCTTCCGCTTCCGAAGCACATTGACACTACAAAGATCCTAGAAGTTATAGATCCAAAAAAAGATGTAGATGGCTTCCATCCCTATAATGTAGGAAGAATGGTGACAGGACTTGATAGTTTTGTAGCTTGTACTCCTCTTGGTGTTATGGAAATGTTCAAAGAGTACAATATTAATCTGCAAGGTAAAGATGTTTGCGTAGTAGGAGCAAGCAATATAGTCGGCAAACCTATGGCTAGCTTGCTTGTAAACGCAAATGCAACAGTTACAACTACTCATATTTACACCAAAGACCTTGCATCTCATACGAGCAAAGCAGATATCGTTATAGTAGGTGCAGGAGTGCCTAATCTAATAAAAAAAGATATGGTTAAAGATGGAGCTATCGTCATTGATATCGGTATCAATAAGCTAGAGAGCGGTAAACTGGTCGGCGATGTTGATTTTGACGAAGTTGCGCCTAAATGCTCATATATCACACCTGTACCAGGCGGTGTTGGTCCAATGACCATCGCAATGCTGCTAGCAAATACTTTAAAATCCGCAAAAAATAGAGGAATTTAATGAAAAAATTTTTAAATTCTTTTTATAAGTTTTCAAGCACTTGGACAGGAACGATAGTCATAGTACTATTTTTGATATTTTTTGTTCTCCAATCATTTGTCATTCCAAGCGGCTCAATGAAAAGAACTCTTTTGATAGGTGATTTTTTGTTTGCAAAAAAATACAGCTACGGCGTTCCGATACCGCATCTTCCTTGGCTAGAAATTCCGTTATTGCCTGACTTTAACGGCAATGGACACTTAATAACAGCAGAGGGTCCAAAAAGAGGCGATATAGTAATATTCAGATATCCTAAAGATCCAAAAATACATTATGTAAAAAGATGTGTTGCTACAGGTGGAGATGAGATCATATATGTTGATAAAGCACTTTTTATAAGACCTCATGAGGGAGATGAATATATCAAACAAAACTATAAACCAAATCAAATAATAACACTTCAAGGCAAACTTTGGGTAAAAGATCCATATATTGGAAAATATCCCGGTATTAGTTATGCACCCGAGATGGATACTTCAATATTTGAGATACTATTGCAACGATCTAGCGAAGTTGACATGAAACCTGTGTTTATAGAAGAATTAAATACTCCAATATATACAAATAACAATATTACAGCTAATGCTCTTTATACTAAAGTACCAAAGGACAGCTATTATATGATAGGCGACAATAGAGAAAATTCCAATGACAGTAGATTTTGGGGACCGGTTCCTTATGCCAATATTGTGGGAAAACCGTGGGTAATATATTTTAGCATGGAATTCCAAAACTACGATACTCTTCTCAATGGCGAAAGCAGCAAAGATCACTCAACACTCAAAAGAGCTTGCGGAAATGTAGATATTAATTCAGATGAGTGCCAAGAGATATGGAACAAAGAGAGATTTAGGGTCAGATGGGATCGTGTAGGAAGAAATATAGAAGCGCTTGAATTGGAGGAACCGATAGAATGATAGAAATTATCATAGAAAAAGCTCCTATTATTTTGGCATTTTTAATTGCTATTATAGGTCATGAGATCATGCATGGATATAGCGCATATCAGCTTGGAGACAATACTGCAAAAGTTTTTGGCAGGCTAAGCATTAATCCTCTCAAACATATAGATCCGGTTGGCTCGCTCATAGTTCCCGGCTTACTTTTTATATCCGGAACCACTTTTTTATTTGGATGGGCAAAGCCGGTGCCTGTCAATATGCACACAGTCATGAAAAATGGCGGAGAAAACGGAGCCATTAAGGTATCACTTGCCGGTGTTACTTACAACTTTTTACTGGTGGCAGTTTTTTCTGCAATATATCTTTTTTTAAAATACAATAATATTGTAAATCCTATAAACTTATTCGATATCCTATCAGATAATGCAAAAATAGAAAGCTTTGCTGACTTTATCGGTATATTTATACTTGAAAGCATAATCATCAATGCTGTTCTTGGTTTTTTTAATCTTTGGCCTATTCCGCCGCTTGACGGCTCACAAGCCCTAAAAT
>DYLZ01000022.1:6422-19506 GCA_020721775.1 Sulfurovum sp.
GGTTTTTTTAATCTTTGGCCTATTCCGCCGCTTGACGGCTCACAAGCCCTAAAATATTTTGCTATGAAACACAAATGGTATAATCTAGTTGTTTGGATAAACAAAGTTGCACCATACGGCTTTTTTATCATTATTGCGATTATTGCTACTCCATTATCAAAGTATTTATTCGCACCCATATATTGGCTTATTTCTAAATTACTCTCATAAAGGAAAAAAAATATGAAATTTTATATAGCAACAGACCATGCCGGCTTTTCGCTTAAATCTTATGTTATAGACTTACTCCATGCCAGAGGACACGAAGTCGTTGATCTTGGGCCACAGAATGATTCTAGAGTTGATTATCCTGATTTTGCAAACAAATGCTCACATGCCGTTCTTGAAGACCAAGGAAGTTTCGGCATACTAATATGCGGAACAGGTATCGGAATATCAATTGCCGCAAACAAAAACAGAGGTATAAGGGCTGCACTTTGCCATGATGCATATACTGCTAGTATGTGTAGAGCCCACAATGATGCAAATATACTCTGCTTTGGCGAGAGAGTTGTAGGCAAAGGTGTAATAGAAAGCATGATAGACGCATTTTGTAATACATCTTTTGAGGGGGGAAGACACAGCGATAGAGTAGCAAAGATAGAGTGCTGCAACATAGGAAAAATAGATTAAAATAAGCAAGGAGCCTTAAAATGAACAATGAACTTAGCTTTGAAGAAAAAAATATACTTTTAGATCATATCAGAGATATACCTGATTTTCCAAAACCTGACATTGTATTCAAAGATATAACACCTCTTCTGGGGTCACCAAAAGCTCTAAGTATATTAATGAATCACTTAACAAATAGGTATCTTGGCTTGGAGCTTGATTTTGTGGCGGGAATTGATGCTAGAGGGTTTATATTTGGAAGCATTTTAGCAGACAGACTGGGTGTTGGATTTGTCCCTATCAGAAAAAAGGGCAAACTTCCATATACAACAGTAGCGCAAAAATATTCTCTTGAATACGGCTACGATGAAGTCGAAATTCACATTGACGCATTTGGAAAAGAGGGAGCAAAGGTTGTTCTCATAGATGACCTGATAGCAACAGGCGGAACTGCAAAGGCTGCATCGGAACTCATAGAAAAAGTCGGCGCAAAATGTGTCGAATGCTGTTTTATCATTGAACTTGAATTTTTAAACGGAAAAGATAAATTTCAAGATCAAGAAGTTTATAGTGTGATTAAATTTTAAGTGTATAATTTTTCACACATAGATCTAAAAATGATGATTTTTACACGAAAATCTAAAGTCATTATTTTTAGCAATACCAAACGGAGTGATTGTGGTATTGCATAATGAGGCAATCTCTATTATCTTTTCGAGATTTTTTGGCTCAAACCCTATAAGCATCTCGTACTCTTCGCCGCTCTCCCCTATCTCGCTTGAAATATTCAAAGTCAACTCCATTCCACAATCGTTCATATCCAATATCTTATTCGTGTCACAAAACAAACCGTCGCTTATATCCATACCGCAAACTAAAAATTCTCTTGATCTTTCTATGAAATCTGCTCTTAAAACCGGCTCATAAAATCTTGAATTTGATCTTATTTTTTTACCCATAAAAAGTTGCTCCAAATCCCTTTTGCTCTCACCCAAAATACCAGTATATGCCAAAATGCAGCCATCTTTTAGTCCTTTTCTAAAAAGAGGATTGTTACTTTTTGAAATAATTGTAACAGTAATACTTAGCTTATCGCCGCTTATGGTATCGCCTCCTATTATCTCACACCCAAATTCTTTTGCGCACTTTTGCATTGAAGCAGATAGATCTTCAATCTCTTTTGGAGATATATCTTTTGGCAAAGAAAGAGAAACAAGCGCGAAAAGAGGTTTTGCATTCATAGCAATTGCATCAGAGATGTTAACAAGCATTGATTTTCTACCTATCTGCTTCATATTCATCCATTCCCGCTTAAAATGGATATCTTCAAAAAAACTATCCATACTGTAACAATAGCCGTCAATAACGGCTCCATCATCACCTATATAAGCTGAGCTAAACTTTGATATAATAAAAGATTCTAAATCTACCACGATACATTCCATATACTTTTTTTGATGTAAAATTGTAACACATTTACCCAACACTATATCTTTAAAATATTTAATTTAATTGTAGTTGTATGCAAGAGAAGGTATAATCTTATAAAATTGCTAAAAAGGATATCTTTGCTATGGATGTAAAAATATTTGAATATGATGTAGTTATAGTAGGAGCCGGACTTGCAGGACTTGCTGCTGCTAGAGAAACAACTGTTGCCGGCAAAAAAACAGCTGTGATAACAAAACTTCACCCGCTTAGAAGCCACTCAGGCGCTGCACAAGGCGGAATAAATGCGGCTCTTG
Organism: Sulfurovum sp.; assembly: GCA_020721775.1. Classification (GTDB taxonomy): domain Bacteria; phylum Campylobacterota; class Campylobacteria; order Campylobacterales; family Sulfurovaceae; genus BN30871. Next base: position 8,819 of record DYLZ01000022.1, read on the forward strand.
GAGCTGAAGACTCTACAGATCTTCATGCTTTTGATACTATCAAAGGAAGCGACTATCTTGCAGACCAAGACTGTGTTCAGCTTATGTGCGAAAAGGCTCCTGAAACTATCAGATGGGCAGAGCATATGGGAGCAGTATTTAGCAGGGATGATAAAGGCGATATTGCAATTCGTCCTTTTGGCGGACAAAGCAAGCCGAGAGCCTGTTATGCAAAGGACAGAACGGGACTTACACTGCTTCAAACTATGTATGAGCAAGCATTTAGGTCCGGCATAGAAGTATTTGACGAGTGGTATTGCTCTGATATTATTTACAAAGATGGCAAAGTTTCAGGCGTTGTTGCATTCAATATCAGAAATAGTGAAATGGCAATTTTTAACTCAAAAGCTACAATGTTTGCAACAGGCGGCTACGGAAGAGCTTACAAGATCAACTCAAACGCTCATGCAAACACAGGCGATGCTCTCTCTATCGTAGCAAGACATGGTCTTCCTCTTGAGGATATGGAGTTTGTTCAATTCCATCCAAGCGGGATCGGCGGAAGCGGAATTTTGATCTCAGAAGCTGCTAGAGGAGAAGGCGGAAGACTTTTTAACTCTAAAGGCGAAAGATTTATGGAAAAATATGCTCCAAATGCTATGGAGCTAGCTTCAAGAGATGTTGTTAGCCGTGCTATTCAGCAAGAGATAATAGAAGGAAGAGGTGTTGGACCGAACAAAGATTCCGTATATATAGACCTAACTCATCTTGATCCGCAAATCATACTAACAAAGCTTCCTGAACTTAGGGAACTCGCTATAACATTCCTAGGTCAAGATATGCTAAAAGAACCTATATACATAGCACCAACAGCGCACTACTCTATGGGCGGTATTCCGGTTGATATCAATTGTCATGTTAGAAAAAATCCAAATGAATTGGTTGAGGGTTTCTATGCTGCGGGCGAATGCAGCTGTGTGAGCGTACACGGCGCAAACAGACTTGGAGCAAATTCAGTTCTCGAAGCGTTATTTTTTGGAAGACATGCCGGAGAGAGCATTGTTAAAGATATTGACGATCTAACTCTTAGACCTGCCTCTGTAGAAGATGCCAAAAATGCTATAGATGAGCTAACATGGGTCAAGACAAATAACGGAAATGAAAGAGTACCTGCTCTAAGACTGGAACTTCAAGAGAGCATGACGAATAACGCCGGGGTATTCAGAACTGCAGAATCTTTAACAAAACAGATCAAAAAGATCAAAGAACTTCTAAAAAGATATAAAAATATCAGAATTGATGACAAATCTCATACTTTTAATACCGAACTGCAAGAAGCGATCGAACTTGGTCATATGCTTGAATATTCATTGTTTATCGTTGAAGGCGCACTTGCCAGACAAGAGAGTCGCGGAGCTCACTACCGTGAAGATTTTCCAAAAAGAGATGATGTTAAATTCTTAAAACATACATATGCTTATATGGATAAAGATTACAATATAACACAAGAGTACGCGGATGTTGTTCTGGGTAAATTTGAAGTCGCAGAACGAAGTTATTAAGGAGAAGTTATGAGCAATACAACAAAAGTTACTATAAAAGCCTTTAGATTTAATGCTGAGACTGATTATTTGCCATATTACAAGTCTTATGAAATGGAAGTGGGCAAAGACGAGTTGGTTTTGGATCTATTAAATAGAATCAAATGGGAACATGACGGTTCATTTTCTTACAGAAGATCATGCAGGCATGGTATTTGCGGAGCTTGCGGAATAAAAGTAAACGGTAAGCCCGTACTTTCATGCAAACAAAATGCTATGGCTCTTGTTGAGCTTTTTGGCAATGAACTTACTTTTGATCCTCAAAGCAAAAAACGAGCTATAAAAGATATGATCATAGACAAAAGCGATTTCTGGGAGAAACACGCTGCAGTTAAACCTTTTGTTGTCGCAGATATTGATGAACACCCTATACACGAAACAAAAGTTACAAAAGAAGAAGTTGAAAATATCTTGGATGCGGATTACTGTATTCAATGCGGCAACTGCCATTACGCATGTCCTGTGCTTGAAGCGAACGAAGAGTTTTTTGGTCCTGCAGCATTTGTGGCGGCGTATAGATTTACAGTTGACCCTAGGGACAATGCAGGAAAAGAGAGACTTAAAATGACTTCACAGCCCGGTCAAGGTGTTTGGGATTGTGTAAAATGTTTTGAATGTGCAGAAGCATGTCCAAAAGAGATAAATCCAATAGAGAAAATAACCAGACTTCATAATCTTGAATTTGAAAAAGGCATCGCAACAAGAAATGTAGCTACAAAACATGCTGAAGGTTTCCTAAGAGGTATGAAAAAAACAGGCTACTTGGATGAAGCGGACATTGTTCTCTATTCTGAAGGAATACTCGGCATGTACAAACATATTCCAACTGCTATAAAAATGATAAAAAGCGGCAAGATCCATTGGTATTCAGGAGTTCCGTTCATCAACAGTATTCCGAAGATCAAGAACCTAGATGAAGTTCAGAAACTCATTAAAATTTCACAAACAAATAAACTATAAGGGAGAATATGGATGAGCCAATTACATTACGCATTATTTACAGGATGTACTGCAAAACAGTCAACTCCTGAGCTTCTCTCGTCTACGCTAGCCGTGGCAAAAAAACTTGGTATAAAAATCACGATCCTTGAAGAAGCAAGCTGCTGCGGCGCAAGCCACCTTCAAGATTTCGACCCATTTCTTTCTCATGTACTGAATGCTAGAAATATCTGCTATGCAGAAAAGCTTGGTCTTACAATGATAACCATATGCAATACCTGCCAATTAAACTCTGCAATGACAAAACATAAACTTGACACTGATCCGGCATACAGAGCTAGAGTAAACGAAAAATTAGCAGAAGTTGGACTTGAATATAAAGGTACAAGTGAAATTAAGCATTTTCTATATGCTATTATTGACGAATATGGACTTGAAAATCTAAAAGACAAAGTTGAAATTCCTCTTAGCAGCTTCAATATAGCTCCATTTTACGGATGTCACAATATTAGACCATCAGAGCTTCATCACAAAAGCAATGGAGGAGAAAATCCGTACAATCCTAGCTCATTAGATGATTTGATCGTTGCTTTAGAAGGTCATCCTGTTGATTATAAAAGTAAAAATAAATGTTGCGGATTTCATGTAGAACTTCAAGCGAATCACACAAGTGAAATACTCACAGGCAATGCTTTGTTAGACGCGATAGACAACAATGCAGACATTATGGTAACACCGTGTCCATTATGCCATCTAAAAATGGATACTTATCAAGATACTATAGGCAAAGTCATGGGTAGAGATATCGAATTACCGGTTCTTCACTTACCTCAAATGGTTGCTCTAGCTCTTGGCTGTAGCGAAAAAGAGATTGGATTAAAATATCATGTTACAAAAGCTAAACACCTTAAAGGCGCGTAAGGCTTTTTAACTTGTCGCCCTGAAATTGTTTCAGGGTCTTATAACATCTTTCATCATCATACCCCAATCCATATCAAAATTATCATTTATAAATTTTTTAGTATGAGACAAAGTGCATTTAGAACAATCATGATGAGTTTTTCCATTTACGGTAAATTTATCGCCATAATTTTTTGTGCAATAGCTATAAACTTTATTACCATTCTCATCTAAATACAACCCATTATCATTAAATCTAAAGTAAGGGCAGCCGCATAAATAGCAATTTAGTTTTTTTATATTGTGACATTTTATGCTCTGCTCAAAGAGAGGACAAAAATCTTTATGAAGAGTTTGCATATTTTCATATTCAAAATAATCTATTATCTCATTTTTTGTTTTATCTTTTATCTGCTCAATAATAACTTGATGTTTGAGCAGATGTTCTTTGTACCAATCAATATACTTCATGTGATATTTTATCATACTTGAGGCTATAAGCGCCCTTTAGATATAATAATAGTATTAATCAAATCACAAGAGACGAACGAAAATGAGTGACAATACAAAAAAAGTATACAATCCAAAAGAGATAGAATCATCTTATTATAAGATCTGGGAAGATAGAGGATATTTTGAAGTCGATGGCAATAAATCCATCCAAGAAAATGGCAAAAACTTTTGCATAATGATGCCTCCACCAAATGTAACCGGAAGTTTACATATAGGTCATGCGCTTACTTTCACACTTCAAGATATTATCGTTAGATATAAAAGAATGGATGGCTTTAAGACACTTTGGCAGCCGGGAGTTGATCATGCCGGGATCGCTACTCAAAATGTTGTAGAAAAACAGCTCTTAGCCGCCGGTAAAACAAAAGAAGAGATTGGCAGGAATGAGTTTTTAAAGTTATGCTGGAAACAAAAAGAAAATTCCAACAATGCCATCACAAATCAGCTTAGACTCTTAGGCGTTAGCCCGGCTTGGAGTAGAGAGAGATTTACTATGGATGACGGCTTGGCAAACGCCGTTAAAAAATCTTTCAAAACAATGTATGACAATGGATTTATCACAAGAGGCAACTATATGATAAACTGGTGCACGCATGATGGTGCCCTATCTGATATAGAGGTCGAATATGAAGAACACAACGGTAAACTATATCATATCTTTTATCCTCTAAGTGACGGAAGCAGCAAACTTACAGTTGCTACCACAAGACCTGAAACATACTTTGGAGATACTGCTGTTATGGTACATCCGGAAGATGAGAGATACAAACATCTTGTTGGCAAAGAAGTTACTCTTCCGCTTATTGGCAAACAGATCAAGATAATAGCCGACGAACATGTTGATATGACATTTGGAACAGGTGTTGTAAAAGTAACCCCTGCACATGATCCAAATGACTATGAAGTAGGAAAAAGACACAATTTAGAGTTTATTACCATTTTTGATGAGAATGGAATACTAAATGAATACTGTGGTGAGTTCAAGGGGCTTGAGAGATTAGAAGCACGAGAGAAAATAGTTGAAAAACTCAAAAGTGAAGGTTTTATAGATAAGATCGAAGATCATGTGCATCAGGTTGGCCATTGCTATAGATGTAAAAATATTGTGGAGCCATATATCTCAAAACAGTGGTTTGTCAAAAAAGAATTTGCTGCAAATGCGATAAAAAAAGTAAATAACGGCGAAGCAAAATTCTTTCCCTCTCATTGGATAAATAGCTACAATGCGTGGATGGGAGAACTTAGGGACTGGTGTATAAGCAGACAGCTTTGGTGGGGACATCAAATTCCTGTTATATATTGTGATGATTGCGGTCTGGAGAGCGTTTTTGAAGGCGATACACCGACATCATGCCCTCACTGCCAAAGTAAAAATATACATCAAGATCCTGATGTACTTGATACTTGGTTTAGCTCAGGTCTTTGGCCTTTTTCGACACTCGGATGGGGTAATGATGATATATATAAAGGCGTTAAATGGCAGGAGAGCGATATGGATGATTTTTATCCCAACTCACTGCTTGTAACAGGTTTTGATATTCTCTTCTTCTGGGTTGCCAGAATGCTTATGATGGGCGAAAACCTCACAGGTAAATTGCCATTCAAAGACATTTATCTACACGCTCTTGTAAAAGATGAAAATGGCGAAAAGATGAGCAAATCTAAAGGAAATGTCATAGATCCTCTTGATATGATAGAGAAATACTCAACAGATGCACTTAGATTTACGCTTGCCGTACTTGCCGTTCAAGGTCGCGACATTAAACTGAGCGAAGAGAAGTTGGAGCTTAGCCGTAACTTTACAAATAAGCTTTTCAATGCAGCAAACTTTTTACAATTAAATATAGATTCTTTTGAAGATCTAAATATCGAAAATATCAAAACTCCGCTAGGTAAATATATGCTTTCTCGTCTGAGCATAGCCACAAGAGAGACAAGAGAGTTTTTGGAACAATATAGATTTAATGACGCGGCAACCACTCTATACAGATTTCTATGGGGTGAATTTTGTGACTGGGGAATTGAGCTAAGCAAAGCCAGCAAAGAGAGCATTGGTGAGCTTGGATCTATTTTCAAGGAATCACTAAAACTACTTCATCCATTTATGCCGTTTATTACTGAATATTTATATCATAGACTATCACAAAGTTCGGTAGAAGAAAATGAATCAATAATGGTAAAAAACTATCCAAATGTAAAGTATGAAGATGAGCAAAATCTAAAAGAATTTGAGAGAATTATAGAAGCTATCGTATCCGTTAGAAGATGCAAGACGCTCATAGATCAAGGCAATCAAAAGATAACGGCAGCTTCTATCAAGCTTAACTCTCCTGCAAATGAAGATCTGATGAAAACTTTTGTAGAAAAACTTGCAAAAGTTGAAAATATAAATTTTGTTAAAGAGAAGTTAGAAAAATGCGTAACAGATGTGTCTGATACTCTTGAAGTTATGATAGCAACCGACACTATCGACATGAGTGCGATCATATCAAAACTTAAAAAACAAAAAGAAAAACTACAAAAAGAGATAGACAAGCTCTCGTCAATGTTAAATAATGAGAGATTTGTAGCAAATGCGCCTAAAAATGTTATAGAAGAAAACCAAAATGCGCTCAGCAATGCTCAAGAAAAATTCAATAAGATCGATCAAGAACTAAACACTATTATGTAGCTTTTACTTCTTGTTGTTTTGTCTTAGCATTAAAAAATAGTATTACCTTTATAATTATCATAATACAAACACTTTCTACAATAGCCGCTAAAACGAAGGAATAATATTCATATATTCCTATTGTATGAGTAGAGTGTGCTAGCGTTGCCATTGCAATTAAAAATGTAAGAGGCATTGAACTGCCAAGACCAAACAGCAAAGTATCCTTGAATCCCAAAATCTTATAATATGCCGCAAATGAACCGATAAGCCTAACGCCTACCATTGCACCAATTATCAAAGCAGATCTAATGATAATCTCCTGTTTGAAAAGCAAATTCAAATCTATAGTCGTTCCTACATATACAAAAAAAAGCGGAACCAAGAAACCAAAACCAAAAGCGTTTAATTTGCCGCGTAATTCTATTTTGAACTTGAAAAAATTTGCCACAAAAACACCTGCTATAAAAGCACCCAATACCATATCTATACCATGATACTGCATAACGCCTATCAATACAAAAAATAGCGCCATAGATACCCTTATATCCTGCCCCATATTATCATGTTCGGGCATAATTACTTTTTTAAATTTTGGGAACCACCATAATATAAAATCAAATATTTTATATAGAAAATATGATGCTATAAAAATTAATACAAGTGTTAATAAATTTCTAGATAACTCTACTCCAAAACCATATACAACAACTGCATCATAAACCACAAGTGCTATTATGCTTATAATTTCACCTATAACACCTATTGTAAGTGTTGCTTCTAACCACTGTTCATTTTTACCATATTCATTTATTAAAACAACACTCATCCCTATGGACATTACAGGTAAAGCAACAATATAAACAGGATTTAGGTTGAAAATGAGATATAAGGCGATTGCTAAGCCATACAATATTAAAAAATATAAAATAACATTTTTAAATAATTTATCCTTAAATCTTGCAAATTTTTTTATATCTATCTCAAGACCGGCAAGAAACATGAGATAAAAAAAACCTACTTTTGCAATGATATTAAATGTATTATTATCACTATCAAGATAACCCACCCATACTGCGATCATTCCTATTGTTATCTCAACAACCGCAACAGGAATTCTGCTTATTCTGGAAAATATTGGCGCCAATACGATTAAAAATGCGACTTGCGCCAATAGTGATAAATTTTGCATATATTATTCGTCGAAAATTATAATATCATAACTATTTTTAGGCACAAGCGCTTTGCTTACATGCACCGAACCTTGTCTATTGGTTTTACTCAACTCTTCTCGTAACTGCTTGATCTCTTCTTTTGCATTATCTATCTGCTCTTTTAGCTGCAAGATAATATCAACACCTGCCAAATTAACGCCCATTTGACGAGTAAGTCTAAGAATTAGCTTCATTCTATCTATATCTTTTTTGGAATAAAGTCTCATTCTGCCTTGTGTTCTGGAAGGCTCCAATAGCCCTTCTCTTTCATATTGCCTAAGAGTTTGAGGATGAATATTTAATATACTGGATACAACAGAAATTAGATAGACTGGTTCTTCATAGCTGTGCATCGAATTTCCTTTATAGTTTTTCTTGACATAATGCAACAAGATCAGCAGGCAAAGAGTCAATATCCGGCAATATAATATTTGCTACCAAGTACAGATCGCCGCTTAGCATCGTTTTTCTATTAACAACGCCTTTTCCTTTTAGCCTGAACTTTTGAGAATTTTTTGTATTTTTAGGAACCTTCAAAGAGACACTCTTTCCCGGTATTTCGATTTCAACAGAACCGCCAAAAAGCGCTGTTTTTAGCGGTATATTCACGGTTTTATACAGATCGTCGCCTTTTCTCTCATACTCTTCAGAATTTGCAACTTCAACTTTTATGAGCAGATCACCGACTTGACCATTGTATGTCTTGCCTTTTCTTTTAACTCTTAATGTCTCTCCTGATTTGATACCTGCGGGAATTTTCACATCAAAACTTGATCCATTAACATTTACGCTATGCTTACCGCCCAGGATTGAAACAACAAAAGGTATCGTTATCTTAGTTTGCAGATCAAGATCTACTTGACCGCCAAACCCGCCAAACCCACTAAACCCGCTAAAACCTCCAAAGCCGGAAGACGATCTTCCTCCTCCAAACATACTTCTAAGCAGTTCTTCGATGTCGATATTTGCACCCTGACCTCTTGCAAAATCATGGAAATTTTGACCGCCGAACATTTGATCACCATATTGATCATATTGCGCTTTTTTTTGAGCATCGCTCAATACTTCATATGCTGCATTGATTTCTTTAAATTTTTCTTGAGCTTCTGGTTCTTTGTTTATATCCGGATGGTATTTTCTAGCTAATTTTCTATACGCTTTTTTAATCTCTTCTTGTGTAGCACTTTCACTTACGCCCAAAGTTTCATATAAACTTTTAGCCATTTTTAAACCTTAAATTAATAATATTCTTTATTAATTATATCAAAAAAGTTTAGTCTTTGTCAATCAAGTTTAGGAAAAATATTACTATCCATTGTCATTCCTGCAAAGGCAGGAATCCAGCCTTATCATGTCCTCGTTCCCATCGTCTCGATGGGAACACAAGCTAAGTGTCCGAATCCTTTTCAACATCACTGACAGATTTGAGCCGACATTAGTATCCAATTTGAACCGTTTTTTGCAGTTTTTCATGAAAATTTGAAAGTTTCATAGGAGAATTGAGTATAATTTTTTAGAGGTGAAATTACACTTATTATTTGAATGGGCGTTACTTTTAAAATGACAATTCATTTATCTTATGAAGCATTATTCTCATGGTTTTTTCATCTAATATTTTACTTGCATATCTCTTTGGCAACTGTATGTCAATACTATTGCCTACAATCGTGCCATTATACATACATACTCTTCTCCAGCTATCTCCGATAAGCTCTTCAAGTGTCCATTTGATCTTAGTGCCATCAGGATAACTTGATGTGACATTAAATTTAGTTCCTCCCTCGTCACATCCTACACTAAAATCCGTTGGTCTTGCACTATGAAAATCTTTTGCATTAAGAAAACCAAACACTGAGTCGTGTTGAAGTATGTTTTTTGATGCGTATGGCCAAACCATCTCTCGTAAAAAATATTGATCTGCAAAATGCCAAGATGATATTGGTTTTCTTAAAAACAACTCCATTAAATCACTTATTGGTGGCAATGCTCCCTTCTTTACACCCCACATACCAGCCAATAAAAGTTCTGTATGTGTTGCAAAATCACGCATATGGTGAAAATCAAAATCGCTATTAACCCACTCCTCTACTGCTTCGGCTTCTCTTTGGCTAATCACAGAATCTGCATCTCTGAAAATAATCCTATGAATATCTGGTATGTCATACGCCAACATTCTCCACATTGGACCTGGGATTTTTGTGGCTTTATCATTATCTAGCATGATTACAATTCCACCATTAATCCTTAATCTTTCCAACACATCAGTTGGAACTGTACTATCTACATAGAACAAGCAAGTCCAATTTGGATATATTTCATCTCTCATTTTGCAATTCAAAACTGCTGTCTCGCAATATTTTGAATTTGAACCAAATAGAGAAAAAGCGATTATATTTTTAGCTCTTGTTTCTAAAGATGGTTTAGGATAATCAATTGTATTTCTATTCCATGCTATAGGCTCAGTTTTTCCAAATTGATTATTTCGTATTTCAAGAGCCATTAGACCGTACTTCCTAACCTCTTCCCAGTTCATTTTCATACCATATGCGTGAGCCAAGGTATCATAAACACCAAATCCTTTTTCTCCAAGTGATAGAGCTTTTTTGGCATACTCTATAGCTTCGTCCCATCTAGACAAATAGATAAAACAAGCAGCCGCATCAGACCAAGGCAGCGATAGAGACGGAGCCATTCTAGTTACTTGCAATACCAATGAAAGAGCATCTTCATATTTGCCTTCATGCCACGCTTTTTGAAATCTTTTTGAAATATTTTGAAGTAGCAAATTTAACTTTTTTTGCTGTGAACTTATTTTATGTTTCATCTATTATCCAAGTTTTCTATAATTATATTATAAAATGCCAAAATAGATACATCATAACCATACATAAA
>DYLZ01000023.1 GCA_020721775.1 Sulfurovum sp.
AGTTTAAAATTATTTTGGTATAATAATCTTTCAAAAATTACAAAAAAGGAATCCAATGTTACAAGGTATCGTTAGAGAGAGTATCGGTTCAGGCAATGCAAAACGCCTAAAACGAGATGGTTATCTAATTGCCAATATTTATGCTAATGGCTTACAAAATGTTTTTGCAGCATTTAAAAAAGGTGATTTTATAAGAGCAGCAAGGTCAAAAACAACACTTACACTTCCGGTTAGCGTTGACGGTAAAGAATATAATACCGTTATTCAAGAGTATCAATTTCATCCGGTAACCGGTGATATTATTCATGTTGATCTTAGAGTTGCACTTCCGGGTGTAGTGACAGATTACTTAGTACCTGTTAAAACAATAGGAACACCAAAAGGTTTAAAGAACAAAGGTGTACTTATCCAGTATAAAAAAAGATTGAAACTAAGAGGCAAGATTGAAGATATGCCTGCAAACATCACTCTTGATGTAAGCGATCTTGATAGAGATGATTCTATATTTGTAAGAGATATAGAAGCTCCTGCAAATACTCGTATCATGGATAAAAGCCATGTTGTGATCTGTGGTGTGATCAAGTCTAAATAATGTTACTTTTTGTAGGTCTTGGCAATCCAGGCAAGGAATACGAAAATAACAGACACAACATTGGCTATAAAGCCATTGATGTGTTACTTAGATCTGAAAATTTTTCAGAAGTATCTAAGAGTTCATTTCACGGTAAATTATACAAATCTTCAAATAATCTATTTTTAAAACCATCAACATATATGAATCTATCCGGCAAAAGCGTACAAGCTGTTGTAAATTTTTACAAGATAGAATCGGAAAATATTATAGTAATTCACGATGATTTAGATCTTCCTTTTGGTTCTCTTAGGTTTAAAATAGGTGGCGGTGACGGTGGGCATAACGGGCTTAAGTCAATTGATGGTATGATAGGCAAAGATTATATTAGATGTCGCATAGGCATAGGAAAGCCTGCTCGCAAAAGTGAAATTACAAGCTTCGTTTTGGGTGATTTTAGCGAACAAGAAGAAAAAATTATGGATAAATTGCTGATCTTTTTAAAAGATGCCTTGAGGGATATTGATCGTATGCCATTTTCTCAGTTTCAATCAAAATATACTTTAAAACCGATAGAGAATAACAAATGAAACTCTATTATCTGTATATTTCAAAGCACTTTTTGAAAAACTTTATAGTAATACTGCTTAGCATTACCATAATGTTTGTTTTGATAAATTATCTTACATACGGTTCAAGAATAAGCGGCGCCTTCAATCAAAAGATATCATATATATTTTACAGCTGGGAATACTCTTTGTCCATTTTGTATCCTTTAGCGTTAGTATTTGGAGTAATTGCCACAAAGATACAGCTTGTAAAAAATAATACAATGAGCGCATTGTACTCATTTGGATATACAAATAAAAGATTGCTTTTGCCTATACTTGCTATAGCGATGACAGTATATTTGATCTTCTTTTTTCTACAAACAACGGCTTTTGCTTATGCAAAGGACGATGCCGATGCTTTTGTCGGAGCAGGAACTAAAATCAGCGCAGCTCAAAAGCTTTTTTTAAAATATAACGATACATATGTGTATATCGATAAAGTTGATCCGACAGCTAAAAAAATATACGGATTATCTCTTTTTGAAATAAAAGATAACAAGATAAGATATACGATGAAATCACCTGTCGGTATATATAACGGGAGCGGTTGGACATTAAAAGATGCTGTTATGAAAACAAATTATTATGAAGGTGATATGCTTGAAAAATATTCTGTAAAGAACTTTTCAAATTTTAACACATTAAGCGGATATAAACCTGCCATTATAGATACCGTTAGTGATGCCGGAGGTTCTATGAAGCTTATGGATGCTTATGAAACATATAAACTTTTATCCGATCAGGGCATAGATACAACAAAGATAAGAGCTTCTGTTTACAACAAGGTCATATCACCAATGTTTATATTTGGCCTTATAATCTTAATATTTTTTAAAATACCTTATTTGGCGAGATATGAAAATATTACGCGTATCGCATCCATTGCCATCGCTATCTCTTTGTTGATCTGGGCAAGTTTTATAGGCATAAATTTCCTTTCATCAAATGGGGTAATACTACCTGAGCTCGCATCATTTGCGCCGATCTTGGTATTATCTGTTTTGGGGCTAAAAAGCTATTTTGCTAAAGAGATGATAGCTTAAAATATTTTTGGATAAAATGCTGTTTTTAACTTTAAAGAGCAACTATGTTGCGAGAGCCGTCTGCTGAAGAGATAAACTTGGGCTTTGCTCAAGATTTGAGAGTTAGTCAAATGGTTATATTAAATTTAGGAACAAAGACATTATGAACATAGATTTTTCTTCGCTTGCTGCCAAATACGGTACGCCATTATATATATATGATTTTAATTATATTAAAGATAGATACGATGAGCTAAAAGAGGCTTTTAGCGGACAAAAAAACATTATAAACTATGCCATTAAAGCAAACTCCAATCTCTCTGTGATCTCCCACTTGGCCGCACAGGGTGCGGGTGCCGATTGTGTTAGTATAGGAGAGGTTAAAAGAGCTATTATGGCCGGAGTTAATAAATATAAGATCATTTTTTCAGGTGTAGGCAAAAGCGATGAAGAGATAAGAGAGGCATTAGATCTTGATATTCTGTTTATTAACCTTGAGAGTGAAGGAGAGATGAAAAGGGTTGAAGCAGTGGCGTCAGAGCTTGGGAAAATTGCTAGAATATCTATCAGGGTCAACCCAAACATAGATCCTAAAACTCATCCTTATATATCAACAGGGCTGCACGACAATAAATTCGGCGTCGAGATAGATATGGCAAAAAGAATGTATATCTATGCTAAAAAATCCCAATTTCTAAATCCTGTCGGAATTCATTTTCATATAGGATCACAGCTGACAGAGCTTGAACCTATTGCTGAGGCGTGCGGGATTGTTGCCGATTTAACAAAAACATTAAAAGCTATTGATATTGATATAAAGTTTTTTGATGTCGGCGGAGGGCTTGGAGTCGTTTACAGAGATGAAACAACTATAAATGTGCAAGAGTATGCCGATATGATAAAGCGTGCGACTAAAAACTTAGATGTTACGATTCTTTGTGAGCCGGGCAGATATATGGTAGCAAATAGCGGATATTTTTTAACTAAAGTGCTATACGAAAAGAAAAACGATAAAAAAAGATTTGTTATAATCGATGGAGCCATGAATGACCTGCTTAGACCCTCTTTATATAATGCCTACCACAAAATAGAAGCTATATCCAAAGCAGGAGAATTAAGTGCTGCCGATGTTGTCGGACCTGTGTGCGAAAGCGGAGACTTTTTGGGCAAAGATGTTATTTTGCCGCCACTGGAACACAATGATCTGCTTGTGGTAAAAAGTGCAGGCGCATACGGATTTAGCATGTCAAGTAACTATAATACAAGAGGAAGAGTCGCTGAAATAGCTATCACGAATGGAGTTGATAGGATAATACGCAAAAGAGAGAGTTTTGAAGATATGATAGCATCTGAAAAAGAGTTTTTGGTATAATCTATCAAAGGAAAAGAAATGGATTTAGGATCATTAAGAGCTCAAATAGACAAAATAGACGATGAACTATTGGAGCTAATCAATAAAAGGATGGAAATTGTCCATTTGGTCGGAGAGTTAAAAAACAGTTCAAAGTCTCCAATATATAGACCGGAGAGGGAGCAATCTATCTTGGCAAGGCTAAAAGAAAAAAATGCTCTTATGCAAGGCAGACTAAATGACAAATCCATAGATGCGCTATTCTTGGAACTTTTTGCGGTTGCCAGAAATCTTGAGCTTCCTGAAGCTGTTGCATATTTAGGACCGGAAGCGAGTTTTACCCATCAAGCAGCTGAGGTTAAATTCGGCGCAACGAGTACCTATTTCCCGATCGCATCTATTGAAGGTGTTTTTAGGGAAGTTCAAAAAGGAACCGCTAAATTTGGAGTAGTACCTATAGAGAATAGTTCAAACGGTATAGTAAGCGATACGATACATTGTCTTGATACATATAACCTAAAAATCGTAGCTGAAGTAATGATAGATATACATTTGGCATTTGCTACTATGACCGATAATATATATGATATAAAGAGAATATATTCAAAAGATATCGCATTTGAGCAGTGCCGTAATTTCTTGCATGATTTAGGATTGGATGAGGTTGTTTTAGTACCTGTAGAATCAACGGCAAAAGCTGCAAAAATGGCTTCCATTGAGCCTTATTCAGCTGCAATTTGTCCTGATATTGCTGCAAAAATGTATAATTTGCCGATAAGATTTAATAACATAGAAGATAATAGTAACAATAGAACAAGATTTTTTATAATTAGTGATTTTGAAAATGCTCCTTCAGGAAATGATAAAACATCTTTGTTGGTAAAGTTGCTTAACAAGCCCGGAGCTTTAGTGGAGTTTTTAAATGATTTTGAAGAAGCAAAAATAAATCTAACAAAAATTAAATCACATATCGTTGGCGGTGAGTCTATATTCTTTATAGAATTCAATGGGCATAAAGATGATATTGCTATTAAAAATATACTTGATAAACATCGCAATAGTATCAAAATTTTGGGATCATACATCAAAGAAGTAGAAGATATATAGATGAAATTTAATGAAACACTAAAAGATATTACGCTGTATGAAGCAGGTAAGCCCATTGAATTGGTAGTAAGAGAATTTGGTATAGACCCCAAAGATGTTGTAAAATTGGCATCCAATGAAAATCCGCTCGGCACATCACCCGCAGTTGCAAATGTAATAAGTGAACACGCCTCAAAAGCGCATTTATATCCGGACGATAGTATGTATGCGCTAAAAGACGGATTGGCCAAAAAGTTTGGCATTAGTGATAGTGAGGTTATAATCGGCGCCGGAAGCGATCAAATACTTGAATTTATCGCTAGATCCTTACTCTCGCCGCAAGATAGTGTTTTGATGACTAAAATTACATTTGCTATGTATGAAATATATGCTAAACAGATGGGAGCTAAAATAATCCGTACACCAAGCTATGTACATAAAGCGGATGAATTTATAGAAGCATATAATAAATATAAATCAAAGATCATATATTTGTGTATACCAAATAATCCTATAGGCGATTGTATGACAAAAGCCGAAGCTCTAAAAGTCATTGATGCGGTAGAGAGGGATACTTTGGTCGTAGTGGACGGAGCATATATGGAGTATGCTTCATTTAAAGATAAAGCTTGTGAAATCACCCCACAAGAGATATTAAAATATCCAAATGTGATATATCTGGGTACATTTTCTAAAGCTTATGGATTGGGCGGTATGAGAGTAGGGTATGGCATAGCCAATGAAGCGCTTATAAGACAAATTTCAAAAATGAGACCGCCTTTTAATATTACTTCACTCTCTCTTGCAGCTGCAATTGCAGCTTTGAGGGAAGATGAGTTTATAGCCCGGTCTCTTGCACTTCATGCGGAGCAATTAATTCGTTATGAAGAGTTTGCTATAAAAAACAGTATCAGTTTCATTCCTAGCTATACCAATTTCATTACCTATTTATTTGATGAGCCATTAAATTCCACTGAGATAACTGATGCGCTTTTGAAACAAGGCGTCATTATAAGAAATCTGGCTAGTTACGGCTTGAACGCTATTCGTATAACTATAGGCACAGCAAAACAGAATGATAGATTTTTTGATAGTTTTTTACCGCTTTTGAAGAGATTATAATGGAAATTAAAAATTACACGCTTGATGAGCTTGAAGAGTTATCTGCCAAAATAAGAGAGAGGATATTGAATGTCGTCAGTAAAAACGGCGGACATCTTAGCTCTACTTTGGGTGCAACGGATTTAATAGTCGGTATGCACTATGTATTTGATGTAAAAACAGATCCATTTATTTTTGATGTTAGCCATCAGTGTTATGCCCATAAGCTTTTAACGGACAGATGGGATGAGTTTGATACGCTAAGACAATTTAACGGCATTAGCGGATATACAAAGCCAAAAGAATCGCCATTTGATTATTATGTTGCAGGGCATAGTTCGACATCTATATCAATTGCAACCGGAGCCGCAAAGGCAATAGCGCTAAAAGGTGAAGATAGGATTCCTGTTGTATTGATAGGAGACGGCTCTATGAGCGCCGGTATGGTTTATGAGGCATTAAATGAACTGGGGGATAGAAAATATCCTGTTGTTATTATACTAAATGATAATGAGATGAGCATATCAAAGCCGATAGGTTCGATCAGTAAAATTTTATCCCAAAGTATGGCAAGTCCTTTTTACCAAAAATTTAAAAAATTCATCGACAGATCGTTAAACGGGCTTGAAAGCGCCAAATATCTTGCAAAAAGATTTGAAGAATCTTTTAAACTTATAACACCGGGCATTATATTTGAAGAGATGGGTGTAGAGTATATAGGACCGATAAACGGTCATAATATGACAGAAATAGTACAAACTTTACAGATTGCCAAAGAGCTTAAAAAACCTGTCATTATCCATGCTCAGACAATAAAAGGGAAGGGGTATGAAATAGCCGAGGGCGCAGGAGCCGGCAAAGAGCATTGGCATGGAGTAGGCGCATTTGATATACAAAGCGGTGAGATTTTAAAAAAATCATCATCAAAAAGCGCTACCTCTATTTTTGGCGAAACTCTGCTTGAGTTTGCGCGTAAAGATGAAAAAGTTGTAGGCGTTACGGCAGCTATGCCAAGCGGAACAGGTCTTGATATAGCAATGAAAGAGTATCCGACAAGATTTTGGGATGTTGCGATAGCTGAGCAGCATGCGGTCACCCAGTGCGGCGCATTGGCAAAAGAGGGTTTTAAACCTTTTTGCGCTTTGTATTCTACATTTTTACAAAGAGGATACGACCAGCTGATCCATGATGTTGCCCTAATGGATGTAGGCGTTGTTTTTGCTATCGATAGAGCGGGAATTGTCGGAGAAGACGGTGAAACGCATCAAGGAGTATTTGATATATCATTTTTGAGGGCTATTCCAAATATGACGATCTTTGCTCCGTATAATGAAACAACCATGAGGCTCTCTATGGAATTTGCTCTCAAGATGAGAACGCCTTGCGCATTTAGGTATCCAAGAGGCGCTTTTATTGCACAAGATTGTGCCTCTTTGCCTTTTGTTTTGGGCAGATCGGTCGTTTTGCAAGAGGGAAGCGATATAGCTTTTATAGGATACGGAAACGGCGTCGGCAGAGCGATAGAGGTTGAAAAATTGGTTGATTTTACCCCAACTGTTGTGGATTTGAGATTTGTTAAACCTTTAGATGGAGAGTTTTTGACGAATTTAAGCAAAACTCACAAAAGCTGGTTTGTCTTTAGCGATAGTGCAAAAATAGGCGGAGTTGGCTCTGCAATATTGGAATTTTTGAATGTTTCAAGAATTAATGATATAAATTTAGTAACTTTTGAGTATGATGATACTTTTATAACTCATGGAGCAACAAGCGATGTCGAGTATTCTTTAGGATTGACTCCATCACAGTTGTCACAAAAGATTAAAAAAACTTTAAAAGGAAATATATGAGCAGTAGATATATATTTACTAGTGAATCAGTAACTGAGGGTCATCCGGATAAGATGGCCGATCAGATAAGCGACGCTATACTAGATGATATTTTATCAAAAGATACTAATGCCCGAGTTGCATGCGAAACACTTGTCAGTAATGGGTTTTGCGTAATTGCGGGAGAGCTTAAAACTACAGCTTATTGCCCTATGCAAGAGATCGCAAGAGAAGTTGTAAGAGAGATAGGCTATACTGATGCAAGTTTTGGATTTGATTATAGAAGCGCAGCGGTTCTTAACGGCATAGGCGAACAAAGCCCCGATATAAATCAAGGCGTTGATAAAAGCTGCGGAGAGATCGGTGCAGGAGACCAAGGGCTTATGTTTGGTTACGCATGTAATGAAACAAGCGAACTTATGCCGCTGCCTATATCTTTAGCGCATAGATTGACATCAAAATTAGCCGAAGTTAGAAAAAACGGCAGAGTACCGTTTCTTAGACCTGACGGCAAAGCGCAAGTTAGCGTTATTTATGAAAACGGTAAACCGATCGGCATTGATACGATCGTAGTATCGGCTCAGCATCATGATGATATTCCTGAAAACATCATCAAGGATGCTATTATGCAAGAGGTTATAAAAGAGGTAATTCCAACGCATATGCTAAATGACAGTATCAAATACCATATAAATCCGACAGGACGATTTGTCATAGGTGGTCCTCAAGGCGATGCCGGACTAACTGGCAGAAAGATCATAGTAGATACATACGGCGGAAGCTGTCCTCATGGCGGAGGGGCATTTAGCGGTAAAGATCCTACAAAAGTCGATAGAAGTGCAGCGTATGCGGCAAGACATATCGCTAAAAATTTAGTTGCGGCAGGCATTTGTGATAAAGTAACGATACAACTGGCATATGCGATTGGCGTCGTACAGCCGGTTTCGATCTATGTAAACACACATGGCACTTCAAGCATAGATGAAGCGGATATTATAAAATGTGTTGAGGAGCTTTTTGATCTATCTCCAAAAGGTATCATAAATGCTCTTGATCTGCTTAAGCCAATTTATCGTAAAACGGCGGCTTATGGACATTTTGGAAGAGAGGATCAAGGTTTTGGCTGGGAGATGCTAAATAGAGTTAATGACATAAAAGAGTACTTTAAGATATAAAGAGCATTTTTACTCTATGGATCTAAGATCAATTATGCCAATCAAAAATAAGATGTCGCTCATTCTATAAGTATGCGTTAAGAAACATATTTGAAAAAAGCTAAAGAATTTATACAAAATAAAGAAAATTTTTAAAAAAGATTTGATATAGTAGTACTTGAAATTGATTTAAGGAGGAATAATATGGCTGTAATGATTACGGATATCTGTATCAACTGTGGCGCTTGTATAGATGAGTGTCCGGTTGAAGCGATTGTTGATGATGATGAGAACCCAACAGGTGAAGAGATTTATTATG
This sequence comes from Sulfurovum sp., assembly GCA_020721775.1. Taxonomy (GTDB): domain Bacteria; phylum Campylobacterota; class Campylobacteria; order Campylobacterales; family Sulfurovaceae; genus BN30871. The sequence continues at coordinate 9,042 of DYLZ01000023.1, forward strand.
TTTATGCAGATAAATGCGTAGAATGTGTTGGATATCACGATTCTCCGGCATGCGCAGAAGCATGTCCAACTGAAGGTTGTATCCAATGGAGTGATGTAATTGACGGTATGCCGGCAAATGAAAACAGAAAATCAAAAGGCACTCCGGTAGTAGAGTAAACGCCTGCCTGCCACATCTCGTGGCAGTTTTTTTATCTTCAATTTATTTTAATCATCTTTTATGTATAATTACACCTTAAAAATCCCAAATAGTTATTTTTAAAATAAAACAGGGAAAAACAAACAAGGATAAAGCAAAATGGAACAAACATTATCGATCATTAAACCTGACGCAGTTGCTAAAAATGTTATAGGTAAAATTTTAAGTAGATTTGAAGATGCAGGACTAAGAATTGCAGCAATAAAAAAACTTCAACTCACTCGCGAACAAGCAGAGGCTTTTTACGAAGTACACAAAGATAGACCTTTCTATGAAGAGTTGGTTAACTTTATGATTTCAGGACCGGTTGTAGTTTCAGTATTAGAAGGTGAAAATGCAGTGACAAAAAATAGAGATCTTATGGGCGCAACAAATCCAAAAGAAGCGGCAGCCGGCACAATAAGAGCTGATTTTGCAGATAGTATAGACGCAAATGCGGTTCACGGAAGCGATTCTTTGGAAAATGCTAAGAACGAGATAGCATTCTTCTTTAAGCCTGAAGAGATTTGCTAAGCGGAATTTCTTGTGAAAATCTCATTTGACAAAATAAGCGCAACTCCAAAATCATTTAATTTGGCACTAAATGATGTTGTATTTAGCGGGGCATTAAGTAAGATCGATTTCAATACGGTCAAACTTAACGGTGAGCTAAAAGGGGATATGGAAGTGTGTTGCGATAGATGCGGCATAGTTTTTAAAACCGCTATAGAACAGCCGCTAAACCTAGAGCTTAGTCAAAAAATCGGACAAAACAAGGATAATTTAGATATAATAGAGTTTTTAAATGGAACTATTGATTTGGAGTACATACTTCAAAGCGAAATAGATTCTATAAGAAGTTCATACTATTATTGTCAAAAATGTGATGGTATAGAAGAATTTGAAGTCGAAATTTAAATAAAAGGATAATTAAATGGCAGCACCTAAGAGACGAGTTAGTAAAACCAGATCAGCAAAAAGAAGAACGCACTATAAGTTGACTCTTCCAATGCCTGTAAAAGACAAAGATGGAACATGGAGAATGCCTCACCATATGAATATGATTACCGGCGAGTATAAAGCAAACTAAATGATAAAAATAGCAATAGATGCCATGGGTGGGGATTTTGGTCCCGAGCCTATTGTAGATGGCGTAGTACAAGCTCTTGAAGAGAAAAGATTTATTCCTATTTTGGTTGGCGATAAGTTTCAAATACTCTCATTTTTACCACAATACTATCATGATAAAGTTGAAATAATTCACACTAGCGATGTGATAAGCATGAGCGACTCATCAACAGATGTACTAAAAAGAAAAGAATCATCTATATATCAAGCTGTCGAACTTGTAAGAGAAAAGAATGCGTCGGCCGTAGTATCAGCAGGTCATAGCGGAGCGACTATGACGGCAGCAACTATTAGAATAGGCAGACTTCCACATATCTCAAAACCTGCACTTGCTACGCTTATGCCAAGTCTCGGCAAAAATAAAACACTTGTTCTTGATGTTGGAGCAGTTGTTGAGTGCAAACCTCAAAATCTATATGAATTTGCCATTATGGGCGAAGCTTATGCAAAAAGTGTGATGGGTATCGAAAATCCAAGAGTAGGACTTTTAGCAAACGGAGAAGAAGATAGTAAAGGAAATGATCTTACAAAAGAGACATTTCCTATGCTTAAAAAGTTTGATTGGTTCATAGGAAATGTTGAGGGCCGTGATATATTTAACGGGCATGTTGATGTTGTTGTATGTGATGGATTTACCGGAAATATTTTGCTTAAAACAAGTGAAGGTGTTGCATCAACAATTTTTGCATTTATGAAGCAATATATTAGAAAATCACTTCCGGCAACGCTGGGCGCTATGCTAATGAAAAGAAAAGTTTTTGCAAATCTAAAAAAACAGATCGATTATGCAGAATACGGCGGAGCTCCACTTCTGGGAATTGACGGATGCGCTATCATAGGTCATGGAAGCTCAAACGCTAAAGCTATTAAAAATGCTATATTTCAAGCCATAAATTACTGCGATTCAAATGTAAATAATGCAATAGAATTGCTGTTGATAAATAATATAGATAAATAAAAGGATAAAGTAATGGCTATATATGCTAGTTTTAGATCTATTGGAGCATATGCGCCTGAAAAAATTTTATCAAACAGCGATCTAGAGAAAATGGTAGATACTACCGATGAATGGATCGTAAAAAGAACAGGGATCAAAGAGAGACGCATAGCCGATGAGCATATTTCAACAAGCGATATGGGCGCTATGGCAGCTAATATTGCAATTGAGCGATCAGGGCTTGGCAAGGAAGATATAGATCTTGTGATCTGCGCGACAGTTACGCCTGATTATTTCAATATGCCATCAACGGCTTGTATCATAAGTGATAAAATTGGAATTTCAAATGTTCAAGCATTTGATATAAGCGCAGCTTGCAGCGGTTTTGTTTATTCTTTGACAATAGCTAAAGCTTTTATTGAGTCCGGAATGAAAAAAAATGTTCTAGTCATTGGAGCAGAAAAATTTAGCTCGATCGTTGATTATACTGATAGAAGCACTTGTGTATTATTCGGTGACGGCGCAGGAGCGGCTGTTATTAGCGCAACTACGGATAAAAGCGAAGCATTTATGGATATACATGCAAGCGCTGACGGCTCATATGCAGATTTTTTAGTAACTCCTGCTCCAGGTTCAGTTCATCCTGCAAATCAAAAAATGTTAGATGAAAAATTGAACTTTGTTCAAATGAAAGGCAATGAAACATTCAAACTTGCCGTTAAAACATTAACCAAAGATGTTATTGATATACTCGAAACAAACAGCATAGATGCATCAGAAATAAAACACTTCATTCCTCATCAGGCAAATTATCGTATTATTAAAGCAGTCGGTGATGCGCTTGGCATGAGAGAAGATCAAGTTGTGCTTACCGTGCAAAAGTACGGAAACACTTCAGCGGCTTCCATTCCTATGGCAATAAACGATATATATGAATCAGGCAGACTAAAAGAGGGCGAGCTTATGCTGCTTGATACATTTGGCGGCGGACTTACTTGGGCGAGCGCGCTTATACCGTTTGCCGGAAAAGTTAAATAGGAACTCTTGTGACCATCGGTTTTATCGGCGATATAGTCGGCAAACCGGGGCGAGATATGATATCCGCTAATCTTGCTATGCTCAAAAAAGATTTCGGCATAGATTTTATCATAGCTAATTATGAAAACGCAAGTCACGGATTTGGACTCAATGCTAAAAATGCAGCCGAACTTTTTGGTTGCGGCATAGATGTAATGACAGGCGGAAATCACAGTTTTGATAAAAAAGAGATATTGACGCTTTTTGATTCGCTTCCTATCATCAGACCTATAAATTATCCGGATGATACCCTCGGAGAGGGTATTTTTGAAACAGTAATTAACGGTACAAAAATAGCGGTTATTAATCTGATGGGGTATTACTGTATGCCGATGGTGGATAATCCATTTACAAAAATCATCAAAACCGTTGAGGAGTTGGAAAATAGCGGATATAAGCATATGATCATAGATATGCATGCCGAAGCAACAAGTGAAAAAAATGCGCTTTTACATATATTAAAGGGACGAGTAAGTGCTGTTATAGGCACGCATACCCATATTGGTACAGATGATCTTATGGTTATGGATGGTTGCTGCTATGTTACAGATGTTGGGCTTACAGGTTGTATGGATAGCGTTATCGGAATGGATACAAAAGCCCCGATAAAAAGATTTTTAACAGGTATCGGCGAGCATTTTGATGTCCCGAAAGGGTGCAGAGCAATATTGCAAATGATAATATTTGAGCTTGATGATGCCGGAAAAGCTAAAATAGCCAAAAAAGTTAAGCTTTTTGATGATGGCAATATGATAATAACAAACGCTATTTTGATATAGTTTTTTAAAACTATATCTTTTGCACCACAGTAACTTTTTTAGGACTAAAGAGTTCAATGGCTTCTTTTACCATCGGCTCATTCATGAGATCTTCGGGATTTTTTTCTTTCCCTGCTTCGTTTGCAGCTTCTGGCATGATACATGAGCTTGGCATCTCTATATCTTCTATCATTGAACCGACTTCATTTTCGCAATTCTCTTTTTCTTTTCCGCTCTCTTCTGTTTTTTGCACATCCGATTTTGAACTTTCATCAAAATTTTGTTTTTGCATTGAAGGTCTATTTTTTATTTGCGTTGAGCTTCCAAAAATATCTTGAACAAATTTTTTGATAACTCCATAACCGGCTTTTAATTTTTCTTTGTCTTCACTATTTGCGTTAGATATCCAGTAAAGTGTATTGTCTTCGAATTTATCAAAAACAATTGTTCTTTCAAAACAGCTGCCAAGAACAAAATCCCTATCATAGATCTTTGCCACAAGATCACCGAAAAGTTTTTGATGAGCTGTATCTTGTGTGTGAGTTTGAGTATGAGTATGAGTATGAGTATGAGTATGAGTACTCTCATTATCGTGTTTAAGTTCCGTATCAAGTACGGGATGGTGAAGTTTTGGCGTTTCTTGTTGAACATTTATATCATTTTGCAACTCTTTTATGAGCAGATCAATATCTCTAAGCTCGAGTGATTCCATCATTTTAAATAGTGTCAAATATAAAACAAAGCCACCATCTGAACCAAGTTTTAAAAGTTCCTTTGAGTTTGCTATAACTCTAAAGAAACGCTCTATTATAAGCGGAGAGATGAGTTTATTGCGCTCTAACATCATATCTTTGATAAATAGAGTAAGCTCATCGAGTATCATTTCGCATTCATACTCAGAGGAGAGTTTTATAAATTCATTTATTTTGTCCAAATCTTTTGATAAGATCGAAGAGATAAGATTTTTTAGATGTTCCGGCTCTATGATACCGAGCATACTTGTAACTGTTTGTACATCAACAAAATTTTTACTATATACGATAGCCTGATCCAAAAGCGTCAAAGAATCTCTAAGGCTTCCTGCACCGCTTCTGGCTATTATCTCAATAGCATCATTCTCGTATTCTATGCCTTCAAGATTTAAAATATATTCAAGATGACTTACTACAAGGTTATGCGGTATTTTTTTAAATCTAAAGTGCTGAGTACGAGAAAGTATAGTTGCAGGAAGCTTTAGCGGATCAGTTGTTGCTAAAATGAATTTAACAAAAGGTGGAGGTTCTTCAAGTGTTTTTAAAAGCGCATTAAATGCCTGATGAGTTAGCATATGCACTTCGTCTATGATAAATATTTTATATCTTGCGCTTGACGGTCTATACTTAGAGTGTTCTATGAGCTCTTTTATATCATCTATCCCTCTATTGCTCGCAGCATCCATTTCGATGATATCCATATGGCGGTTTTCGTTTGCCATGATACAATTTGGACATTCGTTGCAGGGAGTGGATGTTTCTCCTTTGTCGCAAATAAGCGCCTTTGCAAAAATTCTCGCAGTTGATGTTTTACCGCTTCCTCTAAGCCCAGAAAAAAGATAAGCGTGAGATAGTCTTTTTGAATCAAGCGCAAGAGAAAGTGTGCTAGAGATGGAATCTTGACCAATTAGGTCAGAAAAGAGACTTGGACGATATTTTCTTGCAAGTACTAATGACAAAATATCCTCCTTTGTTTTAAATAAACTGACACAAAAACTTATTAGATTGCCACGCTTCTTTGTGAAGCTTGCAATAACAGTCATTGCGAGGAGTTTATGACGAAGCAATCCATATTTGCATACTATTTTGTGTCAACTATTTTTTTAATTATATTGAAACTTTACTAAGTTACAGATTTTTAAACTATCCAATTATTTCTCAAATTTTTAGCAAGCTAAAAATTAGCTCTTGGGCAGAGAGTTCTTGATCAAAGATTTTTGATCTTTGCGATTTGATCTCTAAGTCTTGCCGCTTCTTCAAATTCCAGATTTTTTGCAGCAACTAGCATTTTTGCTTTTAGCTCATTCATGAGTTTTTGTCTCTCACTCTTTGGCATCTTGTCAAGTTTGTTTTGTTTATTCATTATCTCACCGTGTTCTTCAAGCTTTAGATTGGTATCGAGTTCTCTTATGGTAGTGCGAGGTGTGATATTGTGAAGTTTATTGTACTCTATCTGCTTTTCTCTTCTTGCCTGTGTTATCTCTATCGTCTCTTTCATAGCATTTGTCATACGATTTGCATACATTAAAACCTTGCCGTTAGAGTTTCTTGCAGCCCTGCCGGCTGTTTGTATAAGCGAAGTAAGAGATCTTAAAAACCCTTCTTTATCGGCATCAAGAATTGCAACGAGGCTGACTTCAGGCAGGTCAAGCCCCTCTCTAAGCAAGTTAATACCTATGAGTATATCAAACTCTCCTAAACGCAATGATCTAATTATTTGATTTCGTTCAATTGCATCAAGATCAGAGTGCATATATTTGGCTTTTAACCCAAGGTCGTTGTAGTATTTTGTAAGCTCTTCTGCCATTTTTTTGGTTAGAACTGTTATCAAAACTCTTTCACCTCTTGCAATGACGCTTTTCATCTCATCGTATAGATGTTCTACTTGATTTGTGCTTGGCACCACTTCGATAGGGGGATCTAAAAGTCCTGTCGGTCTTACAACCTGTTCGGCAACTACGCTTGAGTGTTCTATCTCCCACTCTCCGGGAGTGGCTGAAACAAAGAGATAATGAGGGGCTTTGTTGATAAATTCATCGAACTTCAAAGGACGGTTATCAAGTGCGCTTGGAAGTCTAAAACCATACTCTACAAGTACCTCTTTTCTGCTTCTATCTCCGGCATACATTCCGCGAAACTGAGGCAAGCTCACATGCGATTCATCAACTATGAGCAAGTACTCCTCGCCCATCGCTTCAAAGTAATCTAGTAAAGAGTATGGCGTTTCCCCCTCTTTTTTACCGGTTAAGTGTCTTGAGTAATTTTCTATTCCTTTACAAATTCCGGTTGCTTCAAGCATTTCCAGATCAAATTCTGTTCGTTGTTTGAGCCTTGTATATTCGACCATACGGCCTTCTTTTTCATAAAAGGCAAGTCTTGATGCCAACTCTTCTTCAATGCTTTTTATAGCAAGGGCAAGTTTCTCTTTTCCGACTATAAATTGATTTGCGGCATATAGCGTAAACTCTTTTACTCTGTCACCTTTTTCGCCTGTGAGCGTGTCAAAATAGTACATATCTTCTATCTCATTGCCAAAAAACTCAACTCTCAAAGCCGCCTCTTCGTTGTAAGCAGGGTAAATATCCACTATATCTCCGTTTACTCTAAAATCGCCCCTGTCAAAATAGTTGTCATTTCGCCTATAGCCCATCTCTACAAGTCTAAGCAATAACTCTTTTTGGGTATAAGATGAGCCGACTTCAAGGTTTTGTACTATGGAGCTGTACTCTTCGGGAGATCCTAAACCGTAGTTTGCCGAAACCGATGCGATGACAATAACATCTTTGTGGCTTAGAAGTGATGCCGTGGTACTAAGTCTTAACCTCTCGAGCTCTTCGTTTATGGAGCTATCTTTTTCAATGAAGAGGTCTTGCCTTGGGATGTATGCTTCCGGTTGATAGTAGTCATAGTAACTTATAAAATACTCTACGCGATTGTTTGGAAAAAAATTTTTAAATTCACTGTATAGCTGAGCGGCTAGAGTTTTGTTGTGCGTCATAATAAGGGTCGGTTTGGCTGTTTTTTGAATGATTTGAGCCATCGTGTATGTTTTTCCTGAACCCGTAACTCCAAGAAGGGTTTGGTATCTGTTTCCGCTCTCTATGGAATTTACAAGTTTTTCAATGGCTTCTGGCTGATCGCCCGAGGGCGCATATGCGCAGCTTAGTTCAAAATCTTTTTTTTTCATTATATGGTTCTTTATTTCAATTTATATTTTTTGTCATTTTATTTTTCACTCACCCACACTCACACTCACACCCACACTCACTCACACCCACAACACACACTTAAATAATTTATGTTATTATATCAAATATAACAGATCAAACCAAAGGCAAAAAAATGAGTGCGCTTGAAAAGCTAAGCGAAAAGATAGTAACGCTAAAAGCATCTCATGATGAGTTAAAGTCTAAAAACGAAGAGCTTGTATCAACAATATCGCAGATGCAAAAAGAGATAGATGCTCTAAAAAGCGAATTGGCAGAAAAAGATGAAGAGATAGAGTCTATCATAGCAAAAATAGAAAATTTGCTGGAGTAGGTTATGAAGAAAGATCTTAAAAAAGTTTCCGTTACTATTGCGGGTACGAGATATGAGTTTGCGCTTGAAGAGGAGTTTGCAAAATTTGTTTTGGATATTTTTAACAAAAATGATATTTTCACAGACCAAGACAATCGCCCCGATAAGTTACTAAAAGCTTTTTTGATTATTTCAAAAGAGTATTTTGAATATGAAGAAAATATAAAAGCCCTGATGGATGAGATAGAGTAAATAGCGATAATTTATAATGAAATTAACATTATAGGAGAAAGAGATGAGACTAGAGCCGTATGAAATAAAGGCTATACAAGAGAGTTTCATAAGCAATTTCCATAGTGGAAAAATTTATCTTTTTGGCAGCCGCATTGATGATACCAAAAAAGGCGGAGATATAGATCTTTATATCGAACCTGTAGAGACCAAAGATCTAATGAGTAAGAAAATTGATTTTTTGGTTGAACTCAAATCAAAAATAGGCGATCAAAAGATCGATGTGGTCATTGATAGAGGTAAAAATGAGTCAATAGACCTGATAGCTAAAAAACAAGGAGTGCTTTTGTGGAAGAGCTGAAAGAAATTTTTAAAACGATAGATATTATGATGAGAGGCTGTAATATTGATTATGAAGAGTTGAAAACCAAGTCAATTGATACAAGATTTTTTGATGATTATCAAAATGTGAGAATGGTAAATAGTTTTTTGTTTAATTATTCTAAAATACAAGACAAGATCGGCGCTAAGTTGCTAAAAAAAGTGCTGTATGCACAAAAAGAGATCGACAATGAAAATATAAGCATGAAAGATGCTTTAAATCTTTTGGAAAAATTGGGAATAATTAAAAATAGCCATGCTTGGGATAGATTGAGGGAGATAAGAAACAATTTATCTCATGAATATCCGCACTGCGCAGAAGAAAGGATAGAAAATATCAGTTTGGCGATGGAAGGGTACAAGATACTAATAGAGATATACTCTAATTTGAAAAAATATTGCGAAATATAACAATACATTCTTGTCATTCCCATGAAGGCAAAAATCCGGTCATAGCGAACGAAGTGCGG
>DYLZ01000024.1 GCA_020721775.1 Sulfurovum sp.
TATTACAATTTGCCATAAAAATAGAAGCACGACAAAGACATAGCCAATACACTTGGTCTAGAGGCGCAATATTTTGCCGTTATGAAAAAAAAAGAAAAAAGATACCGTTTAAAGAAATTGCAATATATTGCAATAAAAAAGATATCAGTATCAATTGGATCTTATTTGAATCCAATTGATGTTTATTGATTATAATGAAAGACAAATCAAGCCAAGAGTTTGGCTTGAGAGGCGAGATTAGCCATTTCTTTTGGCAATGATCTCTTTTTCGATATTTTTTGGAACTTCTTCGTAGTGATCAAATTCCATAACATAAGTTGCTCTTCCTTGAGTCATAGATCTAAGATCTGTTGAATAGCCGAACATTTCAGAAAGTGGAACAAAAGCATCAACTATTTTATTACCGGCTCTTTCGTTCATACCGTTAACTTGACCTCTTCTTTTTGAAATATCACCGATAACCTCACCCATGAAATCTTCAGGCACTTCAACTTCAACTTTCATAATAGGCTCAAGTATTACCGGATTGGCTTGTCTTGCACCTTCTCTAAAGGCCATAGAACCCGCAAGTTTAAACGCCATCTCAGATGAGTCAACTTCATGGTAGCTTCCATCATAAAGCGTAACTTTGATATCTTCAACAGGATAGCCTGCTTGAATACCTCTAGTCATTGCTTCTTGGATACCTTTATCAACTGCAGGAATATACTCTTTTGGAATTACGCCACCCTTGATCTCATCAACAAAAGTATATCCGCTGCCTGCCTCTTGTGGTTCAATCTTGAGGAATACATGACCATACTGACCGCGTCCACCTGTTTGTTTAGCATATTTATACTCTTTGTTTACAGCACTTCTGATAGTCTCTCTGTAAGCGACTTGTGGTGCGCCAACTTCCGCATCAACACCAAACTCACGCTTCATACGATCAACGATGATCTCAAGATGCAATTCACCCATACCTGAAATAATTGTTTGACCGGATTCTTCATCAGTACTTACTCTAAATGACGGATCTTCGCCGGCGAGTTTACCAAGCGCGATACTCATTTTTTCTTGATCTGCTTTTGTTTTTGGCTCAACTGCAACACTGATAACAGGCGTCGGGAATTCCATTCTCTCTAGAATTACCTTATCTTTCTCACCGGCTAGTGTATCACCTGTTAGTGTTGATTGAAGTCCTACAACAGCGCCGATCTCTCCTGCATATAAAGCATCAATCTCTTCACGCTTATTTGCATGCATCTTAACAAGTCTTCCAATTCTCTCTTTTTTATCTTTTGTTGTATTGTAAACATACGAACCTGACTCAAGAACGCCTCTATATACACGAACAAATGTAAGCTGACCGACAAACTTATCAGTCATTACTTTAAATGCAAGACCGGCAACAACACCATCATCAGTTGACTTTACAACAACCTCACTTCCATCTTCATACTGACCTTTTATCTCTGCAACTTCAGTCGGTGCCGGCAAATAATCAACAACAGCATCCAATAGAGTTTGTACACCTTTATTTTTAAAAGCTGTACCACATGTCATAGGTACTATTTCCATATCAAGGCATCTTTTTTTGATGCCGGCTTTTATTTCAGCTTCGGTAAGCTCTTCGCCGCTAAGATATTTTTCCATCAATTCTTCACTTGACTCAGCAACAGCTTCAATCAATTTTTCTCTATATTCGGCTGCTTTGTCAGCAAATTCACTTGGAATATCCATTACTTCAAATTTTTGACCCATAAGAGTTTGATCATCATCCCAAACTATGGCTTTCATTGTTACAAGATCGATAATACCTTTAAAGTTATCCTCTTCACCAATTGGAATTTGAATTGGTACCGGATTTGCTTTTAGTCTATCTCTAACTTGTCTTTCAACTTCATAGAAATTTGCGCCGGTTCTATCCATTTTGTTTACAAATATTATTCTTGGAACACCGTACTTGTTTGCTTGTCTCCAAACAGTCTCTGATTGCGGCTGAACACCGCCGACTGAACAAAATACTGCTACTGCGCCGTCAAGAACTCTCATAGATCTCTCAACTTCAATCGTAAAGTCAACGTGGCCCGGAGTATCTATGATATTGATCTGATGGCCTTTCCACTCACAAGTTGTAGCAGCTGAAGTAATTGTAATACCTCTCTCTTGCTCTTGCTCCATCCAGTCCATAGTAGCAGCACCATCATGAACCTCGCCTATTTTATGAGAAACGCCTGTATAAAACAGGATTCTCTCAGTCGTTGTAGTTTTACCAGCATCAATATGCGCTGCAATTCCAATATTTCTAACTTTTTCAAGTGGATGTGATCTAGCCATGATTTATACCTTTACCATCTATAGTGAGCAAATGCTTTATTAGCCTCTGCCATTTTATAAGTATCTTCTTTTTTCTTAAATGCCGCGCCTTTTTGAGCTGCAGCATCCATCAACTCATTACTAAGTTTTTCTATCATTGTTCTTTCATTTCTTTTTCTAGCAGCTGCAACAATCCATCTAATAGCAAGTGATTGTTGTCTCGCAGGTCTAACTTCAACTGGCACTTGATAAGTTGCGCCGCCTACACGACGACTTTTAACTTCCATTACCGGTTTGATATTATCTATCGCCTGATTGAATACCTCGATGCCTTTTTCGCCGGATTTTGATTCAATTCTCTCTATTGCACCGTACATTATACTTTGTGCAACGCTTTTTTTGCCATCATACATGATAACATTTATAAATTTTGTTAGTACTTTTGAACCATAAATTGGGTCAGGAAGTACAGGTCTAACAGGAGCTTTTCTTCTTCTCATTTTTTTCCTTCAATCTTTTATTTTTGATTTACTCAAGCATTACTCTATTAAAGATTTTAGTAATACCTGCATTTAGTCTTGCTTACAAGACAAACTTTTAATTATTTAGCCTTAGGTCTTTTTGCACCGTATTTAGAACGAGAAACAGTTCTTTTTGCAACACCGGCAGTATCAAGCGCACCACGAACGATGTGATATTTAACCCCCGGTAAGTCTTTTACCCTGCCGCCTCTTACAAGTACGATCGAGTGTTCTTGAAGATTATGACCCTCTCCGCCAATATAAGAGATCACTTCAAATCCGCTAGTCAATCTAACTTTAGCAACTTTTCTAAGAGCTGAGTTAGGTTTTTTTGGAGTTGTAGTATAAACTCTAGTACAAACACCTCTTCTTTGAGGAGATTTAACAAGTGCCGGTGATTTTGATTTCTTAATCACTTTTTTGCGTTCTTTACGAATCAATTGATTTATAGTAGGCAAATCGTTTCCTTTCTTTTTTTTGTTTTTGAATAAAATCCTGGTGAAATACACCACACAAAACTATCCGATGATAACTTTATGTGTTATATTTTCATAAAAAATGGTACTTATTATATCTAAAAATGCTTATTTTATTCTTATCCCAAAATTTTGGGATAAGAGATATATTACGAGAAAGCAATTTTATCTGTTTTTATCATACCGGTACCAACAGGAATTAGTCTTCCTACTACTACATTTTCTTTTAGATCTTCTAAATAATCAACTGTTCCGGCAATTGAAGCCGTTGTTAGAACTTTTGTTGTATCTTGGAAAGATGCTGCTGAGATAATACTATCAGCACCAACTGCCGATCTTGTAATACCCACAAGCATTGGCTCTGCTATAGCAGGGTTTCCTCCTAGATTTATGATTCTGTCGTTCTCTTCTTTAAATTTACGCTTAGAAACAATATCTCCTGCTATAAACTTAGTATCACCGCTTTCAACAACTTTAACTTGTCTCATCATTTGAGAAACAATTATCTCAATATGTTTATCTGCAATATTAACACCTTGTCTTCTATAAACTTGTTGAACTTCGCTTACTATATACTCAAATAGAGCTTTTTCGCCAAGAGAAGATAGGATGTCATGGCTTGATATGATACCATCTGTCAGTTTTTCTCCGGCATGAACAAAATCTCCATCATTAACCAATATAGTTTTAGATTTTTCAACAAAAGATTCTACCTCTTGACCATGCTCACCTCTAATAATAATTCTTTCTTTACCTCTAAGAGGTTTACCAAAAATAACATGCCCGTCGATTTGTGCTATAAGAGCTATATCTTTAGGCCGTCTTGCCTCAAATAGTTCTGAAACCCTTGGTAGACCACCTGTGATATCTTTTGACTTAATTGCCGCTTTTGGTTTTTTAGCAAGCATATCGGCTGTAGTTACATCATCGCCGTCTTGTACAAACAAAATAGATTTGGCTTCAAGCTGATATCTAATAAGTTCGCCTTCACTTGTCGCAAGAACGATTGCCGGTTTATAAATTGACGGTATATATTCATTAAGTTCAAGCCTTGTAATGCCTGTTAATTCATCAAACTGTTCGCTTACGGTTACACCTACTATAATATCTTCAAAACTAACTTTACCGCTTTGTTCAGCAATGATCGGCTCAGAATACGGATCCCATTCTGCGATTACTGTTTGAACTTTTACCTCAGGAGTTGAAAGTAATGCTCCTTTTTCTACATGACTTCCATTCTCGGCTTTTATGATAGAGCCTCTTGAAATATAATGCCTTGATGCTTCCCTTTGATGCTCATCGATAATTACGGCAAATATTCCTTTTTCTTTTATAATATCTCCGGATTTAATATTTGTTTCTTCTAGATAATCGCCCTCTAGCATCAAATATTTTACAGTACCTTTTGAATCAGCATAAACTTCTTGTGTTACAGGAGCTCCATCTTCAACTTTTAGTTCACTGGCATATGGAATACGACTTGGCACACTCCATCCCTCTTTAATAAGCTCAACTATAGAATCGCCCTTCTTAACGCTATCGCCATTTTCAAACGGTAAGAATAATTTTCCTTCCAAATTACCTGCAACGCCTGCAAGTTCATTCGTTTTAGAAACATCTCCTTTTCTTAGAGAATATTTAGCACTCTCGCTGCCATCGCTTGATTTAACTGAAACTATATATTCATCATGTGAAACTAATATAGAAATTATACCATCGTTTGTTGCTTTGATCTTTGGTTCAACCAACAATACGCCTGCGTTTCTTCTATTTGCAACTATCAATTTTCCTTCTTTGTTCTTGTAAACAGAAAGATTGTAGTATCTTATGAAACCTTCTCTTGTTGCTACCACTTGTCTTTCTTCCTTGCCTGCTGTTGCTGTACCGCCGGTATGGAAAGTTCTAAGAGTAAGCTGTGTTCCGGGCTCACCGATAGATTGAGCAGCAATTATGCCGACTGCTTCGCCTTTATTTACTATTCTATTTTCAGCCATATTAAGACCATAACACTTAGCACAAATACCTTTTGGCGCTTTACAAGCAGAAGGAGCTCTAATGATAACAGATCTGACGCCTGCTTCGCTAACTTTAGTAGCAATTTCTTCATCTATCATAGTGCCTTCATGCGCAATGATCTCATTTGTAACAGGATCTATAATATCCTCGGCCGCCACTCGTCCATATATACGATCACTTAGAGGCTCTATCATCTCATTACCGACTACGATATCAGAAACTTCAACACCTTCATGTGTTCCACAATCATTCATTGTAATTTTTACATTTTGTGCAACATCTATAAGTTTTCTTGTCAAGTATCCTGCATTTGCTGTTTTGAGCGCAGTATCCGCAAGTCCTTTTCTAGCTCCGTGAGTTGAAATAAAGTACTCAAGTACATTAAGTCCTTCACGGAAGTTTGATGTAATCGGCGTTTCAATGATAGAACCGTCTGATTTTGCCATCAATCCCCTCATACCCGAAAGCTGTCTTATCTGAGCAGCGCTACCTCTAGCCCCTGAGTCGGCCATCATATAAACTGAGTTAAATCCGCCTTTATCACCTTTGATAAGCTTCATCAACGCATCAGCAATTTCATTGTTTGCATCGGTCCAGATATCAATAATTTTATTATATCTCTCTTGGTCAGTTAGTAAGCCTGAAGCAAATTGAGCTTGGATATCTTTAACTTCTTTTTTGGCTTCTGTCAAAATAGCGTCTTTTTGTTCAGGTATTTTAATATCGTCAATCGAAATAGATACACCGACTTTTGTAGCATATTTGAAACCCATGTCTTTTAGATTATCTAGGAATTCTGCCGTTATAGAAAGCCCGCTATGTTTATAAATATAGTCAACTAATGTTCCGATATCTTTTTTCTTTAGAATCTTATTCCAGTAACTTTCAGGCACATACTCAGGTATTATCGTTCTAAGGATCAGCCTACCTGTTGTAGATGTGATAACTTTGCCATTAACAAATGTTCTTATTTTTGCATTAAGATCAAGAGAACCTTGCTCAAAAGCGATCATAACTTCATCAATATTTCCAAAAAGTTTATGTTCACCTTTTACATCTGTTTTTTCTAAAGTTAGATAATAAAGACCCAAGATCATATCTTGAGACGGTACCGCTACTGCTTTACCAGATGCCGGAAGCAAAATGTTCATTGAGGCAAGCATTAAGATTTTTGCCTCAGCTATAGCCTCATCAGACAAAGGCACATGCACAGCCATTTGGTCTCCATCGAAGTCCGCATTAAATGCAGCACAAACAAGCGGATGAAGCTGTATAGCTTTACCCTCGATCAGTCTTGGGTGAAAAGCTTGAATTGAAAGTTTATGCAATGTCGGAGCACGGTTAAGAAGAACCGGATAACTGTCAACAACTTCATCTAAACATTCCCAAACCTCATTAACTTGTTTTTCAATCATTTTTTTAGCTTGCTTAATGGTTGTTGCATAGCCTTTTTCTTCAAGTTTTGCCATCAAATGCGGTTTAAACAGCTCGATTGCCATTTTTTTAGGAAGACCGCATTGATCCATTCTCAAATCAGGTCCTACAACGATAACAGATCTTCCTGAAAAGTCAACCCTTTTACCAAGCAAGTTTTGTCTGAAACGCCCTTGTTTACCTTTGATAATTTCTGAAAGAGATTTTAACGGTCTTTTGTTGGCACCTTTAACCGCATTTCCTCTTCTTCCATTATCAAATAAAGCATCAACAGCTTCTTGAAGCATTCTTTTTTCATTTCTTACAATAATCTCAGGAGCATCAAGCTCAATTAATCTTTTCAATCTTTGATTTCTGTTTATTACTCTTCTATATAGATCATTAACATCACTTACGGCAAATTTACCGCCATCTAAGCTTACAAGAGGTCTTAGATCAGGCGGTAGAACAGGAAGGTATGTTAACATCATCCATTCAGGACGGTTACCTGAATACAAGAAAGACTCAATAACTTTTAATCTTTTAACAATCGTTTTGATCTTAGCTTCTGATTTTGTAGTTGCTATCTCTTCTTTTAACTCTCTAAACATTGCTACAAGATCAAGTTCTGCCAAAAGCTCTTGAATAACCTCTCCGCCCATTCTTGCATCAAAAGCATCGGCTCCAAATCTATGAACAATTTGTTGATACTGCTCTTCGTTTAGAACATCGTATTTTGACAAAAGCCTAGTTCCGTCAACATCCAAACTTGCTTCACCCGGATCTTTAACGATATACGCCTCATAATAAAGCACTCTTTCCAAATCTTTCATCTTAACGCCTAAAAGAGTTCCTATTCTGCTTGGAAGTGAACTTACATACCAAATATGAGCAACAGGAGTTACAAGTTCTATGTGTCCCATACGGCTTCTTCTAACTTTCGAGCTAGTTACTTCAACGCCACATTTTTCACAAACTACACCTTTATATCTCATCTTCTTATATTTTCCGCAAAGACACTCATAGTCTCTTATTGGACCAAATATTTTTGCACAAAACAGACCATCACGCTCCGGTTTTAGTGTACGATAATTTATAGTTTCAGGCTTTTTAACTTCACCATAACTCCATGATAAAATTTTCTCAGGACTTGCAACTCTTAGTTGTAATGCCTCAATATCTAAACACTTATCTTCATTTCTTATATCAATTGGTACTAAATTTTCTAATAAATTACTCATTGTCGCCCTCTTCTATTTTTTTAGATTCATATAATTGTGCATCAAGTCCTAATGCCTGAAGCTCTTTTGTGAGAACAAATATTGTTTCAGGAATTCCGGATTCCGGTACGCTTTCACCTTTTGTAAGCGCTCTATAAGCTCTGCTTCTTCCATCTATATCATCTGATTTGATAGTTAGCATCTCTTTAAGGATATGGGCAGCTCCATACGCTTCAAGAGCCCAAACTTCCATTTCCCCAAATCTTTGTCCACCAAATAGCGCTTTACCGCCAACCGGCTGTTGTGTAACAAGTGAATATGGTCCGGTACTTCTGGCATGCACTTTTTCATCTACTAAGTGATGCAGTTTTAACATATACATATAGCCCACATTTACACGCTCAAGTATTTGTTCGCCTGTTTTACCGTCATAAAGTATAGTTTTACCGTCATTTTCCATTTTCGCTAACTCAAACAATTTAGCAAACTCATCTCTATTAACACCTTCAAATACAGGTGTAGCAAACTTAACGCCTTTACTCCAATCCCTAGCATATTTAAGCAACTCATCATCACTTAATTTAGAGACAAATTCTTTTGCATTCATAAGTCTAGCAACATCTGCAATAGCAATCATTTTTGCTCTTAGCTCTTGTATGAAATCGCCTTGTTTTTGAACTAATATCTCTTGGATCTGTTCCCCAAGTTTTTTACCCGCAAGTCCCAAGTGAATTTCAAGAATTTGCCCTATATTCATACGAGATGGAACCCCTAGAGGATTTAGTATCATATCAACAGGTCTTCCGTCAGCCATGTAAGGCATATCAATCTCTTTAACTATATTTGATACTATACCTTTATTACCGTGACGGCCGGCCATTTTATCACCGACCTTTAGCTTTCTTTTTGTTGCAATATAAACTTTTACAAGTTTTGTAACGCCGCTTGGCAATATATCATCTTTTTCAATGATCGAGAGTTTCTCTTCGTGTTCTATCTTTAATTTTTTCTTTTGTTTTAAAAAATAATTTTTGATAGCTTCATATTCATTTTGAACATTATCATCAAATGATTGAACTATACTTCTTAATGCAAAACGATTTGTTGTTTTTATTGTATCTTCAGGTATATTTTGACCGATCTTATAATCAACATCACCTATTTTTATATCTTTAACCAATGTTTGTTTTGAAAGATATCTTGCGATTCTAAGCATTTCTTCACGGTCTATCATCAAAAGTTGATCATGATGTTCATTGTCAAGTATTGCTTTTTCTTCTTCGTAAGCTTTTATTGCTCTTATATCTTTATCGTATCCTTTTTTAGTAAATACTTTGACATCTACTACTACACCTTCCATTGATGCAGGGCAATAAAGAGATTTATTTACAACATGACCTGCCTTTTCTCCAAAGATAGCGCGCAAAAGTCTCTCTTCCGGAGTAGGTCTAATTTCACCTTTTGGGCTAACTTTACCAACTAAGATCATTCCCGGTTTTACATTTGTACCTATTTTAACAATTCCGCTCTCATCAAGATGCTCAAGCTCATCTTCTCTAATATTTGGAATATCTCTTGTTATCTCTTCTGTTCCGTGTTTTAGCTCTCTAGCTTCGATCTCTTTTTCGTAAATATGAACAGATGTAAATGTATCTTCACGGATCAACTTTTCTGAAACAATGATAGCATCCTCATAGTTATAACCGTTCCATGGCATAAAAGCAACCAAAATATTTTTTCCGATCGCAAGTTCGCCTTGATCCATACTTGAACCATCGGCTATAACTTGACCCTTAACGACTTTTTCGCCTAATTTTACAATTGGGGTTTGCGTGAATGTTGTATTTTGGTTAGTTCTCATATTTTTTTCTAACGGATAATGATCTATGAACATTTCACCGTTATCTTCACCCATTACATAGATATTTTTAGCATCTACTTTTTCAACAACGCCTTCTCTTTTTGCTTTAACAGCTTCCCATGCATCTCTACTTATGATAGCTTCCATGCCGGTACCTACTATTGGCGCTTGGGCGCTTAAAAGAGGTACAGCTTGTCTTTGCATATTCGAACCCATCAAAGCTCTATTCGCATCGTCATGTTCTAAGAATGGAATAAGAGCTGCGGCTGAACCGGATACCATTAGCGGTGAAATATCAATAAGATCAACTCTGGCTGCATCATTAAGTTCTATATTTCCGTTTAGTCTGGTTTCTATCAAGTCTTCTACTATATATCCATTTTCATCAACTTTCGTTGAAGCAGGCGCTATACATTTATCTTCTTCTTGAGTCGCTGTGATATATATTATCTCATCAGTTACTTGACGATTCTTTACTATCTTGTACGGCGCTTCGATAAAACCGAATTCATTAACTTTTGAGTATGTTGCTAATGTATTGATAAGACCGATATTTTGTCCCTCAGGAGTCTCAATAGGACAAATTCTTCCATAATGCGTCGGATGCACATCTCTTACTTCAAAACCGGCTCTCTCTTTTACAAGTCCGCCTTCACCAAGCGCTGAAAGTCTTCTTTTGTGTGTAATTTCTGACAATGGGTTCGTTTGGTCCATAAATTGAGACAATTGACCGCTTGCAAAAAACTCTAAAACAGTATTTGTGATCATTTTTGAATTAATTAGATCATGGGGCATTAACTCTTCAAGAGAACCTGAAATAGTTGCCATTTTATCTTTGATAGCTTTTTGCATTTTTATAAGACCGTTTTGCAGCTCATTTCCTAAAAGCTCGCCGATCGCTCTGATTCTTCTGTTGCCAAGGTGATCACGATCATCAATATGACCTTGCCCATTTTTAACTTTTACTAGATATTTAACAGTATAGATCAAATCTTCAGCAGTCAAAACAGTAATATACTCAGGAACATCAAGACCTAGTTTATGGTTCATTTTCATACGACCGACTTTAGTTAGATCATATCTTTCTGAATCAAAGAAAAGTTGGTTTAAAAATGCTTTTGCAGCATCAGGCGTAACAGGCTCGCCGGGTCTCATAACTTTATAAATTCTAATCGCTGATAAAACTTTCTCATCGTCTATCTCTTCTGTTTGTTTAAGAAGTCTTAAACTTTCGCTATCTGCTATAAATGAACCTATAATTGAGCTATCGGTACCATCAGCAAGGTCATTTACTATTTCGATCGACTCGATTCCTTGATCTATGATCTTTTTAAGTCTATTCTCATCAAGCGGAGTTACTGCATCATAAAGAACCTCGCCGCTTTCATTATCGATTACCGCTTTTGAAAGATAACGATCCAGCAAGATTTCCAATGGATACTCAACCCACTCCAATCCCTCTTCGATCAATGTTTGTGCTTTTTTCTTTGTCAGTCTTTTGCCGGCATTAACTATCACATTACCGTCTAGGTCTTTCACATCATATTCAGCGCGACCCAGAAACTCTTCAGGATCAAATTTTGTTAAAAATCTATTATCTTTAAGCAAAATAGTTTTTGTAGGATAAAAGATTTTGATAATATCTTCCTTTGAATAGCCAAGTGCACGGAAAAGTATCGTAATAGGCACTTTTCTTCTTTTATTTATTCTAGCATAAAGAATATCTTTAGCATCATATTCAAAGTACAACCATGAGCCGCGATCCGGAATGATCTGCGCTGAATATAAAAGTTTATTAACAACTGTTGTCGCTTCAGCTTCTTTGAAAATTACGCCTGGGCTTCTATGCAATTGGTTAACTATTACTCTCTCGACGCCGTTAATGATAAAAGATGTTCTATCTGTCATGAGAGGAATATCTCTAACAAATATTGCTTGTTCTTTTATCTCTTTTGGATCAAGTTTTTCGCCTGTTTTTTCATCTCTGTTCCATATAGTTAATGCGATATTTAGTTTTAATGAAACAGAATATGTAAGACCTCTCTCCATACACTCTCTAACAGTGTACTTTGGTTTTATGATTTCAGAATTTTTATATGTTAATGTAAAACGATTTTGACTGTCGTGAATAGGAAAAGAGCTATGTAGTACTTTTTCGATAATACTGTTTTTTCTATCTTTTTCATTCATCATCAAAAAGTTTTCATAACTCTCTTGTTGTAATTGTAAAAGATTTGGTATCTCAATTTTTTTAGGGGTTTTTGAAAAATCAACTCTAAGTCTATTTCCTGAATGTAAAGAATTTAACATTGGTTAACCTTATGTTTTAAGTTATGGGAGTAAATTTTTTGTTATTTTGTCCGTAGACATACAAAAAAACTATTAGCATAGAGTATGAAAATATCTCCGAATAGTTTATCGCTATCTCCAGCGGACATGTGGAATTGCGAAAAGAATTTTATCTTTTCGCAAAAGCAAATTATTTAAGTTCGCAAGAAGCTCCGGCTTCTTCAAGTTTTCTCTTGATATCTTCAGCTTCAGCTTTGCTTACGCCTTCTTTAAGAACTGATGGAGTATTTTCAGTTGCATCTTTAGCCTCTTTAAGACCAAGACCTGTTACTTCTCTTACTACTTTAATAACATTGATCTTTTTCTCGCCGGCGCTTGTAAGAACAACATTAAATTCAGTTTTTTCTTCTACTGCTTCAGCAGCTACAGCGCCGCCACCTGCTACAACTGTAGCTTGCGCAGAAACACCGAATTTTTCTTCAAATTCTTTTACTAGTTCACTTAACTCTAAAACAGTTAAGTTAGAGATAAATTCTATTACATCTTCTTTTGTGATTGCCATCATTGTATCCTTTTTTTTATTTTTAATGCTGATTATGGGCAAAGCCCAAAATCAAGTCTTCAACAGACAGCTCTTGCGATTTATCGCTCTTATGGCTGCCAACTGAATTTTACTAGAGCAAAATTTGCTCGATCATTAAGCGGCTTCTTCAGCTTTTTTTGTAGCCAATGCTTGAAGTCCGATAGCAATACTTCTTGCAGGACCGTTCCAAACATTAAGCAACATGCCAAGAAGTTCTTCTCTGCCGGGAAGTTTCGCCATAGCGATAACTGTTTGTGCATCAACAATACTTCCTTCCAGTATGCCTAATTTAACAGCGAAATTATCTTTATTCGCAGTTGCAGCACGGTCAGCTACTTTACATGTTGTTAATTGGTCATTACCCCAAATAACTATGTTAGTATCTTTAATCTCTAAAGATTCTTGACCCGCTTCTCTTAATGCGATCAAAGCCAAAGTGTTTTTAACAACTTTAACTTTAGCATCATTTTCTTTTGCATCCGCTCTTAAAGCTTCGATTTGCTGACAAGTCATACCTTTATAGTCACAAACGACAATAGCGTTTGCTTCTTTAAATTCAGAAGTCAACTCTCTTACAAATTGTTGCTTTTCTGCTTTAGTCATTTTTCCCTCCTTTCGATCTCATATAGGGTTGTCTTACGACGCTCAACAAAAGTTGAATTTAAGCCTTTGGCCCCTATATTCTTAGACCTAAGATAAATATAGCGTTTGCTATGTTTTATTTCATATCCATCAATTCTTGAGTATTCAATTTTAATGATGGACTCATTGTTAGTGAAAGCGCTGCATTAGTGATATATCTCCCTTTTGCAGACGCAGGTTTAGCTTTGTTGATAGTCTCAACAAAAGCTACTAAATTTTCTTTGATCTTTTGTTTATCAAAGCTAGCTTTGCCGATTCCTGCGTGAATATTACCTTTTTTGTCAACTCTAAAGTTTACTTGACCGTTTTTTGCATTTTTAACTGCGGTTGCAACATCTGCTGTTACTGTGCCGGTTTTAGGGTTTGGCATAAGACCTTTAGGTCCAAGTATTCTTGCAACTTTACCTATAACACCCATCATGTCAGGAGTTGAGATAACCATATCAAAATTTATATTGCCGGCTTGAATTTGCTCGATCAGATCATCGCTGCCAACAATATCAGCTCCTGCTGCTTTTGCTTCATCAGCTTTTACATCTTTTGCAAATACTGCAACCCTTACTGTTTTGCCTGTACCGTTTGGAAGAACAACAGATCCTCTGATCATTTGGTCTGCATGTCTAGGATCAACATTTAGATTTAGCGCAATTTCAACAGTTTCGTCAAATTTAGCAGATTTTAAATCTCCTAAAAGCTCAACTGCCTCTTCGATATTGTATGTTTTTGTTTTGTCTATTTTATTTTTTAGAGCTTGCACTCTTTTTGTTTCTTTTTTTGCCATAATTTTCTCCGCTTTTTTTGCTCCCACTGATTTTAAATCCTGTGGTTAAGATTATTCTGTTATTTCAACTCCCATGCTTCTGCATGAGCCGGCAATAATTCTAGCCGCCATCTCTCTGTCGGTAGTATTAAGATCAGCGATCTTTTGATCTATGATCTCTTCCAATTTTGCTTTTGAAATTGAACCAACTTTATTTTTTAGAGGATTGTCTGCACCTTTTTTGATATTGGCAGCTCTAAAAATAAGATCAGTAACAGGTGGTTGTTTTGTCTCGAATGTAAAAGTTTTATCTGTATAAACAGTAACTATTACAGGTATTTTAAATCCTGCTTTGTCTTTTGTTTTTTCGTTAAAAGCTTTACAAAACTCCATTATGTTTATCCCTCTTTGACCACATGCAGGACCTACCGGTGGAGATGGATTGGCTGCGCCGGCTGGTATTATCAGCTTGAATTTTGTTTGTATTTTTTTTGCCATTTTTTTTCCTTATTGAATTTAAGCGATTTTATATAATTTTTTCTACTTGTGTGTACAAGATTTCTACCGGTGTATTTCTACCAAAAATAGAAACATTTAGTTTTAGTTTTCCATGATCAAGGTCATACTCTTCAACCATACCGGTAAAATTAGAAAATGGTCCATCGACGATGCGCACCATTTCACCATTTTCAAAATCAACTTTTGGTCTTGGAGGTGATTTTTTCTCCATTTTGCTCAAAATAACATTGATATCTGCTTCGCTTAATGGCGTTGGTGTTTTTTGTTCACCGATAAATCTAGATACTTTTGGTAAACTTTGTATCTTATGCCAAAGATTTGTATCCAGATCTATATGTGCAAAAGCATATCCTGGATAGAGTGATCGCTCAGAAATTTTTTTAACGCCATTTTTTACTTCGATAACTTCTTCTGTAGGAACTACAACTTGTTTGATCTGTTCTTGCAAACCATAATCAATACTCAATTGTTCTATTGCTCGCTTAACTGCTTGTTCGCTACCAGCATAAGTTTGAATTGCATACCATTGATAAGCCATTTTTAATCCTTATATAACTGATGAGACAATTAGCGACATGATAAAATCAACTAATGCTAAAAATAGCGCAATAGCAGTTACCACTATCATCACAGCAAAAAATGCTTGTCTTACTTGTACTTTTGTAGGGAATATAACTTTATATAATTCCTCTTTTACATTAGCAACAAATGTTGTAATCTTTTTCATAATCTAATTACCTTATATGGCAGGCCCAGAGGGACTCGAACCCCCGACACCTGGTTTTGGAGACCAGTGCTCTACCAACTGAGCTATAGGCCTATATTATTTTAAGTTATCAAATTTTGAAGCATTGCTCCAAAATTGTCTCTTCAGAGCGAGGGCTCTTACAATAGCTAATCAACAAATAAACCCTTGCTACTTAAATAAGCAACTACAGCTTCATCTCTTTGTGTACTGTATGTTCTTTACACCATTTACAATATTTTTTAAGCGCAAGCTTCTCAGTTGTATTTCTTTTATTTTTTGTAGTGTGATAGTTTCTTCTTGTGCACTTTTCACAACCCAAATGTATATTTTCTCTCATAATTTCTCCATAAGCTTAATACATTTTCCGAAGCGCTAAGCCTCGGAAAAAAAATAAATTAAGCAATAATTTTAGTTACAACACCTGCGCCGACAGTTCTACCACCCTCACGGATAGCAAATCTTGTACCATCTTCAAGCGCAATTGGCGCAATAAGTTTTACATTAATTTTTACATTATCACCAGGCATAACCATCTCAGTACCTTCTTGAAGCTGTATTGAACCGGTAACATCAGTTGTTCTTACATAGAATTGTGGTCTATAGTTGTTAAAGAATGGAGTATGTCTGCCACCCTCTTCTTTTGTTAGAACATAAACTTCTGCCTCAAACTCAGTGTGAGGAGTGATCGAACCTGTTTTACAAAGAACCATACCTCTTTGTACATCTTCTTTTGCAATACCTCTAAGAAGAACACCACAGTTATCGCCCGCTTCACCGCAATCCATCTCTTTACGGAACATTTCAACACCTGTTACTGTTGTTTTTCTAGTATCTTTTATACCAACGATCTCTACTTCATTACCTACACATACTTGACCTCTCTCGATCTTACCGGTTACAACTGTTCCTCTGCCTTGAATAGAGAAGATGTCTTCGATCGGCATCAAGAAATCTTTATCTGTTTCACGAACCGGATCAGGGATATACGCATCAACAGCATCCATAAGCTCAAGGATCTTATCAGACCATTTACCAAGAGTACCGGATTTTGCTTCTTCAAGCGCTTGGTAAGCAGAACCTGAAATGATCGGAGTGTCATCACCCGGGAAATCATATGAACTCAAAAGCTCTCTAACTTCTAGTTCAACAAGCTCTAGCATCTCTTCTCTATCTTCATCATCAAGTTGATCTTCTTTGTTCAAGAATACTACGATATATGGAACACCTACTTGTTTAGAAAGAAGGATGTGCTCTCTAGTTTGAGCCATTGGTCCATCAGTAGCTGCGATAACAAGGATAGCACCGTCCATTTGAGCAGCACCTGTGATCATGTTTTTAACATAGTCGGCATGCCCTGGGCAGTCAACATGAGCATAGTGTCTTTTATCAGTTTCGTATTCAACATGTGAAGTAGCGATTGTAATACCTCTTTCTCTTTCTTCAGGAGCGTTATCGATTTGATCATAGTCCATGAATGTAGAGTTATTTTTTGTAGCTAGTACAGCTGTGATAGCAGCAGTCAATGTAGTTTTACCATGGTCAACATGACCGATTGTACCGATATTAACATGCGGCTTATTACGTGTATATTTTTCTTTTGCCATTTTTTTCTCCTAGTGAATTTTAAAATACGGCTGATATTATATCAGATTTTACTTAGACCCCATACCAATAATATGGACAAAACTGTTACCGCTTGGTAATACTTTTGTCCATAAATACGATCTGGAGCCCAGAAGCGGGATTGAACCGCCGACCTCTTCCTTACCAAGGAAGTGCTCTGCCACTGAGCTATCTGGGCATATATTTAATACAAAATAGTACTAAATATATGTCATGCCTAAATGTTTATATTTTGCAAAATATAATATATTGAAAGCTTAAAAGTGAAAAAGTTAATGTTAGTTCTCACAGCTCCCAGATATATGGAGCGGGAAACGGGACTCGAACCCGCGACCCTCAGCTTGGAAGGCTGATGCTCTAGCCAACTGAGCTATTCCCGCATCTCTATTTGTTACGACAAATGGTGGTGAGTGGAGGATTCGAACCTCCGAAGACATAGTCAGCAGATTTACAGTCTGCCCTCGTTGGCCACTTGAGTAACTCACCTTATTTTATATATTGTCGTACCGGTCAAACACTGATAAATTTTATTTTTATGGAGCTGGTGAAGGGACTTGAACCCCCGACCTGCTGATTACAAATCAGCTGCTCTACCAACTGAGCTACACCAGCACATTTTGATGCTATTTTAAAAATGGAAAATAATTATATAGAAAAAAAAAATAAATGTCAAGTATTTTGTTAAATTTTCAATAAAATAAGAAGTAGTTTACAAAAGAGTCAAAAAATGACTCTTTTGATATTTTATAGAATATTTTTAAATAGTGTTATCATACCCCAACCGAAATATATGACCATCCAAGCAGCCATAATGGCAAGCGTATAGTTGCCCAATTTTGTAACCAGCGGATCTTTTGAAGCGTCAAAAACACCTTGATTTTTGCCCACTTTCCAAGCCATAGTAAGCAGAAAGGTCACACCAACAACACCCATAACAAGGAATGTTGATAGGAACATTGCCGTACTTGGTATTTCAAGACTAATCTTATAATCATATATATTATATCCTAAACCGGACATAATGTCATATCTTATCAACTCTCTTACTCCAGAGATCAAAAGAGCAACAACTACCAGCACAAGAGTGGTGATATAGCTATTTGAATTTTTAGCAGTCATCACAAGCAACACAACAACGCCTAACACAGTTGCTATTGTTAAAGGGTGCAATAGATACCCTGCTTGCAACATCCATAGGGCAAAAAGAACAGCACTGATGATTAGTCCAACAACGCCAAGTTTTGTACCTAGTTTTGCAGTGTAATCA
>DYLZ01000025.1 GCA_020721775.1 Sulfurovum sp.
CTACTTAACAAAATCAATCATAACAATTATTTACTAGAATTATTCACAAAGCATCAAAATTTTGATACAATGTTTTAAAATATAGGCTTACAAAAAGATGATCTGCTTTTTGTTTCAAATATAAAGACAACAAATAAGGAAAATCCGTGAAAACAATAGATTATCAAGAATTTCAAGCACGCCTGCAAACAATGAAATATTAGCTAGAATCAAAGATTGCCCGCATAAAAGATGAAATAGACGCTATCGGAAGCGAAGATGAGATAGATGATATGGAAGATCTGGCATCACTCAAAAGTTACTCCTGTATTGACGATCTCTTAAATTTTTTGGGCTATACTCTCTCCAATTGCAGGGAGTTCGGAGAGGTCGACTCCGTCTTGCAGCATTTTTTATAGATCAGTACCCATATTTTTGATAGTGCGTACAGCATTTCTATACGCAATAATTTTGAAAGGATTTTTGCCTTTTATTTCTAGTAAGTCAGCTAATTGATCAAAGATAGCAGCAATCTCTATCTTTGATATTGCCATTATTGCTCTACTTTGTAGGACATTTTAGAGAGAAGATGATCCTCTCTCTATAAAAAGGAAGTTTATTTAACTTCGATCTTTTTAGTCTCTTTTTGGGATTTATTGGATTTTGGTATCTTTATCTCAAGCATGCCGTTTTTTGAACTTGCATCGATATTATCCACATCTGCATCTTCAGGCAAAGTGAAACTTCTTTGAAATTTACCATAAAAACTTTCTATTTTATGATAGTCTTTTTCGTCAACTTCGCTTTTGGTTTTTCTCTCACCCGAAATGGTTAAAACATTGTCTTTGATATCGACATGGATATCTTCTTTTTTTACTCCAGGAAGATCTGCTTCTATATAATAGGCATTTTTATCTTCTCTGGTATTTGCAGACGGTGTCCAACCATTTACATTTATAAGAGTATTGAGTGATGGCATTTTAAAAGCTGCCATTATTTTTTCCTCTAAGTCTCTAAAATCTTTCATCGGATCAAATTTTGTCAATAGCATCATATCCTCCTTGTTTAAAAGTATGCTATTATACTACTATTTATTTGTATTTGTCAAATATTTTGGTAAAAAATATAACTGAAATTATCATGTATACCATGCTCAAA
The DNA here is from genome assembly GCA_020721775.1 of Sulfurovum sp. Lineage (GTDB taxonomy): Bacteria > Campylobacterota > Campylobacteria > Campylobacterales > Sulfurovaceae > BN30871. The sequence continues at coordinate 1,138 of DYLZ01000025.1, forward strand.
ATAATGATGCAAATAGATATGATAAAATTGCATTCAATAAAATCGGTAAAGAGGAATAAATGATCATAGATACACACTGCCATCTGGATGACAATAGATACAAAGATGATCTTAATGAGGTTATAAAAAGAGCGGAAGATAACGGCGTGAAGATATTTATAATCCCGGCAGCAGATCCTGATACGCTGCAAAAAGCCGTCCAAATAAGCGAAGCGAATGAAAATGTTTATTTTGCAGTGGGTGTGCATCCGTATGATGCTAGAAAGTACAATAGGGCTTTGTTGGAAAAATTTATAGAGCATCCAAAGTGCGTTGCGGTCGGCGAGTGCGGGTTGGATTATTTCAGGTTGCCGGAAAATGAAGATGATATAAAGGCTGAAAAAGCGCTGCAAAAAAAAGTTTTTATGGATCAGATAGAGCTTGCAAACAGATACAACAAACCTCTCATCGTACACATAAGAGAAGCATCGCACGATTCTTTGGAAATATTGGAAAGCCATGCAGGAAAGCAGGGAGGCGTTTTGCACTGCTATAATGCAGACCATGAGCTTTTGAAGCTTGCTAAAAAAGGATTTTATTATGGCATAGGCGGGGTGCTTACATTTACCAATGCGCGAAAATTGTTAGATGTTTATCCAAAAATACCGTTAGATAAACTTCTCATAGAAACAGATGCGCCGTATCTTACTCCACACCCTCACAGAGGAGAGAGAAACGAACCGTCATACTGTACGCATATTGCACAAAAAATGGCAGAGCTTAGCGGTATAAGCTTAGAAGAAATATCAGATATTACAACGCAAAATGCAAAAAGACTTTTTAGGATTTGAAAGCAAATATAAAGTAAAATAAAGAGATAATCTTATATATTTTTAATGCGAGGGAGAGATTGATAAATAGAATATCTGTTTTATTTTTTGTATTGATGAGTATGCTGTGGTTTAGCGGATGCTCACAAATGACATCGGCTCCGAAAGCTAAAAAGAAAACAGCGCCTATTACAAGTCAGGCAAGGCATAAAGCCACGATGAAGCCTTATTGTGTTCTCGGTAAAAAATATACGCCTGAATATATTAAGCTAGGCGATACGATGATCGGGATTGCAAGCTGGTATGGGCCTGATTTTCACGGTAAATATACCAGTAACGGCGAGATCTATAATATGTATGATTTTACAGCAGCTCATAAAACTTGGCCAATGAATACTTTGGTAAAAGTTACAAATCTTGACAACGGTAAAACACAGCTTGTAAGGATAAATGACAGAGGTCCTTTTAAGGATGGAAGGATTATCGATTGCAGTTATGCCGCAGGCAAAAGTTTAGGATTGGATAGAAGCGGATTGGCTAGAGTAAAGATCGAAGCTGTCGGATTTAACAGTAAGCCTATAAAACCTACGATTCTTAATGACAATGTTTATCTAGCGCAAAATACATTTCCAAAATTGAGCAATTCTACTAAAAAAGTTTTGATGAATAACTTTGGTATCCAAGTCGGCGCTTTTAAACTAAAAAACGGCGCAGATATAACAAAAGAGAAATATGCTTCATTGGACAAAAGATACAATGTAGAAGTAAAAAAGTTCTCTTTAGCTGACGGCAGCGAGATATACAGGGTTTTTGTAATGGGGTTTATATCAGAAGAAGAGGCTAGGGATTATATGTCGTGTTACGGTATTTCAAAAGCAATCATAATCAGAGGATAAGGAGAAAAAGTGATCTACGAAGAAAATAGAAAAACTAAAGAGACAGATATAGAAGTAAAGCTTGAGCTTTATAGCAAGGGTGAGACAAAGATATCGACAGGAGTCGGGTTTTTGGACCATATGCTTGATGCTTTTGGGAGACACGCCAATATAAACCTTGAAATTAGATGTATCGGGGACACTCATATAGATGATCATCATACGGTTGAAGATGTTGCCATAGTGCTTGCTAAAGCACTTCATAAAGCCGTTTATCCCGTAAAAAATATTGAGAGATACGGCAATGCAACCGTTGTTATGGATGAAGCAAGCGTAAGCTGTGATATAGATATATCTAACCGCGGATTTTTAGTTTTTGATCTTCCTATTGGCGGTAAAGTAGGAAATTTTGATGTAGAGCTTGTTGAAGAGTTTTTTAGAGCCTTTGCTATGAATTTTCCTATAACACTGCATCTTATTTACAATAGAGGCACAAATAAGCATCATATCATCGAAGCAGCATTTAAGGCTTTAGCGGTTGCTCTTAGAAGAGCTCTTACTATAAACGAAAATGCAGGGATCCCAAGCACAAAGGGCGTACTATGAGCATAGAGCTGATAGTACTTGATGTTGACGGCACATTGACCGATGGGACTATAACATACAGCTCAAGCGGAGATGATATAAAGTCTTTTAATGTCAAGGATGGATTGGGCATTGACGGATGGGTAAATATGGGCAAAGATGTCGCCATAATTACAGGCAGAAGATCTGCTGTTATTGCTAGAAGAGCAGAGGAATTGAAGATCAAGTATTTTTTTGAAGGTATAAAAAATAAAAATGAAGTTTTATTGAAACTGATGGATGATCTATCTTTGGTAAAAGAGCAGGTTGCAACCATAGGGGATGATCTCAATGATCTTAGTATGTTTGCCGTATCAGGGCTTACATTTGCCCCAAATGACGCTTGCTACTATATTCAGCAAAAAGTAGATGTTGTGTTAAATGCAAAAGGCGGACACGGAGCCGTTAGAGAGATGATAGAATATATTGTTAAAAAAGATAATGTTGAGGAGCAGTTTTTAAAATTATGGCAATAAAAATCGAATGGGTTCTCTTTTTTTCTATCATTACTACTCTTCTCGTGTCATTTAGTTTGAGATTTGAGAACAGCATCCAAGATATCGGTATCAAAAAAGAGCTTAGTTTTAAAAACAGTGTTTTTACGGAAGTGGATACAAACGGTTTGGTAAGTTTTGCAAATGTCAAAAACGGCGATCAGACAAATGGTGTTTTAACCATGCATAATATCAGTTTTGACAAGATAAAAGATACAAAAGTATTGGCCGATAAAGCCATATATAAAAAAGATGAAATAGTTTTGATCGGGAATGTAAAGATAAAGCAAAAAAACGGTTTTACATTTAATACACAAAAAGCAGTATATGACACAAGAAGCGGAAAAATAATATCCAAGGATAAATATAATGCCTCATTAAATGAAAATCTTCTGAGTGGAACCGATTTGAGCTATGATACAAAAAAACAAACCGCCACATCAAGCAATATACACGCAACGCTGTATACTCAGGATAAATAGTGATCAAGTTTCTTTTAGAAGATTAATGTGATATAATAATGAAATTCATTTATGGTTGATTTGATGCGTATATTTTTTTTTATTTTTATTTTTACATCTTTTATATTTTCTCAAAAGATAGAAGTGACTGCAAATTTTGTTGAGGCAAATAGCGGCAGCAAACAGGTTAATTTTGTCGGTAATGTAAATATTTGGCAAGATCCATACAATTGGATGAAAGCAAACAAAGCAACCGTATATTTTGATGATGCAAATCAGACAAAGCAGTATGAAGCTATCGGTAATGCAAGTTTTGAGATGAAAGATAAAAACGGACACTATAAAGGCAAAGCAAATAGTTTTAAACATCTCGTAAAAGAATCAATATACATTATGCAAGGCAATGCCGAGGTAAGTGATTTGAAAAATAAAAGATTTTTGAGCGGCGATACGATAGATGTAAATATGAAGACAGGACATGCAAGCGTGAAAAGTCAAAATAAAAAACCTGTAAAATTTATATTTGAATTAAATAAAAAATAGACAAATCAAATGAGTTTTCCCGTAGTTTATAAAGCAGAGTTTATAAAGTCGGCACAAGGCGCAAAAGACAGTTTGCCTGAAGATAGAAGCGAAGTTGTCTTTATGGGGCGTTCAAATGTTGGAAAAAGTTCAACTATAAATACGCTGACAAATAGAAAAAATCTAGCGAAAAGCTCATCTACTCCCGGCAAAACACAGCTTATTAATTTTTTTGATGTTATTTATAAAGACGAAAATCAAGAATACCCTATTAGACTCGTTGATTTGCCTGGTTTTGGCTATGCAAAAGTTTCCAAGACGCTAAAAGAGGCTTGGCAATATAATTTATTGGAATTTATAAAAAATCGTGTTTCCATAAGACTTTTTGTTCATCTTAGAGATGCTAGGCATCCGCATGAGGCGATAGACGAAGATGTTTCAGAGAATTTAAAAAAAATAGTCAGACCTGATCAAAAAATATTGACCGTTTTTACAAAGATAGATAAATTGAATCAAAAAGAGAGAAGTGCTTTGAGAAGAGAGTTTCCTGATTCCATTGCATTTACAAATCTTAAAAATTACACGATAGATCCTGTGCATAAAGAGATACTTTCTACCGTTTTTGGAGTTGGGGAGTGATAAAACTTTTTAAAGCAAAGATCAGCGATATCGCAGATATGCAAAAACTTGTGGAAGATGAAGTCAAACAAGGCGTTATTTTACCTAGAAGCGAAGATGAGATAGCAAACAATATTAGATCTTATGTGCTTGCAAAAGACGATGGGAAACTGGTAGGATACACCGCTTTGCATATTCACTCAAAAAAACTTGCAGAGATAAGAAGCTTGATAGTTCATAAGGATTATAGAGGAAATGATATAGGTGCAGGTATGGTTAGATTTGCCATAGATGAAGCCAAGGAGCTTGGTATAGAAGAAGAGATACTATCCCTTACTTATGCGCCCGATTTTTTTAGAAAATTGGGTTTTAAAGAGATTAGCAAAGAGTCGATTCCTGATCATAAGATATGGGCTGATTGTATCAAGTGCATACACTTTCCGGTTTGTAACGAAGTTGCTTTGATCTACTCTATAAAAGAATAAAAATGACATCAAGTGCAAGGAGAAGAAAATCAAATAATTTGGGGCTGACCGGGTTGGTTGCACTTGGTATATTGGCTTTTGTCTATCCCGTATTTGTTTCGATCTATAACTTTTTTCCTATATTTTTTGGTTTATGCTCATATTTGCTGGTATTGGCCATCAAAAAGCAGAATATTCCCATGATGATTATATGTGCTATCTATCTTTTCTCTTTGGAAATAAATTTTTCAATGCCGATTTTTAATACTATTATTGCAGTATTGATATTTTATCTTCTTGTTTACAATAGACTTAGATTGTGGACGACATGCGAGCAGTGCATAGCGGCAACAAGTGTTATTTCGATCTATTTTATATATTTTGCGGTACTATTTATAGATGATATAGTATTTTCTACAACAAATCATATAATAAATTTTGATTGGCTTTTTGTATTTAATCTGTTTATTGATATTTTTTTAGCGGTTATGCTCTAATGTTTGAAAAACTTAATAGATTTAAAATCACACTTTTTCTTTTTTTTGCAGTTTGGATAATTATGTTTGTAAGGCTGTATTATCTAAGCATAAGATCAAATGTATATTATGAAGAGCTTGCAAAGTCAAATGCAGAAAAGTCTTACTATATTAAACCTACGCGCGGTGAAATATTTGATAATAAAGGAAGACCTCTTGCAATAAATGAGGCTGGATTTGCTATATCTATTGTTCCAAAACTTGATACTAAAAGCAAAGAGTTTAAAAATATTTTAAAAGACCTTAAGAGAAATCTGCCTGATATCAATGTTACAAGAATAGAAAAAGTTTATGGCAAAGAAAATTCAGCATATAACCATAAATATATAAGAGTTGTTGAATTTATACCGTTTGAAAAGATGTTAAATCTATATCCAAGATTAAGTTTAAATGAACTTATCAATATTGAAGTCGAAACAAAAAGGATTTATCCTTATGGGCACTACAGCTCACATGTCATAGGATATATAGGCAAATCAAATGATAAAGAAAACAAAAAAGATGAAGTTGCAAAGATCATAGGCAAGGTAGGAAAGAGCGGTATAGAAAAATACTACAATAAATTTTTACAAGGCGAACCCGGATCAATAGTAAGCAGGGTAACTGCTACAAATGAAGAAATTAATATTATCAGAAAAGTACCTCCGAAAGAAAATAGAAATCTGACATTAAATCTTGATATAGAGCTGCAAAGAATGATATATGATAAGTTTGGCGCTCAAGCAGGGGCTGCTATCGTTATGAGACCAACCGGAGAGATATTGGCAGCTGTCAGTACACCAAGTTACGATCCAAATCTCTTTGTCGGAGGTATTAGTAAAGAAGATTGGAATGCGTTGCAAAACAACTTTGACCATCCATTTACAAATAAATTTTTGGGCGGCGTTTACCCTCCGGGATCAACTATCAAAATGGGTATGGCTTTAGCCATTGGAGAGGCAAATCCGGGAACGCTCGATAAGCTAGAGTCTTGTCCAGGCGCTATTAAGGTAGGCAGAAGCGGTCAGGTATTTAGAGATTGGGCAAAGAACGGCCATGGAATAGTTGATCTAAGAAAAGCCATAAAAGAGAGTGTGGATGTATATTTTTATAAAAAAAGCTTGGCCGCAGGAATTGATAGATTTGCGCCAAAATTAAAAAAATTCGGATTCAATTCTCCTACAGGCGTTGATATGTATGGGGAGTCGGAAGGTTTGATACCTGATAGAGCATGGAAAAGAAAAAGATTCGATGAGATGTGGTATCCCGGAGATACCGTTAATACCTCGATAGGGCAAGGGTACATGCTGGTAACCCCGTTGCAGCTGGCAAGATACACGGCGGCGATTGCTACTTCGTATTTGCCGAAACCTATGTTTGTGGACAAAATAGGGAATATAAAACAAAAGCCAAATCTGCAATTTGTTCATTTAGATCAAAAACATTTAGCTCAAATCAGACTCGGAATGTTTGATGTTTGTAATACTCCTGGAGGTACGGCAGTTGGATCTTTTGGCAGAAGCGTGCCTATCCATGTTGCAGGCAAAACAGGAACATCCCAAGTTACAGGGATTCCAAGAAGCGAAAAAGTAAGAATGAAAGAGAGTCAGATGGAGTACTATCATCGTTCTCACGCTTGGATAACAACCTATGCTCCTTTTGAAAAACCGGAATATATAGTTACGGTTTTAGTTGAACATGGAGGGCATGGAGGAACGGCAGCCGGTCCAATTGCTGCTGAAATATACAGATGGCTGTATAGAAATGGATATTTTAAAGGTGTAGCAAAACAGAAGATGACAAACGCTGAAATAAATACAACTATGCCGGTCTCTGCCCAAATGAAAGTAAACCAAAGTATGACTGATTAGTCCTCTGATCTAACGATCAGGCTTTTAGGCAATTCAAACTCTTTTATCCAGAACTCTTCTTTTTCTCTCATCTCTCCATTGTCAGCCTCATGGTCGTATCCAAGCAAATGCAAAAGACCGTGTATCAGTAAAAGAGCGACTTCTTCATCAAGCGTGTGACCCAGCTCTTTTGCCGCATTATTTGCGTATTCAACTGATATTACGATGGTTCCTGCAGGCTCATGTCCTGAAATATTTTCGATTGGGAAGCTTAAAACATCGGTCGGCTTATCCAGGTGTCTATACTCTTTGTTGTAATTTTGTATAGTAACATTATCCGTAAGTATAAGCTCAACATCTCTTTTGGTAATGGTATCTGCTATTTTGGTCAGAAGTTCCGTGTTTATTTGTGTATCTGTTTCATTTTCTATGTCTATCATATTGTGATTTTATCTAAAATATGGATAGAATTACAAATAAATATCTAATAATATTATAAAAAGGATTTTTTTGGCTAAAAAAGCGGTATGTGTAATTTCAGGCGGTATGGATAGTACGCTTTGCGCTAAAATAGCTCAAAATGACGGTTTTGAAGTCATAGGGGTTCATTATAATTATTTGCAAAGAACGCAAAAAAAAGAGCTTGAAGCATTTAGAAATGTCATTGATGCGCTAGCCATAAAAACAAAATATGAGATAGACTTGCCGTTTTTTAAAGATATTGGAGCCTCGGCTTTGACCGATACCGGCATAGATGTGCCTATATCAGGGCTAGGCGAGGGCGTGCCGGTGACTTATGTGCCATTTAGAAATGGTATATTTCTATCCATTGCAGCCTCTATAGCAGAAAAAGAGGGAGCGGAGGCTATCTATATAGGCGTAGTTGAGGAAGACAGCAGCGGGTATCCGGACTGCAGAGATGAATATATAAAACAGATGCAGCGCGCAATTGATCTCGGAACAAAAGATGAAACAAAAATCGAGATACGAACACCTCTAGTGCATTTATCAAAAAGAGATATAGTTTTGAAGGCTTTGGAGCTTGGTGTGCCTTTGCAATTTACATGGAGCTGCTATAAGAACGAAGATAAAGCGTGCGGAGTGTGTGATAGTTGCAGGCTTAGACTTAGAGGGTTTGAGAGAGCGGGAGTTAAAGATCCGATAGAATATGCCTAATTTATATAATAATCAAGCGTATATCGTAAATCTTCATCAAGTTCAAGATTTTTTCTCATCCATTCAAGATATTTTATATCTTCCCTGGCGACATCTTCTATAATTCTATCTTTGTATTTTCCAAATTTGAATATTTTTAAAAGCACAGGCTCGGTCGTAAGACGAGCTAAAACTTTCATTATATCTTTTATATCTTTTTTACCATAATTATCTCCGGCAGTTTTAACAAGTTTTGACAATAATAATTTCATTACAAGCACATCTCCTATGGCATCATGAGCTTTTATGGAAATACCAAGCTTTTCTGCCTCTTGCATCTCCGTTTTATAGAGTTCTAGGGAGTATCTAAGATATTGCAATGCATGGGATTTTTCATCTGCCAAAAGGTGCTTTGCACATCTTAGTGTGTCAATGATAGTGTAATGGTTGTTAAAGCCTTCTTTTTTTAGCATTTCAAGATCGAAAGATATATTATGGGCAATGAGAAAATTTTCATTTGAATTGTATTTTTGAAGTTCCTTGTAAAATTTAGTCTCTATAAATTTTGGTTTATTCTCTATGAGTTCGGGCGTAATGTGATGAACGGCCATAGCATCTACGCTTATAGGCACTTCGCAGCTGCATAGTTCGTCAAAAACTTCTATATTGTTTTTATCATGAACGATAAGAGCGCCGATTTGGATAATTCTATCTTTTTCTTCATTTCCTGTTGTTTCTGTATCGAAAAGTATATATTTTGCCATTTATCATCCTTGGTAAAAATTATACCCAAAAATGATAATGAAAAAATTTAGCCTAAATTGATATAATCATATATAATTAATTAGGTGGTATATATGGACAATATGCTAATAGAGCACATGATGAATCCGCGCAATTATGGGGTTTTGAAAGATGCCAACAGTGAGGGGATAGGCAAAAACCCTCATAATGGTGAAAAGGTAATAATATTTTTAAAAGTCAAAGATGACACTATCGAAGATATTAGTTTTCAAGCCATTGGCTGTATGACAACAGTTTTGGCGGGTTCTTTGATCACAACTGAAGCAAAAGGATCAAGTTTAGATAGAGCCGAGGAGCTTGTGAGTGCAACACTTGGTATGCTAGACCGTATCCCGCCCGAAGAAGCAGCTTGCTCTGAAATGGTAGCTCTTGCGCTTCAAGCATCTATTGATACATACAAAGAGAGACAAAAAGATAAAGATTTTCCTATGATAACATACAAAATAGCGCAAACTTGCACGCCAGAAAGTAAGGAGGGAGTAAATGAATAATATATTGGTAATGATTCATGAGATTTGGCTTGAAACATTGATGGCAGCATTTATGAGCCATGAGCAGTCTAGCAAACAAAAATTATTTGATTTTTCTGATATATTTTTTAGACATTTTACTTGGGTAGAAAATGCTCTTATCAAGGCAAATTATGAGTATGATTACAATAGAAATACGATACCGATCAAAGTAGAGAGTTTAAAAGTGATAATAGGCGATATTATCAGAAGGCTAAATACGCTTGAACTCAGTTTAGTTAATTGTGAAGACGATGCGCTCTCTAAAAGAATAGAAAGCGATATAAAATATATAAAATTCACACTTTCCCAAATTGATGATGAAAAGGTAAGCTCTTTTGATATGGATAGAGTTCTTGATGAAATTCCACTTAGCGAAGAAGCAACTGACGCTTTAACTTTATTTTTATTTGAAGAGAGTTATAAAGAGTATGAACTTATCATGATATATAATTATCTTAAAGCACACAGCAAGGAGAAAAATCTCATTAGAATCTTTCAAATACTCATCGATGAGAGTTTTTACCATTTTAAACAATTTGGTCAAATGATGAGTGATATGGGCATACTTGGAGTTCCTAGAACCATAGCAAAAGAGTTGTACAAGATAGAAAATATTGTCGAGTTTTTAGAAAATGGTATCAATGAAGAGCTAAATGCTAAAGAGGAGTGCAGAAAACTATCTCTTGCGGTGGCAAATGAAAACGCATCTCTAGCTAAATTTTTTGACTTTATAAACAATCAAGAAAATTATCACATGGAACTTATGAAGGAAGCTCTTGTAGAGTACACGAAGGAAAGAAATGAGTAAGAAACATTATACATCTTTAGCATCATCTCTATTTGGTAAGTTTGCAAGCAGAGAATATCCGTCATCTTTACAAAATATAATAAATAGATCATATGTAAGATTTATGGGGCTTGATATGAGCAGGTTTGATGAGCCACAGAGCTATAAAAGCCTCAATAAACTTTTTACAAGAGCTTTGAAAGTGATGCCTGAAATTGATAAAAATGATGATGCTATCATCTCTCCCGTTGACGCTCTAGTAACCGATTTTGGCCAAATAACAAAAGGAAAAGCTTATCAGATAAAAGGTATGAGTTACAGTATAAAAGATTTGCTTGGAAGTAACTATTTACAAGATTTAGAATTACTAGAAAGTGGCAGTTTTGCAAATTTTTATCTATCACCAAAAGATTATCATAGGTATCATATGCCTTTAGATTTACGAGTTTTGAGTACCACGCATATTCCAGGCAAACTCTATCCTGTTAATATGCCGCTTTTAAAAAATAAGTTAAATCTTTTTATAGAAAATGAAAGAGTAATACTTGAATGTTTAACAAAAGACAATAAAAAGCTTTTTATTGTATTGGTAGGCGCTTTGAATGTTGGCAAAATGAAACTTACTTTTGATGACAGAATTCAAACAAATGCTTCAGCAAAAGAGATAACGCATTACAAATATGATGATTTGCATTTTGCTAAAGGTGATCTGTTCGGTTGGTTTGAAATGGGTTCGACTATAGTTATATTTGCTCAAAAAGATTCAGTTAAATTTGATAAATTACGATTAAATCAAAAAGTGACTTTCGGAGACACAATAGGCAAGGTTGTATGCTGAAAAAAAGTGTCATATTTGATATGGACGGAACATTGGTAAACAGTTCTGTTACGCTTGCTAATGCTATAAATTATGTTAGAGAGCAGCTATATCTGCCAAGATTAAAAAGCGAGGATATCTTATCAAAAATCAATGATCATAGTATCAATCCCGCCGAGTATTTTTATAAAGCAAAACATTTTTTGCCGATACATGAAAAGTTGTTTTCTGAGTACTACAGCGCGCATCACGGTAAAGAGCTTGAGCTTTATGAAGGAATAGAGGATATGATATGTGAGCTTAAACAAAGGGATATTAAGATCGCTGTTGCGACAAATGCTTATAGAAAATCGGCATTAGAATCGCTAACACATTTGGGTATAGCACATTATTTTGACAGTGTTGTATGTTTTGATGATGTTGGCCTTGGTAAGCCGGCACCCGATATGCTGTTTAAAGTATTGGATGATTTTGGACTGCAAAAAGAAGAGAGTGTATTTGTCGGAGACGGTGAGAGGGATATGATGGCAGCGCAAAATGCAAATATGGATTTTATCATGGTTAATTGGGGGTTTAGCACCCACAAGAGTGCCATTAGCAGTGTTGAAAATTTAAAAGATTTATTACTAAAATATTGATCTATTTTTTTAAAGAATCATCAACAGCTTTTTTGATAGCCGCAGTGGTTTGATTTAAAAGATTTAAACATTTTTTATCTTTTATATTGTGAGTAAGTGACCAATATTCCGGATTGATATACTCAACATTTATCTGACCTTGATATTCTTGCCATACCATGATCTTGAACGGTACTTCCATACCCATTGTCGGATTGCATGATATGAGAGTTGAAGCAACTTTTGGTTCAGTGAAAGTTATGATCTTTTGAGGCTGCACTGATATTTTATTTTCATCTGCCGTTTTTTTATGCTCGATCGTATCTAAGACAGTAAAGTTTTGGGCTTCCAGTGCCTTGCGCAACTCCAATGCCGTTTCTTCAAGACCTTTTGAAGATTTATTTTGTATTATAAACGCTCCCTTTTCGTTACCGCAGCCACTAAGTAAAAAAAACGATACAATAGCCAACATAACTATTTTCATTGAGTCTTCCTTATACATTAAATCTAAAGTGCATTATATCACCGTCTTGCACTATATACTCTTTGCCTTCAAGCCTCATTTTGCCGGCTTCTTTTGCTCCGGCTTCACCTTTATAAGCGATAAAATCTTCATATGCGATTACTTCAGCTCGGATAAATCCTTTTTCAAAGTCATTGTGAATAACGGATGCAGCTTTTGGCGCTGTTGTGTTTTGTTTTATTGTCCAAGAGCGAACTTCTTTGACGCCGGCCGTAAAATAGCTCATAAGACCAAGTTTTGCAAATCCTTTTTTGATGATTTGATCTAGTCCTGATTGTTCTACGCCAAGTGAAGATAACATCTCTTGTTTTTCTTCATCGTCAAAGTCCACCATATCCTCTTCAACCTTAGAGCATAGCTTTATAACTTCACGATTAAATTTTTTAGCATAATCTTTTAGTTTTTTGACATATTCGCTATCTTCACTCAATCCCTCTTCATCTACATTGGCTCCGTATATGATCTCTTTGCCTGTCAAAAATCTCAGCTCGCGATTAAGCGTCATAAAAGCCTCATCATCTTGTTTGCTAAATTCAGATACCGGATTTCCTTCGTTAATATATGCCATAAGTTCTTCGGCTATTTCAAGTTGGGCTTTCGCTTCTCTGTCATTGCCTTTTACTCTTCTATTTAGCGCATCGATTCTTCTTTGTAATGATTCGATGTCTGCTAGCAATAACTCTTCTTCTATGATCTCTACATCTCTAAGCGGATCCACAGAACCTTCTACATGCACGACATTATCATCTTCAAAGCATCTTACTATGTGCAGTATCACTTCTGTTTCTCGTATATTTGATAAAAATTTATTGCCCAGCCCTTCACCTTTGCTAGCTCCCTTTACAAGCCCTGCAATATCTACAAAATCCAGTGTAGAGTATTGAATTCTCTCCGGGTTTACTATCTTAGCTAATTCTTGAAGTCTTTCATCCGGAACCGGCACAACAGCTTTGTTTGGCTCGATAGTACAAAACGGATAATTTGCGCTTTGCGCATTTTGTGCTTTTGTAAGGGCATTAAAAGTTGTTGATTTTCCTACATTTGGCAATCCTACCAAACCGATACCTAGTCCCATATTTATTCCTTGACATTTTTTATTAATGTGGTATTGTATCCAAAGTTCACTCAAGGTATGGTATAATCAGTCAAAATAATAAAAACAACAAGGAGCTTTGAATGGATCAGCAAAATGAAAATCAAAAAGAAAATCTCCTATCCAAAATAGGTATCAATATCTCAAGCGATAAAATCTCGATCGATACCACAAAAACAAAAGAATTTTTTGGGAATATTCAAGAAAGTATAAAAAATGCAGCTAAAAATATCGAAGAGAGTACAAGAGATGATAGCATCGATTTCCCACAAAATGCGGGAGTAAAAATAGAAGATGAGCATATCGAGCTTGATCTGCACAAAACTAAAAATTTTATAGAAGAGATAGGTAAAAAGATAGAGCATTTTATAGCAGGGTTAGAACATAGCGTAGAAGAACTCTATAAAAAATAGTTTTATGAAGTTTAGCAGAGTTAAAAATATAAGAGATGAATTTGCTTGTCATAGGGCAGTCGAAGAGCTTTGCCAAAGGTGTAGTTATAAGAGCAGGTTTATAGGAGCATAGCCAAATATTTCATTTTGTCATATTTTTTAGCACACTCTATTTTTTGAGTTAAGATTTGAAAATTGGAGGCAAAAAATGGCAGATTTGGTTATATATATGGAAAAACTATCTGGCTAACCCAAAAACAGATAGCAGAACTATTTGAAGTGACCATAGCAACAATCAATGAGCATATAAAAAATATTTTTGCTGATTGCGAGTTGGGCATGGATTCAACTATTAGGAATTTCCTAATAGTTCGTCAAGAAGGCAAGAGAAAAGTAAAAAAGAAACATTGAACATTGCGAACAAAGTGCGGCAATCCATAAAGCTCAAATATAAATAATGAAAATAAGATATAATATTTCAAATTATTATCAGGGATACATTTGTGGCAAAAGGTAAACAAGAAGAGTCTATAGAAATAACGCTCTGGAAAAGCGCAGATAAACTACGCAAAAACATCGATGCCGCTGAGTACAAGCATGTTGTACTTGGACTTGTATTTCTCAAGTATATATCCGATAGTTTCGAAGAAAAACACAATGAGCTTCTCACTCAGATAAAAGACGGTGCAGACCCGGAAGACAAAGATGAATACAAGGCAGAAAACATCTTCTTTGTACCGCAGACTGCTAGATGGAGCTACCTACAAGACAATGCCAAACTGCCAAATATCGGAAAACTTGTCGATGAAGCTATGGATGAGATTGAGCGAGAAAATCCATCTCTAAAAGGGGTACTGCCAAAAGTATATGCAAGGGATAACTTAGATAGTAAATCTCTTGGCGGACTAATAGACCTTATAGGAAATATCGCTTTAGGCGATGCAAAAGCAAGAAGTGCCGATGTGCTGGGGCATGTGTTTGAATATTTTTTAGGTGAATTTGCCCTTGCTGAAGGCAAACAGGGCGGACAGTTCTATACCCCTAAAAGTGTCGTCGAGCTACTGGTCAAGATGCTTGAGCCATACAAAGGGAGAGTGTTTGACCCGTGTTGCGGAAGCGGCGGGATGTTTGTACAAAGTGAAAAATTTGTAGTAGAGCATCAGGGGCGTATCAATAACATCTCTATATATGGGCAAGAGAGCAACCAAACCACATGGCGACTGGCAAAGATGAACTTAGCCATCAGAGGTATTGACTCTAGCCAAGTAAAATGGAACAACGAAGGCTCATTTTTAAATGATGCACACAAAGACCTCAAAGCAGACTTTATCATCGCAAACCCGCCTTTCAATGTTTCAGACTGGAGCGGTGAGCTTTTGCGAAATGACGGACGATGGAAATACGGAACTCCACCAGAGGGCAATGCCAACTATGCTTGGATACAACACTTCCTTTACCACCTTGCACCTACCGGGACGGCGGGATTTGTTCTGGCAAAAGGGAGCCTTACATCAAATACAAGCGGAGAGGGAGAGATAAGAAAAAAACTTATTGAAAATAATCTCATAGATTGTATCGTCAATCTTCCTGCAAAACTGTTTTTCAATACTCAAATCCCCGCTTGTCTATGGTTTATCAAAAAGAATAAAAAAACAGATGATATTTTATTTATAGATGCGAGAAATCTAGGACACCTTATCAATCGAAAAAACAGAGTTTTTAGCCAAGAAGATATTGAGCAAGTAGCTACTACTTATCATAACTGGAAAATTACTAAAAGCGGGGTTAAAACCCCACCTCCAAATGCTTCTATCGGAAGTGGGACTTCAGTCCCGCAATATGAAGATATAAAAGGGTTTTGTAAAAGTGCAAGTTTACAAGAGGTGCGAGACTTAAACTATGTCTTAACCCCAGGGCGATATGTAGGACTTAAAGAAGTGGATGATGAGTTTGATTTCAAAGAGAGATTTACAACACTTCAAAATGAACTGATGAAGCAAATGAAAGAAGAGCAAAGCCTTAATGATAGGATTATGGCAAATTTAGCAAAAGTAAACTTGGCGGT
>DYLZ01000026.1 GCA_020721775.1 Sulfurovum sp.
ATTAATGCAAAAAGTGTCTAACACCCGTAAAGTATAGCGCTATGCCATGCTCATTGGCAGCGGTGATGACTTCGTCATCTCTCACACTTCCACCAGGCTCGATGATAGCTTTCACTCCAGCACTTGCAGCTGCATCTATGCTGTCTCTAAATGGGAAAAATGCTTCGCTCGCCATAGCGGCTCCACTCACATCAAGTCCCATGCTAGCAGCTTTCTTTAATGCACATTGAGCCGCATCAACTCTGCTTGTCATGCCCATACCCACAGCTACCATAGCGCCGTCTTTTACATATACAACGCAATTTGACTTTGTTAAGCTTGCGATTTTATAAGCGATCTCAAGGTCTTTCATCTCTTTTTCATTTGCTTCCAATGTTCCTTGTTTTGCAGCATTAGCAAATTCAGAGTCTTGTACTTTGTCGCTGTCTTGATACACAAAACCACCATCTATGTGTTTAAAATCATTTTTATCATTTGCAAGAACGAGCTTATCGCTTCCATAAGAAAATAGTTTTAATCTTTTTTTACTTTCAAAAACTTCCAAAGCTTCTTTTTCAAAATCACCGGCAATTACAACTTCTAAAAACATCTCGTTCATTTTAAGCGCTAATTCTTTTGTTACTACACCATTAACTGCTACAACTCCGCCAAAAGCAGAAACGTTATCACATTTTAGAGCATCCACATAAGCTTGTGTCAAATTTTCATTCAATGCAAAACCGCATGGATTGCCATGTTTAACGATGCACACCGCTCCCCTATTACCAAAACTTGCCGCTATTTTAACTGCACTGTTTATATCTGTCAGGTTATTGAAACTTGCTTCGCCTTTTACTTGCTTAAAGTTTTTACTATAAAACCTATCAAATTCATACAAAGCGCCTTTCTGATGAGGATTTTCACCGTATCTTGTATCAAATACTTTTTTGCCTGCTATAAATTGATATTCGCCAAAACCACCGTTAAATCTGCTGTTCATATAGTTTGCTATCATACTATCATAACTTGCTGTATGCTCAAAAGCTTTTATCATCAAATCCCGTCTAAACTCAAGCGTATTTGTACTGTTTTTTAGAGCATCTAGTACTTTAGAGTAATCAGCACTATCTGTTACAATAAGCACATCATTAAAATTCTTAGCTGCACTTCTAATCATTGCAGGACCGCCGATGTCGATATTTTCTATGATCTCTTCAAAATCATCCGTTCTTTCGATCGTAGCTTTAAATGGATATAGATTTACACAAACTAGATCGATCCCGCTAACCCCAAGCTCTCTTGCTTGTGCCACATGCGCTTCATCGCCTCTTTTATAAAGTATGCCGCCGTGAACATACGGATTTAGAGTTTTTACACGCCCTTCAAAACATTCAGGAAATTTCGTAACTTCATCTATTTCGATCACATCAACATTGTTTTCTTTTAAAACCTTATATGTTCCGCCTGTTGAAATTATCTCCCATCCAAGCTCTTTTAGTCCTTTGGCAAATTCTACTATACCGCTTTTATCACTTACGCTTATTAATGCTCTCATTTTTCCTCTTTTTATAAATCTTGTTCTATTGTATTTGCAAATGTTGTAAAATATATATCTCTTAATCTAGCAACATCCATCTCAACATCATTTAGCTTAAATTTGTTGCCGCCAACTAAGCCTATCTTTACCACACTAAGCCCCAAGTCAAGAGCCATTTTAGCAACTCTATCTATGTTTTCAGGTTTTACTTCCAAAACCGCCCTGCTTTGTGACTCGTCAAATAAATAGTTGCTTTTTTCAAGCTCCGCAACTGCTTCAACGCCAAGTCCTGAAACTGCCGACATTTTTGCTAATGCAATAGCTAATCCGCCCATGCTCAAATCTTTTGCTGATTCAAGAAGTCCTTTTTTATTTGCTTTTATTACAAGCTCCCAAAGTCTAAGTTCTTTACTATAATCAATATCACAAATTGATCCGCTAGTTTCTCCAAACAACTCTTTTATATAAAGCGACCCACCAAACTCACCGGTAGTTTGCCCGATCAATAGCAATGCATTTCCTTCTTTTACAAATGCGCTTTTTAGCACTTTGTTTGCGTCGTCATTAAGCCCTACCATAACAATAGCAGGAGTCGGATATACGCTTACCCCGTTTGTTTCATTATACAATGATACATTTCCGCTAACAACAGGAGTCTCTAACTCCTTGCACGCCTCTTTTATGCCTTCACATGTCTGCGCAAATTGCCACATAACTTCCGGATTTTCAGGATTTCCAAAGTTTAAACAATCGGTAATTGCCAAAGGCCTTGCGCCGCTCATAGCAACATTTCTACCGCTTTCCATAACCGCTATTGCGGCACCTTTAAATGGATCTATATAACAGTATCTTGGATTACAACTGCTGCACATTGCAAGCGCTTTACCGTTTTCTTTGACTCTAATCACACTTGAATCTAGGCTTCCGGGTGCTTTAATGGTATTTGTTTGAACCATTGAATCATATTGATTGTATATCCAAGCTTTATCTACAACCTCAAGTGATGAAAACAGTTTTTCAAATGCTTCTTGGTTTGATACGGTATTGTAATCGTTGATAGTTTTTTTATTTACATCATCAAGGTACGCGGGTCTTTTTGTTGGGCGATCCAAAACGGGAGCTTCTTCGCTTACGGGAGCAATTGGTATATCAGCGCATTTTTTACCATACCAAAATAGCTCCATTCTGCCTGTATCAGTAACTTCTCCTATAACGGCACAATCAAGATCCCATTTATGGAATATATCTATGATCGCCTGCTCGCTTCCTTTTTTAGCGCATATAAGCATTCTCTCTTGTGATTCACTTAGCATAAAATCATAAGGTGTCATACCCTCTTCGCGTGCCGGAACCTTATCGAGATGCATTATCATTCCCGCACCCGTTTTTCCTGCCATTTCAAAAGATGAGCTTGTCAGTCCTGCTGCACCCATATCTTGGATACCGACTACATGCTCTGTTTTAAAAAGTTCTAAACAAGCTTCAAGTAAAAGTTTTTCAGTAAAAGGGTCTCCTACCTGAACTGTAGGACGAAGCGATTTACTCTCTTCTGTGAAACTGTCGCTACTCATCACAGCTCCTCCTAGTCCATCACGACCTGTTTTTGAACCCACATAAATAACAGGATTGCCAACTCCTTTTGCAACACCTAGAAATATATCCTCGTGCTTTACAAGACCTAATGAAAAGACATTTACAAGTATATTTCCATTGTAACTTTCATCAAAGCTTACTTCACCGCCAATCGTAGGTACACCCATACAGTTACCATAACTTCCTATGCCTTCTACAACTCCACGAACTAAGTGTCTTTGATACTTAGCAGTATCATCATCACCTTTTACATTTCCAAATCTAAGTGAATTTAAGTTTGCAACGGGTCTGGCTCCCATTGTAAATACATCTCTAAGTATTCCGCCTACTCCCGTTGCTGCTCCTTGAAATGGCTCGATAAAGCTTGGATGGTTATGGCTTTCCATCTTAAATACTGCAGCCATTTTGTTTCCAATATCTATAACGCCGGCATTTTCACCGGGACCTTGGATGACCCATGGAGCAGAGGTCGGAAAACCGCTTAAATATTTTTTGCTTGATTTATAAGAGCAGTGTTCGCTCCACATAGCAGAAAATATACCTATCTCAACAAGATTAGGCTCTCTTTTTAATATCTCTTTTATATGAATATAATCAGCTTGTGTTAATTTATGTGATTTTAAAACTTCATCGATATTTGCAAGTTGCGACATAGAAATGTTCCTTTGAGGATAATGTTTTATATTATATAAAAAAAGCGCTAAAGATAGGGTAAATTGCAATAAAGAAAGATTTTAAAATCCTATCTGATATTAATTAGTATATATGTTTATTATTAAACTATATAGGATAAAATTTTATAAACAAATCAAAGGGCTATTATGTCAAAAATAAAATCCATGCTTATGCTTCAACAAGAACTCAATGACGATACAAATGGCATTGGTTGGGAAAAAGGCGTTACAAAGCAAGGAAAACCTATCAATTGGAGAAGATGTATATTGCTTGAATCTGCTGAGCTTATCGAGTCGTATCCATGGAAACATTGGAAAAATATAGATGCCCCGGCAGACAAAGAGAATATTAAAATAGAAGTAGTTGATATATGGCATTTTGTTATGAGCGAAATACTTAGGATCAATATGACAACTTCAAGAGAAACTATTGAAAATCTTGCACTTGAAATAAGCAATTTATCAAATTTTTCAGCGCTTAAAAATTCGGCGGATGAAATAGCAGATGATTATTTTGAGCAGATAGCAAATATAGAAAATTTCGTAAAAACACTTTTTAGCGACGATGGCTGGAAAGAAATGACAAACAGCTACCTTTCAATAGTATCTCAATCAGGCTTGAATCTGGAGAGCCTTTATCAACTATATATAGGCAAAAACATACTAAATAAATTCCGTCAAGATCATGGATACAAAGATGGAAGCTATAAGAAAATATGGGATGAAAAAGAAGATAATGTAATTATGCAGGAGATTTTATCAAACAATTCCAACATTACGCCAGAATGCCTATATGATGAACTTAGTAAGATATACGCAACTAATATCTAGAGTGATTTGATAATATTCTTCAAAACACTCCCGTCTTTATCTACAAAAATTTCATTTACCATTCTAATGCTTTTATTGCCTTCAAATCCACACTCAACACCGCAATTCATAGTTCCTATCAAATAATATCTGCCTTTTGGCATATTTGAAAAACTAAAATCACCTTTACTGTTTGATTTTGTAAATTTTATAAAATCATAAATTCTGCTATCTATACTTCCTGCAAATTCCTCTGAAGAATAATTTTCTTTAAACCACTGCTTAGAGTATGATGTTTGAGGAATCAGATACACATTAGCATACGAGCCGTTTATAAGCTGTCCATTTTGAAGACGCAAAGCTACTTTGCCAAAAATTGTTGAATTCCCGCTTTTTGGCAAATTATAAAATTCTTGCAACTCTTTATCATTGATCTTAACTTCATTTATTTGTAGATCTGACATATCAATATTTTGTTCTTTTTCTTCTTTTGGAGGCCAATTTTCATCGAATTTTTCTAATGGATCCGTTTTTTGCAAAACAGGCTTTACAGGTTCAGGCTCTTTGCCGCACCCTATTAATAAAAAAACAATAAATATAGATAATGGTAATTTAATTAGATTTTTCATAAATTATTTTCCTAAACAAAATTCGCTAAACATTTTATCCAAGATATCCTCGTTATCATACGGCTTCGAAATGGAAGATATTGCTTTTACTGCTTCTGTCAAATGATACGAAAACAGTTCAAGTTCTTCGCTTAAAAGCGGCTTCTTTGCATCTTTGATAAATTTGATACACTCTTTAACAGCTTCAATCTGTCTGTTTGAAACTAGCATAATCTCGTCTCCAGCGGCTATACTATTTATCAACTCTTCAAGTTTTTTACTCAAAATATTTGAGTCTGTTTTTATGCTCATATTCAATATATCATAACTATCCAAAAAAGCATTATATAATTTTCTTGTCAAATCAGACTTATTAAGAACTACTAAAACATGTTTTTGCTTATCAAGATTTTTTATGATACCGGCTATATTATCATCTTCTTCGTCCCACTCCCTAGATGCATCAAACAATGCTATAACGATATCAGCCTCATCAAGCGTACGAAGCGATCTTTGCACACCGATGCTTTCTATCTCATCACTTGTATCTCTGATACCTGCGGTATCAATGAGCCTAATGATATGAGTGCCTATTTTTACTCTTTCTTCGATAGTATCTCTTGTGGTTCCTGCAATGTCGCTCACGATAGCTCTGTCATAGCTTAAAAGCAGATTTAAAAGAGAACTTTTCCCGACATTTGGCTTTCCTATGATTGCGACATTAAAACCGTCAATAAGACCATGCCTTCTTTTTGAACTTTCTAGCAGATTTTCCAACTTTACTTCCAATGAATTCAGTTGGTTTTGTATAGATGATATGATATCTTGAGGTAAGTCTTCCTCTGCATAATCTATCATTACCTCACTATGAGCAAGCGCAAGAAGAAGCAATTCCCTGCCTTCATCTACAAAAGCGCCCAAAGAGCCTTTTAGTTGTCTCGCAAGTATCTTTGCGGCATCAACGCTTTGAGCTTCTATCATCTTGGCTATGGATTCAGCTTGTGTTAGATCAATTTTTCCGTTTAGAAAAGCTCGTTTAGAAAACTCTCCCGGATTTGCAAGTCTAGCTCCGTTTTTTAAACTTAACTCTAAGATCTCATTTGCAACTACCCAGCCGCCATGACACTGAAATTCCACTATATCTTCACCTGTAAAGCTATTGGGCGATTTAAAATAGAGCATAACAGCCTGATCAATTACATCGTCATCATCATATATAAATATAAGATGCGCATATCTTGGGATAATTTCATCTTTTTTTGAAAGTATTTTAGCTATATTAAGTGCTTTCGGACCGCTGACCCTGACTATAGCGATCGAACCGATACCGCTTGATGTGGCTATGGCTACAATTGTATCATTCATAGTTTATTTTTGTATAAAATCATTAATAACTATATATTTTTCACCATTTTTATTTGTTTTAATGGCAACATATTTATCCGGAAACTCATCTCTGAGTTTTTCTAAGGCGATCTGAAGTAAAATTCCGTTAAAAGGTTTCGTCTTGGCTCTTCCTTCTTTTTTGACCAATTGTATGATAGGTTCCAAATGAATACATATCATCTCTTGTTGTGATGTTAAAAATCTTGCGATTTCCAGCTTTACAAAAAGTTCATATTTCGTATAGAGCCAATTAAATATCATATATGACAATGCGTTATACCTGTAGCCCTCTTTGCCTATCAAAAGTGCTGCATCTTCGCCGTCTATAAATATTAATGCCGTATTGTCAACAACATCAACTTCAACAGTATCAATATTAAAACAACTTTTGGATAATAATTTTTTTAAACTTTTTTCTATCTCTTTTGCCAACTCTACATTACAAGTAGGCGTTACACTATCAGAACATCTATTATCCGTATAACTTATAGGCTCTTGTTTCTCTTTAAAAAAATTCTCGCTTACACTGTCATTTATAATTTCTATTTTTTTAGTCGGTCTATTTATTTGGACAAAATCTTTTTTTGGCTCTTCTTTGGATTTGACCGGAGTAACGACTTTAGGCTTGTTATTTTCTTCGGTTTTAATAATATCTGCAATGATAATGGCATTTTTTTTGCCAAAACCAAAAATACCCTTTGTTGGATTTTGAATGACCTCGCATTGAAGTTCTAAAATAGAGCACTCAAAAAATTTTGATGCCTCCAAATATGCATCTTCAAGACTTGGCGCTTCAAATTTTTTCATTATTTGCTCTTTTTATGGTGCGCTTCTATCTCTTGAAGTTTATGTTTTTCGTATGCGCGATTTACAAATATTTGCTGACCTATTGAAAGAATATTATTTGTTAACCAATAAAGTACAAGTCCTGCAGGGAATGTTATAAAAAATACTGTCATTAAAACAGGAAAAAATTTAAATATTTTTTCCTGCAACGGATCCGTGAAGTTTGATGGAGTAATTTTTTGCTGATACCACATAGTTGCTCCCATTAATATTGGCAGCACAAAATACGGATCCATTTTTGCCAAATCGTTTATCCATAGTATCCAAGGGGCACCTTGAAGTTCATCGGCATTTAAAAGCACTCGATATAAAGCAAAGAATATCGGTATTTGTAGCAAAATCGGCAAACATCCGCCAAATGGATTTGCTCCATGTTTTTTATACAGTTCCATCATGTGCATATTCATTTTTGCAGGATCTCCTGCGTATTTTTCTTTGATATCTTTCATTTTAGGCGCAAGGTCTTTAAGTTTTTGCATTGAAAGCATACCTCTATATGTGGGCCAAAAAAGTAAAATTTTAATAAATATCGTAAATATTACTATAGCCCAACCCCAGTTGCCTACGAAATCATAAATATTTTGGATCAAATAAAAAAACGGACGAGCTAACCATGTGAACCATCCATATTCTATGACATCGGTCAAAGCCGGAGATATAGAGTTAAGTGTTTTATACTCTTTGGGTCCTATATACCCGCCTAATTCAAGGTTTTGCGTACCGCTTACAAATGCCAACGGATTATCATCGCCTTCTTTTAGCACAGATATATTGATGCCGTTTTTCATATCAAAAAATAAAGATGCATAGTATCTATCAAATGCAGAAACTATACTTGCTTTCTTAAACTCTTCGCTAGACGATACATCTCCGTCTTCTAGGATCTTTATCGTATCGTCGGCCTCTTTTACAAGTACGCCTTTTACAACCATATAATTTGAAGTATCGGCTACAGGACGGTATCCGGTAGTAATAAAATACTGAATAGGAATAGAAGTGCTAACTTTAAGTGTATATTCCCCACTAGGTTTAAATGTAATGGTTTTAATAACTGTAACATGCGAGAGCTTTTGAGTTAAAGTTATACTCTGAGCATTTCCGTCCACATCAACTTCTGTTTTATCAGAGCTATATGCTGTTTTAAATGCTTCATCGTTTACTGCTGTATCGCTAAATCTAATTTCCAGAGGTTTTACCTGCTTCTGGTCCAAAAGAGCAAGCGGTTTGCCATCTTCGGTTTTATACTTAGGCTCAAGCAAATTAAACTGTGAGATTCTACCGAATTTATCGATCGTAGCAATAAATTTTTTAGATTTTATCGTTGCTATTGTGCTTTCATTTGATATGACAGGAGAAGCTTGTGGCGCATTATTGTTTGCATTTATAATTGGCGCTTGATTGTTTGATGTTTGGTTTTGTTCTATTTTTGTATTGTTTGATATTTTTGGAGTAGAAAATATATAGCTATATCCTACAAAAACCAAAATAGATAAAACCAGAGCTATTAATAATCTTTTGTGTAAATCTTGTTGTTCCACTAAATTTGCCTTTGTGTGAATTATTTATATAACGAAGTTCGTTTCAAAGTATCGTCAAAAATATCAGATAGATTCAAAAATGGCTCACTAAGTATATCCGGTTTTGCCACAAATACATAATTGCCCATTTTTATCATATCTGCATTTTTGATAAATAAAGCTCTAAGAAGCCTTTTTGCTCTATTTCTTTGAACCGCTTTTCCTACTTTTTTGCCGGCTACGAACCCTACATTATACCCTTTTGATTCTTTATAAAAAAGTACAAAACAGTGGTTGTGCCAAACTTTAGTTGACTTGGTATAAACTTGATTAAACTCACTGCTTGTTCTAATACGAACAAAATGTTTTATGCGGCTAATCTTTTTCTACCCTTAGCTCTTCTAGCTGCGATCACTTTTCTACCGTTTTTAGTCTTCATTCTAGCTCTAAAACCATGAGTTCTTTTTCTAGGTGTTTTGTGTGGTTGATATGTTCTTTTCATACGAAATCCTTGATGATATTGATATAGTTAATGCCCAGTTTCATTGGGATTAAAACGGATTATTTTATCTAAATAAGACTTTGAGTATAATTAAGAAAAGTAGTTTTAAAACTATAAACAAATATAAAAAAAACAATATAAATTGATTATTTTTTAATCATCCTAATTCAAAATAAGAATAAGGCTTAAATGCTATAATTCATTTATGAAAAAAATATATGATATAAACGAACTGCCGTCTCCTTGTTGGCTTTTAGAAGAGTCCAAGCTTCGTAAAAATATGGAAATATTCGAACGCATTCAAAATGAAAGCGGAGCTAAAATATTACTGGCATTAAAAGGCTATGCTCTATGGAAAAGTTTTGACATAATCCGTCCAACACTTTATGGATGTTGTGCAAGCGGACTATATGAAGCAAAACTAGCGCATGAAGAATTTGGTCGCGAGGTACATACATATTCTCCTGCTTTTAAAGATAGCGACATAAAAGAAGTTGCCGAAATTTCGCATCATTTAGTTTTCAATACCCCAAATCAATTTCATAAATTTGCTAGACCTGCTCTTGAAATAAATCCATCAATTTCTCTTGGACTTAGAGTAAACCCTGAATATTCACAAGTCACGACAGAAATGTACGATCCTTGCGGCGCCTACTCGAGGCTTGGTACTACAAAAGCAAATTTTGATGACAGCATAATGCAATTATGCGATGGTTTACATTTTCATGCACTTTGTGAACAAGACAGCTCAGCCCTTGAAGGAGTTTTATCAAACTTTGAAGACAAATTTGGTGAGCTTATACCAAAACTTAAATGGATCAATTTTGGCGGAGGTCACCACATAACAAGAGTTGACTATAATGTGGATAAGCTTATAGATTTAATAAAAGATTTTAAATCTAGACACAATGGAATTGAAGTCTATTTAGAACCGGGAGAGGCTGTCGGATGGCAAACAGGTGCACTATATGCAACCGTGCTTGATATAGTACACAATGGCATAGATATCGCCATTCTGGACACATCAGCAGAAGCTCATATGCCTGATACCATACTTATGCCTTATCGTTCTGATGTGAGAAATTCCGGATTGCCGAACGAAAAAAAGTATACATACAGATTGGGCGGAAATACTTGCTTGGCAGGTGATATTATGGGTGATTATAGTTTTGATGAACCGTTAAAAATCGGGGATAAGATCATATTTGAAGACCAGATGCACTATACCATGGTAAAAGCTACAACATTCAACGGCATACCGCTGCCTTCTATTGCTATACAAAGGAGTGACGGCAGTATAGATATAGTAAAAGAGTTTGGATATAGTGAATTTAAGAATAGATTGTCATAGCAGCCTATTGAGTTATATTTTTATCTTTTGGAGTTTTGCTAAATAGATCTTTAAAATTTTTAAATTCTTTTTTATAGATAATATCAGCGCTGCTTGACTGCTGACTAACACTCAATATCCCTTCTATATTTGGATTGAACTCATATCGTATCTTTGCTTTTGAAACTTCATCATTTGCATATATCAATGTGGTTCTTCTATTGATTCTTTTTCCTATCTCGACGCTATTGTTTGATCCAAAAACTAAATGATCAAAACTTATTCCCATATTTGAAAGAAGCGATTTAGCAACCGCTCCTCCCATCATCTTCATCATCTCATCTGTTGTATATTTATCTGCTTCAACTTCTGAATCAAACATTATAAGAGCTAAGATCTGCTCTTTTGTAAGTTTTGGCGTTGAAGTGAAATTAATATTTGGATTACCAGGGATACCTGTAATAATTGCTCTAATGGTATGATTTGGTGCTCTGTAAATGGCTTGAATATCCAATAATGGCTTGTTGACATCACCGGTAAAATAGATGCTGCTTGGCTGTAAAACAAATTTTTTATCTTCATAAAAATAATATCCGCCTTTCAATATCTTAGCGCTTCCTATAACAAGCATAGTTTCTCCGGCATTTTTTTCAACTCCCAGATCAAAAGTTGTTTGAAAATTTGAATTTCTTTGCTTATATTTTATGGGTTTTAATGTATTTATCTTGATAGACATAGATAGATTATCTACAAAAGGTGATGAAATTTTTTGCTTTTGATCCTGAATGATTATAATATCGCTATCTGTCGGAAAAGTTTTTTGACCAAGATAGTACAGTATCTCTCCATCCGTAACAACGATATTTCCATTTAAACTTATAGCGCCTTTTTTTATATTGGCATTTATATTGGCATTTAGTTTCAGTGATGCATACTCATGAGGGATAACAACATCTTTGCCATTGATCGAAAAATTACCGTTCTTTGAATTTATATCATAATTTCCATTTGCAGATATCTGGTTATTTACCCATAATGAATTAAAATTTAAAATGCCGTTTTTGAAATTAACAATGGATTTTTTTGTAGCAAAGAAATGCAGCTTTTCGTATATAAAGTTGTACTCATCTATCAAGATTGCATTTCCGTCAATAGTTAGTTTTGCTTTTATTCCAGTAATCGGTTTTGCATATCTTGTTTTATCGCCGATTATAATACTCGAAGAGTTTAATGTTATGTTTGTTTTTCCGCTTTTGTCTATAATCATATCAAACTTGCCATCACCGCTCACAATAGGTGGCGTAAAATTCAGATATTTCGAAAGAGAATTTAATGAACTTTGCATATCACTGCTGCTTGACCTGATAAAAATATTTCCTTTTGTATTGCCATCAATTGTACCATCAAGACCTATTAGATCAAAATTACCTTTTATGCCATTATCGGAATTCTTGTAAGCAATGCTTGATGTAAAATCTTTTGAATGCAAATCTATATTTATAATATCTTTTTTTATTGACAATATAACATTTGAACCGGCAAATGAATCCCACTTTACAAGATTATAAGCTTTTTTTAGAACTGAATTTACAGGCACTGAAGTAATTTTTGCGTCGATTACCCAGCTATTGTTCTCTTTGGTAATTTTGCCTTTGATGTCTGCTATATCTGATCTTACAACAGCATCAAAATTTTTAAAGAATGGAGCTGCAAAGGTTGTTGGTACCGTTATTTCTATATTTCCTACAGATGCCTCAAGGCTCTTAGGCATATATAAAAAATCTTTTATTGGAATTTGTTTCTTGGAACTTGCTTTTAAAACACCTTTCTCAAAATCACCGGTCGTAAAAACACCTCTAAAATCTTTGGTGTCCAGATTGACGACAAGGCTATTTTCGTCCCCTTTAAATGTTGCTTTTGGAGAAGTTAACACTTTAAGCAGTTTTGGATCAAGTGAAGTTAGCTTGTCTGCTTCAACCGTTCCGCTATATGTTGTTTTTTGATCTTTGTCGACTACAACATAGTTTGTAATTTTAATATTTGGAGCATAGTAGCTTTTGGCAAGCGCATTTGAATCTACTATAACATTTTTCGACTTCCAATTGTAGCTTATTTTTGAATTTACTTGCAATACATCAAGATTGTTCGTATCATTCATATCTTTAAATATCTTTTCGCCTTTAGTATTTGCAAGTATTGTAAAACCGCTTTTTGATATATTGAATTCACTGATATTTGCGTTTCCGGCATTTGCCGCTATCAAGGGAACATGATATCTATCATAAAAAATTTGATTAACACTTAGATTTCCTTTACCTTTGAATTCCATATCTCCTGTAGTTTTGGCATATAAATTTATTTTTCCGTAATTCATATCTGCATTATATTTTATCTCGCCCGATTGAAATTTGTTATTATACATATCATAAGAAACATTTGACAGTTCGGCTTTCATAGAATTAAATAGATAATGACGGTATGAATATTTTGATGTAGTGATATTTGCTTTTTGTAAAATTAGCGTTAGATCCACATTTTCATCGGTTGTTTTGTCGGTTGTTTTAAATGAATTTATAAGTTTTGCAAGATTGGTAATGTTTAGATCTTCAACCGTAGTCTTGTGTATTACGATCTTTTTTTCGAGCAGCGAAAGTGGGCTCCAAAATAGCTGCAGCTTTGCGGCTACCGGTTTTGCATTAAATTTAACATCATAAAAACTCACGCCCTGCAAAACATCGCCATCGATCTTTTTGTATGTAATATTGTGTTCTTTTAAAAAATCGTGTGTAGTATTTTTTATAAACAGAGGAGTATTTACCAAAATAGTCGCAACCACCATTATAAAAACAGCTGCGATCATCCATAAAAAAAGAAGTTTTTTCAAAATGACTGTCCTAGCTGAAATTGGATGCTAAATTGTGATACATCGTTTATGTTTGAGCCTATGTCAATTTTTAATGGACCTACGGGCGTTATATATCTTATCCCAAATCCGGCAGATGATATTATCTCACCGTTAAAATTATAGCTTGTATCGCTGAGCATAGTATTGTCCGTAAAAACCGCTCCATATATATCATTTTTAATAGGAAAATTAATTTCACAAGATAAATTTGCCATACTCAAAGCGCCGCTTTTCAAAAATTCCGTAGGAGAAGCGATAGTTCCCAATTCATTATAGCCGTATGCTCGGTTACTAAACATCCCGCCGCCAAAAAAAAGCTTTGACTCTGGTACATATCCGGATATCTCTTCTATAGTTCCTATTTTGCCGACAGTTGAAAATGTTATCTCTTTGTATGTATATATGCCTCTTGCTTCAAATTCAAATTTTGTATAGTCGCTTGAATTTGTATTGTAAGGCATTCCATATTCCAAATATCCTGCAAAATAATATCCATTTTTTGGATTTAATCTATCATCTCTTGCATCATATATAACTTGCAAAAACGGATAGTTCAAAACATATGTTCCATATGTAATATCCGGATCAATAGTTCCAAGATCATAAATATTGACATTTTCTATACCCATTCCACCCTTTAAAAGCAATCTATCAAATTGATAAGCCATAAATCCTTTTATATACTCTTTTTCTTCGCCAAATCCCTTATACTCTACATCAGAATACCCTGCGTTTAACCCAAAATCAAGATAATATCCATCATAATACAAAATAGCAGGTCTAAAAAAGTCAAAATCCAAAACTTTATCTTTCATGGAATATTTTCCTGTAAGCGTTAGCTTTTGGGCATTAGAGAAAAAATTCCTCTTAACAAGCTGCGCCCCGACTCTTACGCCGGCAAAACTATCATAACCGATACCGCCGCTAAAATAGTATGGATTTTCCAGCATCTTTAATGTAATATCAATAGGCACTACATTATAAATTTTTCTATCGGCATTAACAAGCACGGTATCAAACGCTTCAAGGTCTTCTATCCTTTGATATGTATCCTTCACGCTCTGTATATTAAATCTTTTTCCATTGAGAGCTTCAACACGAGATAAAATAACATTATTGTCTATCCCCTCTGCTCCTTTTATGACCGTTTCGCCGAATGTACATATATCGCCTTTTTTAAGATTATAAACCAAATCTGCCCTATGTTTTTCTAAGTCGATATATGCTTTTGCATCTAAATCATAACTGCAATAACCATCATTTAGGAGTTTGTCAATTATTTGTTTTTTACTTTCAATGAACTCTTTTGATCTAAATACGCTATTTTCTTTATTGAAAATAAAATTTGAAATATCAAAATCGCTTGTTATGTCTATGCTGGCTACTTTGATAGGTTCTTTTTCGTCTATTAAGATCCTGATGGAGTTATTATTTTCGCCTATCATAAATTCGGCATCATAATATCCTTCCGAGTCATAAAAGTTTTTTAGGGTTTGAGGCAGAGTTTTGATCAGTCTTGAATTAATACGCGGGGTTTTATCTTTCCAAAAAGCAAATATACTGCCTCTTGATACATCGATAGCATCCTCTACGACTTCAAGTTCTATATTTTTATTTCCGATTATTTCTACACTTTTAAAAACAATTTCATTTTTTTCATCGGCTATACAAAATGTTAATATAACGATACCGATAAAAAAAATATATCTCATTTATTGCAAGCCTAAATAAAAATATTTCATATTTTATCCATAAAAGATGTACTATAAGTAAATAGCTATTCTCTTATTTGTCCATTTCCATAAATTTTAAACTTATATGTTGTAAGTTCATTTATTCCCATTGGTCCTCTGGCGTGAAGTTTATTTGTCGATATTCCCACCTCTGCTCCAAAACCAAATACTCCGCCATCAGTAAACCTTGTGCTTGCATTGACATAAACACAAGCAGCGTCTATTTGATTTAAAAAATACTCGGCAATGCTGTAATTCTCTGTTACTATCGCTTCTGAATGTCCGGAACCAAATCGTCTTATATGCGATATGGCTTCATCAACTCCATTTACCATTTTAATATTTAAAGTATTTGCAAGATATTCGGTATCAAAATCAGCTTCAGTAGCAAGTTCCATCTTAACAATTTCATTAACTTCAGGATCGCCTTTTAAAAATGTTCCTTCTGCATCAAAAGCTTCTACTAATTTTGGTAAAATATTTACAGCTATTTTCTTATCTATGATAAGCGTTTCCATTGCATTGCAAACGCCGGGTCTATGACATTTTGCATTTATGGCTATATCAATTGCTTTTTTTATATCTGCATCGCTATGTATATATGTGTGACAAAGTCCTTTATCATGTTTTATTACAGGAATTGATGAATTTGCAGAAATGTACCGTATAAGCTCTTCTCCGCCTCTAGGCACAACCAGATCTACATATTTGTCCATTTTGATGAGATTTGCAACACCTTCCCTGCTACTGTCAGGAAGCAATGAAATTATCTCTTTTGGCAGAGAGTTTTCTTCTAATACTTCTTGCAAAATAGTTGCAATTATCTTGTTTGAATACTCTGCCTCTTTTCCGCCTTTTAATATCGCAACATTTCCGCTTTTAAAACAGAGTGCTCCGACATCACTCGTAACATTGGGTCTTGACTCATAAATGACCGCTACTACGCCTATAGGTACACTAACTTTTTCTATGCGCAGATCATTCTCATTTACCCACCCTTCGAGCACTCTTCCCACAGGCTCTTTCAAAGATGCTATCTCTCTAAGAGAAGCTGCCATAGCATGCACTCTTTTTTCATCAAGAAAAAGCCTATCTTGCATTGCAGAACTTAAATTGTTTAACTTGGCAAAATCTAAGTCTTTTTGATTTTCGGCAATTATTCTTTGAGTATTAAAAACAAGAGCATCTGCCATATCTTTTAAAATTTTGTTTTTATCTCTTGAAGTTAGATTTGCTATGATGTGCGCTGAATTTTTGGCATCTCTTAAGAATGACTCCATGGGTTCAAATCCTTGTAAAATATATTGAATCCTCT